>CAYTBM010000225.1:0-5356 GCA_964436025.1 uncultured Anaerolineaceae bacterium
CGAGGGGCTTCGCGGCAACCGGCGGGAGAGTGCGCCGGCCTTGCTGGCTCAGTTCTGGGATTGCGTTTCGGCCTTCTCGCCTTCGATGACGCCCTGGGGCGTGATCTTGATGGAGCGGGCGCGGGCCTCGGCCTTCTTCGGGATGGAGAGGGTCAGCATGCCGTGCTCGAAGCTGGCCTGGGCTTTCTCCGGCTCGACGGTCGGGGGGAGGCGGAGCTGGCGCTGGAAGCTGCCGGTGCGGATTTCGCGCCGGATGTAGTTCTCGTCCTTGGTCTCTTCCTGCTTGCTGAATTCGCCGCGGATGGTGAGGACATCTTCATCGACGGAGATCTCAACGTCCTTGGGGTCGACACCGGGGACGGCGGCCTTAATGACGAAGGTATCGCCGTTCTCGACGACATCGAGGCTGAGGTTAGCGGTGGTCGCCAGGTCTTCGCTGCCGCGGAAGGGCAGGCGGCCAAGGGGCTGGTCGAAGAACCGGTCCATGAGGTTTCGCATGGCTGCGAAATCGGCGGACGGGTCCCAACGGGTAAGAGCGGTTGCCATGGGTAATTCCTCCAAGTGGTGTTTTGGTGTGCACTATCATGATGGCAGCGGCGATAGACCTTGGCAAGTACTCTTAGTAAATCTTTATCAACTTTGCTCACCGATGCGTTTGTAAACGGCATGGCAATCCCGTAGGATGGGAGTACATGGCCAAGGATTTCTACGAAGCCCTGGGAGTTTCGCGAGACGCCACCGAGAAGGACATCCGCTCGGCGTACCGGAAGCTGGCACGAAAGCACCACCCGGACGTGAACCCCAATGACAAAGCCGCGGAAGCGCGCTTCAAAGAAGTGAACGCCGCGTTTGAAGTGCTCTCGGACGCGGAGAAACGGAAGAAGTACGACAAGTACGGCGACCGCTGGGAGATGGCCGACCAGATCGAAGAGTCGCAACGGCGCGGCGGTTCGGGTTTCCGTGCGGCTCAGGGCGCCGAAGGCTTCGGGGACTTCGGAAGCATCTTCGACACGTTTTTCCGGCGCGAACGCGGCGGCCCGCGTGGGACGGCCGGTATGGGCGGCAACCGCCGGGGCCAGGACATCGAGACTCCGGTCGAGGTGACACTGGAAGAGGCGTACCACGGCACAAGCCGCCAGGTGAACCTGCAGTCGCCGGAGCCGTGCATCACCTGCGGTGGGTCGGGCGAAGTGGCTGGCGCCATCTGCCACATGTGTGAAGGCATGGGCACGGTCACCCGCCCGCGCCGCATCGAAGTGCGCATTCCGGCGGGCGTGAAGACGGGCTCGCGCGTGCGCGTTGCGGGCGAAGGCCGGCCCGGCGCGGGGAAAGGTTCGGCGGGCGACCTCTACCTGGTGGTGACGGTGTTGCCACACCACCGGTTCGAACGAAAAGGCGATGACCTCCACGCCGAAGTGGATGTGCCGCTGCTCGATGCAGTGCTCGGCGGGGAGGTCACCGTGGCGACGATCGACGGCCGGGTGGCGCTTCGCATCCCGGAACTCACGCAGAACGGCCGCCAATTCCGCCTCGCCGGCAAGGGCATGCCGGTCCTTGGCTCGGGTGGGCAGCGCGGCGACCTCTACGTCAAAGCGCGCATCCAGTTGCCCGAAAAACTCACGCCGGAAGAGAAGGCGCACTTCGAAGCGATGCGCGCTTCCCAGACGGCATCAACTACGCACTAAAGGAGGTGACGCATGGCCAGGAATCGCGGCAGCGCTGACGACGTCGTCGATGACGATGACCAACCAATCTACGTCATCTCGATCGCTGCCCGCCTCGTCGGCATGCACCAGCAGACCCTGCGCTACTACGAGCGCGCGGGGCTCGTCGAACCCAAGCGGACGGGTGGCAACATCCGGATGTATTCGAACAGCGACATCGAGCGGATCCGCCAGATCCAGCGCTGGATCGACGACTTCGGGGTGAACCTCGCGGGGGCGGAGATCATGATGCGGATGAACGCGCAGATTCGGATCTTGCAGGAGGAACTGGCGAATACGAGGGCGGAGCTGGATCGGATTCGGAGTACGAGGTTGCCGGCGCCGTATCGAGGTTGAGGCAAAAGGCAAACGGCAAAAGGCGGGAGAGTTGAAAGTGCAAAGGACTGAGGACTGAGTGGAGGTGGCGCTTGGCGAAGATTGAGCGATTCGAGGACTTAATCGCCTGGCAGAAAGCGCGGGCGCTGCGGAAGGTGGTCAAGCAAGCGACGGCCGGCCCGGCGTTCCGCCGCGAGCTGGACTTTCGTAGCCAGATCCGTCGCGCCGCACTTTCGGTCATGTCCAACATCGCCGAAGGCTTCGAGCGTGGCAGCCGCGCCGATTTCGCCCACTTCCTTGTGATGTCCAAAGCGTCGTGCGGCGAGGTTCGCAGCCTACTGTACGCCGCCCTTGATGATGAGCTCTTTGACCAGGGCACTTCGACCGTCTTTACGCCCAAACCGAAGAAGTTGGTCGAATCGTCGGCGGCCTGCGTGTGGCCGTCGCCAAGCAAAAAGCTTCAACCAAGGGGTAGCGCCCACTCAGTCCTCAGTCCTTTCGACTTTCAACTAGATTCCGGAGGAATCACAAAATGATGAGACAAGACCGATTCACCGAGCAGGCCCAGCAGGTGCTGGCCAACTCCCAGGAGATCGTCCGGCAGAAGCGCAATTCCCAGTGGGGCGTGGCGCACGTGCTGGCAGCGCTGGTGACGCTGAACGGCGGGCTGGCGGAGCAGGTGCTGCAGAAGCTGAACGTGGATATGGCGCGGCTGCGGCAGCGCGTGGGCGCGCAGGTCAATGACCTGCCGACACTCGCCTATGACGTCGTCCAGATCTACACGACGCCGGAAGTCGTCCGGATGCTGGAAGTGGCGAACTCCGAGGCGGAGCGGCTGAAGGATGAATACGTCGGCGTCGAACACCTGCTGATCGCCATCGCGGATAACGAGGAAAGCGGCTCGACGCGGCTGCTGGCCGAATTCGGCGTGAACAAGGAGAGCATCTACCGAGCGCTCCAGGACATTCGCGGCAAGCAGCGCGTGACCAGCCAGACCCAGGAGAGCCGGTACCAGTCGCTCGAAAAGTACTCGACTGACCTGACCGAGCTTGCGAAGAACGGCAAGCTGGACCCGGTCATTGGCCGCGACGTGGAAGTGCGGCGAGTGATGCAGATCCTGAACCGGCGAACGAAGAACAACCCGGTGATCATCGGCGAAGCGGGTGTCGGTAAGACCGCAATTGTCGAGGGGCTCGCCCAGAAGATCATCGCCGGCGACGTGCCGGAGAACCTGCAGGACAAGAAGCTGCTGGCGCTCGACATGGGCGCGCTGGTGGCGGGCTCCAAGTTCCGCGGCGAGTTCGAAGAGCGGCTCAAGGCAGTCATGGACGAGGTGAAACAGTCGGAGGGCGAGATCATCCTCTTCATCGATGAGCTGCACACCGTGATGGGCGCGGGCGGCGCCGAGGGCGCCATCGACGCTTCGAACCTGATGAAGCCGGCGCTGGCCCGCGGCGAACTGCACGCCATCGGCGCGACGACGCTGGACGAGTACCGCAAGCACATCGAGAAGGACCCGGCGCTGGAGCGGCGGTTCGCGCCGGTGTACGTGGACGAGCCGAGCGTCGAGGACACGATCGCGATCCTCAAGGGGCTGAAGCCGCGCTACGAGGCGCATCACAAGGTGGAGATCACGGACGGCGCGATCGAGGCGGCGGCGCGGCTCTCCAGCCGCTACGTGACCGAACGGCACCTGCCGGACAAGGCCATCGACCTCATCGACGAGGCCGCGAGCAAGCACGTCATCGACGCGCAGTCGTTGCCGGACAACATCCGCGACCTTCAGGTGCGCCTCGAAGCGCTGAGCGACGAGACGGAAGCGGCAATCCAGAAGGAAGACTACGAGCGGGCTGCGCGGATCAAGCAGGAGATCATCAAGCTCCAGGACGAGTACAACCAGCGCAAGGCGGACTGGGCGAAGGAGCACCCGGAGGTCGACAACATCATCACCGCGGAGGACATCGCGCGGCTCGTCGGCCAGATGACGGGCATCCCGGTGTCACGGCTCGAAGAAACCGAGCAGGACAAGCTCCTGAAGATGGAGGACTACCTCCACGAGCGGGTCATCGGGCAGGACCGAGCGATCGTTGCGGTCTCGGATGCGATCCGCCGGGCGCGGGCGGGCCTGAAGGACCCCACGCGGCCGATCGGCTCGTTCATCTTCCTGGGGCCCACGGGTGTCGGTAAGACGGAGCTGGCGAAAACCCTCGCGGAGTACCTGTTCGACGATGAAGACGCGATGGTCCGCATCGACATGTCGGAGTACCAGGAGCGCCACACGGTGAGCCGCCTGATCGGCGCGCCTCCGGGCTATGTCGGATACGACGAAGGCGGCAGCCTGACGGAAGCCGTGCGACGGCGCCCGTACCGCGTCATCCTCTTCGACGAAATCGAGAAAGCGCATCCGGACGTGTTCAATACGCTGCTGCAGGTGCTGGACGACGGGCGGCTGACGGACGGCCAGGGGCGGACGGTGGACTTCCGAAACACGGTCATCATCATGACCAGCAACCTCGGCACCGGGGCGCAGGAGAAGGCGACGTTTGGCTTCACCCAGCGTGCCGACGGCACCATCGTCCACGACGTGCAGGCCTCGATTGAAAAGGCGCTGCGCGACTTCTTCCGGCCGGAGTTCCTGAACCGCATCGACGAAATCGTGATCTTCGAGCCGCTGACGAAGGCGGAACTGCTCAAGATCGTCGACATCCTGGTCGCCGAAGTGCGAGACCGGTTGATGGAACGGAAGATCGACTTCGACCTCACCGATGCGGCCAAGGCTGAGCTCGTTCGCGAAGGGTACGACCCAACCTTCGGGGCGCGGCCCCTGCGCCGGACGGTCCAGCGCCGGATCGAGAACGAACTGGCAAAGCGCGTGCTCGCCGGCGAGTTCGAGGAAGGCGCAAAGGTCACCGTGGACTTTGCCGATGGCGAATACCGCTTCACCAGCGAGCGCGGCGCCGCCAGGCCCGCGGCCAGCGGGAGCGAAGGTGACGTGGTCGAAGGCGAAGTGGTGAGCGTCGGCTAAGCAGTCGCTCTCCGCCCCCTGCCTGTGGCCTTGTGCTCCGGGCAGGGGGCTTTCGCATGTCCGTTCCCGGGTGCTTCGGCACTTTCGGGCAGAAATGGCGGGCCGCAATGCCCTGAATGCACCGCGGGGACTGGCGCATCCTGCGGGGGATGGCTGGCCAGGCGGTCGAAGTCCGCGAGCTCACCAAGATTTACGGCAACCTTCGCGCCGTCGATGGCGCCACATTCGAGGTCGATCGCGGCGAGATTTTCGGCATCATCGGTTCGAACGGCTCCGGGAAAACCACGACCGT
>CAYTBM010000226.1:0-3743 GCA_964436025.1 uncultured Anaerolineaceae bacterium
CGCTCGCCGCGATGACGGCCCTGACGTTCTCGTGGGCGCAGTGGGATCTCGCGCCCGAGTGGTACCCCTCGTTCGCTGCCGCCGCGGCCCTCGGGTACATCCCCATCGCGTGGCTGGACAGGCACGGGCCGGCGGTGTTCTGGGCCCAACTCTCACTGCTTGCGGGGGCAGGCGCCGTGGCGTCCGCGCACCTCGCCGTCCTGCCGGCGGACCACAGCCGCTGGCCCGTGGTCATCGTCTACGCCGAAACGCTGGCCGGGGCGTCCGCCGTCTTCACGATCTGGCGCTTCACCTGGCGGCTCGCCCCCGGCCTTGTCCCGCCGCTCGCCGCGATGACGGCCCTGACGTTCTCGTGGGCGCAGTGGGATCTCGCGCCGGAGTGGTACCCGTCGTTCGCCGCGGCCGCCGGGCTTGGCTTCCTCGCCCTCGCCTGGTTCGATGACCAGAAGGCGGCGCGGCTCTGGGGAGGCTGGTTCGCAATCGCCGGCGCCGGCGCCATGGCGGGTGCGCATCCCGCGGTCCTGGCAGACGGGGCTGCCCGCTGGGCGCTGCCGTTGGCATACGCGGTCGTCCTCACCGGACTCTCCTTCTCCTTCTGGAAGTGGCGTTGGGCCGAATCCGCCGCCGTCCTTCCCCCGGCCGTCGCAATGACCGCCCTCACCGGCACCTGGGCGTGGTTCGGGCTCCAGCCTGAGTGGTACGGCGCGTACGCCGCAGCCACCGCTTTCGGGTACCTCGCCCTCGCGAGGTTCGATCTCCCGGAGCGTCGGGAAGCCTGGTGGGCCGGCGCAATCGGCGGGACCGTCACCGGCATCGCCCTGGCCCACACCTTCATCGCACTCGACACCGGGGCAGAGCGATACGCGCTGCCCACGGCCTACGCCGTCTCCCTCGCGGCCGCCGCGACAGCATTCGCCGTCTGGCAGTTCCGATGGCGCGTCGCACCGGCAGCCATCCCCGCCCTGGCCAGCGCGACCGCGCTCTCCTTCGCCTGGGCTCGATGGGACACTCAACTGTGGTGGTGGGGCGCGTTCATGGTCCCGGCCGCCTACGGCTATGTCGCCCTCGCGCTCGCCGACGAGAAGTCCCGGGCGAGGGCGTGGCTTAGCGGGGCCGCGCTTGCCGGCGCCGCCGGGATCGCGCTTGCACAGGGCATGCAGACGGATGTCGGCGCAGCACATCGCGCGCTCCCGGTGACCTACGGCGAGGCAGTGCTGGCCTGTGCGTTCGTTGTTGCCTGGTGGCGCTTCTCAACCCGCGAGGCCATCGTTGCCCTGCCGCCGCTTGCCGCCGCCTTCGGCGCATCGACCGGCTGGTCTGAATTCGCCATGCGCCCGGACTGGCTCACCGCCTGGGGCGCGGCCGTGGGTGCCGCCTACTTCATCCCCGCCTACTTCGAGCCCCGCTACCGCGATTCATGGCGGCTCGCCTCGATGGCCGTCTCCGCCTGTGCGTTGCTCGGCGCACACGCCCTGGCGCTTGAGCCGGACGCGGTCCGCTGGCAGCTCGCGGTTTCCTACGGCGTCATCCTGGTGCCCTGGCTCTGGCACGCCGTCACCCTCCGCGACGAGACCGTCCTGGGCCCGCCGGCGCTCGCTTCGGTGTTCGGCGCGGCAACGCTCTGGGCAGCCGGCGCCGGCCCCGAATGGTGGGCCTACCCCGCGCTGGCCGTGGCCACCGGGATGGCCGCTGCCGAGCGTCAGCTCAGGCGCGTCTCGCTCTTTGAGCGTGGCCTCTGGGTCTACACCGTGGTCCTCGGCGCCGGCGCAACGCTCGTCACGCTTCCTGTGAACTACACCCACCCCGAACATGGCCTCGCCACCCAGGCCGTGACCGCGGCGGTGCTATTCGCCGGTGCATGGCGCTCGAACTCCTCCATCGTCCGGCTCTTCCAGCCCTCCGCGACTCCCTTCGTCCTGCGCTCTGAGCGCATCGCCCTGACTCAGGCCGGCTTCGCCTTCCTGCTCGGCGGCGCGGCCTCGTTCAACGGCATCCTCGATCTCACCGGCGCTGAGCGCGCGTGGGCGATGGCCGCGGTGGCGTTCGTCCCCTGGGCCATCCTCGCCACACCGTTCCTGAAGCGAGACGCCATCTGGACATTTGTGCCCATCGGCCTTGCTGGTATGACGATCGCGGCAGCCCTGGCGAGCGTCGACGACGGCATCCTCACCGGCGTGCTGGGCGCCGCCGCGCTCGGACCACTCGTCGCCTGCATGGGCATGCGGCGCTGGGCTTTGCTGGGCATCGCGAACTCGTTCCTGATGCTGGCAATCTGGGCCGGTTGGCGCTGGGCCGGCGCCGACATCGCCTACCTCCCACTCGGGTACGCCGCCGTCGCCGTCGCCGAATGGGGAGTCCTCACCGGCCTCCGCAAGTACTCGCCACGGCCCGGCGAATCGGCCCTGGTCATCGCCTACCTCTCCTGGGGCCCATGGCTCATCGCAGGCGGCATGGCCGGCGTCCTTCTTGCCAACAGGCAAAACTCGCTCGACCCCGGTACAAGCCTGCTGACGACCGCCGAATGGGCGCTCGCCGCGGCGGTGCTGGCGATGGTCGCCGCGGCCGTCACGGGCGAAGGCTTGCGGCTCTGGAAGCGCTGGGTCTGGACCGGAGGCAGCGCTGGCCTGCTCGCGGCCCTGCTCATGGGCATTGCCACCTTCGAACCCACGAACGTCCAGGCGTACACCGCCCCGATCGGCGCCTACCTCGCCTTCGTTGGGCTGACCTTCCGCCGCACTCCCCAGGTCTTCAACGAGCACCTGCTGCTCCACGAGGCCGTGATGCTTGCCGGCGCCCTGTTCCTCGTCCTCCCGCCGGCCGAACAGAGCTTCGAACCGGGAGGCGGCTACTACGGGCTCGAGCTAATCGGAATCGCCGTCGCCATGATCGGGATCGGTGTGGTGCTCCACGGACGCTGGCTCCTGGCGGCCGGCATCGCCACCCTCACCGCAACCTCGATGCGCATGGTTACCGGCGGGCTCTTCTCGACGCCGTACTGGCTGCTGCTCGGCATCGGCGGCACCGCGCTGATTGGCTTCGGCGTCCTTGTCCTGCTCGAACGCGAACGCTGGGACCGCTTCCGCCACCACGTCGTCGAGTGGTGGGAAGAGACCGCCGCCAAAGGCCCACCCGCCGACACCCCCGGCCTCGCCAGCTGACCTCACCCCTGCCCCCTGGAGTCGCACGGGCCCGGTCCCGCTTACCCACCACCCGCGCCTCGGCCGTGGCGCTCAACCCCGCAACAGCCGCGTCATCTCCTCAACCACATGCCAGTAGCGCGTGGTCCCCTGCACCTTCAGGCGCTTCTCGATGTTGCCATTGAGGTCCACTCCCCGCGGCCGCTCCACAGGCAGCACCGACAGCACTTCTCGCTTCCGGGCGAGCACGTAGCCGTCGTTCTGCGCCACGAAGTCGTGCACCGCCTCCGGCAAATCACCGCGAAAGAGAGTGACGAAGCGCGTGTACTCCGAAGCGGGATAGGCGTCCAACGCCCCGCAGGCCATCAACTCATCCAGCTCATCAAGGCTGCGGACGATGGCGGCCGCGTTGCGCAACCCGTGGCCCACGAGCGCATCCTCGATGCTCACCGCTACCGATTCCGGGTCCGCATCGGCGTCGAACAACAGGTTTCCGGTCTGCAGGTACGTGCTGACGTTCCCCAGCCCTGCCCGTTCGCAAACCTCCCGCAGTTCGGTCATCTTGATCCGGTTGTGCGTGCCCACGTTAATCGCGCGAAGAAATGC
>CAYTBM010000226.1:3843-5298 GCA_964436025.1 uncultured Anaerolineaceae bacterium
GTTCGGTCATCTTGATCCGGTTGTGCGTGCCCACGTTAATCGCGCGAAGAAATGCCGCCTGCCTCATGCGCGGAGTCTACCGTGCTGGCGGCGCGGGTCAGTAAACCCAAACCACCTCGTACCGCACGATCGAGACATCCGTCTTGGCCGGCTTCACGGTCCGCGCTTCGAAGCGGCTCGTGTCCGGAGCATCCAGCTCCGACCGCTGCTCCTGCAGCTCCTTCAGCTGCGCTTCGAGCGCTTCTTTGCGGCTTTCCGCCGTGTTCTCCATACGATTCTTGGTCAGCACGCTGCCCATACCCGTCGTCTTCACGCGTTTCGAACTCCCGGTGAACACGTTCAGGTTGGCGAGCAGCGCTGTCAGCACGGACATCCACTTCTCGAACTTCCGGCCCTTGACTTCCTGCGACTTCGTCGCGATGTCGCGCTCGAGCTTTGCGATCTTCGTGTCGAGCGCATCCCGCTTCGTGGAAACACCCGCGGTCGTGCCGATGCGCGCAGCGAAGGTATCCGCGTCCTCGCCAGGCAGCGAGAAGCGCCTCGTGATGGGGTCATAGAGCAGATTCGCGGTCAACCGGTCGTCAAGCCGGTCGCGTAACGCCCGCTCGATGACCTTGGCGCCGTCCGAAGCGGCCACGAACGACGGCAGGTCGCCGTAGCTCACTCCCGACGGCGGCGTATCCGAGAGTCGTTCCAGGTCAATCTCCACCGGGTCCTGCTCGGTGAACTCACCGGCCCCCATGTCCGGCGTCAGCCGGAACCCCAGCGTCCGCTGGTCCTCGTCGCTGGACACGCCGCCAGCCTTGTAGCGGACAGCAGCCCGCACCACCACGTAGGGCTCGGCCATGGAGCCGCCGCGCAGGCTGAAGTATTTCGCCTTCAGTGGCGCCGGCAACGGCGGAGAAGCGGCCGGCGCGACCGCACTCGCTGGCCGGCTCGCTACAGTCGATGGAGCTGCCGCCGGCGAAGCCTTTGCGCCCGGCGCGCCGGCCACATCCTCCCCCAGCTTTCGGATCTCCTCGCGCGTGATCGGCCCACGCAGGTATGACATCGCGAACCGCGAGTTCACCAGCTCAGGCGCTTTGCGATGGATGTCATGCACGAGAAACACACGCTTCTGGACTCCGCCGATCAGCTTCTCGAACGGCAGAGAGTTCGCCGCGTCCGCGAGGGCGGCCTCGATGCCCTGCTTTACCCGGTTCTGGTCCTGCTCGGTCTGCAGCCGGCCAATCGCCCAGAAGCCCATGTTCGCCAGCCCCTTGTAGTCCAGGTCCACGGGGTTCTGCGTCGAGAGCAGGATGCCCACGCCGTAGGCGCGCGCCTGCTTCAGCAGCGTAAGCAGCGGCTTCTTCGTCGGCGGGTTCGCCGTTGGTGGGAAGTACCCGAAAATCTCGTCCATATAGAACAGCAGCCGCAGTTCGCTCGTGCCGGGCTGCTTCCGCATCCAGCTCTTCA
>CAYTBM010000227.1:0-5283 GCA_964436025.1 uncultured Anaerolineaceae bacterium
TCGAGAATTCCCGAACGGCAGGTGGCGCTGGTGGCCTACGGCTCCTGAACCAGCCGAAGCCGAGCGTCGTGGAAGCAAACGCATACGGCGAGCCGGCGCAGGTCGTGGTCCAGGGGCGGTTCGTGAAGGTGCGGACCATCCATGACCAGTGGCGCATCGATGATGAGTGGTGGCGGGAGGAGATCTCGCGACGTTACTTCGCGCTGGAACTCGAAAACGGCCGTCGCATCACGGTCTATCACGACCTGGTGGGCGAGAGCTGGTTCGCGCAGGGGTACGACGGGCCGCGGCAGACCAGGAGCATGGTCAAGCTGTAAGAGATTCGTGATGCATGCGCAGGCGATTTTCGCCCGGCCGCGACCTCCCGCTCGCTACCGTCGAAGACAGAACCCGCGAACAAGGAGTGCCGTTATGCCACGTACAACCTGGCGGCCGCACGAACGCCACGGCGAACTTTCGACCAAAGATCGCGACAAGCTGCCGAAGTCGGTCTTCGCTTTCCCCGAGCAGCGCAAAGAACCGTTGACTGACGCCTCCCACGTACGCAACGCACTCGCCCGCTTCGACCAGGTGGAAGACGTGAGTGACAGCGACCGTGAGCTGGCCTTCGCGAACATCAAGAAGGCCGCGAAACACTACGATGTGGACATGGAAGAGAAGTCCTGGAAGGACCTGGGGAGGAAGCCGCATACGAAGAACCCATCGCAGTGACGGACTACCCGGTCATGCGTCGATGCTGACGCTGACTTTGACGGCGAGCCGGCCCTTGTCCAGGGCGTGTTCGAAAGCATCGTTGGCGCGAGCCAGGGGGTAGGCGGCGGACTTGAGTGCGGCCAGCCGGCCGGCATACCGCCCGAGGAGACCTACCGCCGCGCCGAATTCGCTCTGGTGGCCGGCATGGCCGTAGACGACGGAGCCGATGAGGCGCACTTCCTGGTTCACCAGCTTCCGTACAGGGACCAGCACGTCCTGGGTGAAGACGCCGAGGGCGAGCACCGTGCCGCCGGGCCTCACCGCGTTCACCGCCTCCATCAACGTTGGCGCCGCGCCACCCACTGTCTCGATGACCACGTCTACCGGGTGGCGGCGGGACCACTCCTGAAGTTCAGCCGAATCGGGGGCGAACACGTGCGTGGCCCCGAAAGAGCGGGCCAGATCGCCCTGGTGCGGGTAGCGGGCGGTTGCCGCGACCTCAGAGGCGAGTTCGCCCGCGAGTAAGGTCGCCAGCAGGCCGATGGTGCCGGAGCCGAGCACGAGCACCCGCGCGCCGACCGGGATTTCGGCACGGTTCAGGGCGCGGACGCAGACCGCAAGGGGCTCAGCGAGCGCGCCGATCTCACAATCGACGCCATCCGGCAGCGGGTGGACGTTCAGGGCAGGCGCGGCCAGCAACTCCTGCATGCCACCGGGGGCGCTGATCCCCATGAGGCGGAGACGCTGGCACGTGGGTGACTGGCCCCGCCTGCAGGCGGGACAGCGGCCACAAGGCAGCGTCGGTTCGACGGCCACCAGGGTCCCGGGCGCGAACCCGCTTCCGGACTCGACCAGTCCCGCGATTTCGTGCCCGGGGACTGCCCCGGCGAAAGGCGTGAACTCGCCCCGGTAGAAGTGCAGGTCCGAACCGCAAATACCAACGACGCGGGGCCGCACAAGGACATCGCCGTCGGCGAATGGAGGGCTCGGCCTCTCGGCGACTTCAAGACGACCTTCGGTGTTCCAGACAGCGGCGCGCATGGCGCAGTTTAGGCGCGCCGGAGGTTAAGCCGCTTCGTTCTTTCCGGAGACGAGTGACCTTCGCAGCGCATCGATGATGGCCTCCGGCTCGGTGTCCTGTTCGAACTCGGCGCACGCGTACGAGTCGTCGCCGATCTGAAACTGGACATTGCCGAGGCCCTGGCGGTCGATACGGACGCTCTTGAGCTTCGCAGCCAGCCCGTTGGGCTTGCCCTTGTTCCCGCCGACGAGGCTCTTCGCGCCCGGCCCGTACATCGATTCAGGGTCCAACCGGGGGAGGATAGACTCGAAGAGCTCACGCTCTTTCGGGCCGGCCGGGGTGAGCCCGCGCCCGCCGCTCTTCTCTTCGGTTTCGGGCTTTTCGGCCTTCGGGCACTTGTTCTCGTTGTGACTCTTCGCGCCACAGAGGCGGCATTTGAGTTGCACGGGGGAATGCGCCGGTGCGGCCACGGTCGCGAGAGCGCCGCCGCGGGAAGCCGGCGGCGCATTGCGCGCGCGAGCGCCCATCGAGTCCGCTTCGGCCTCAAGTGCGTGGGAGTGGTTCAGCGGGCGGCCCGCCGTTTCGCCCGTGGTGGGCACCCGGCCCTGCTTCTGCTGGACCACGTGCCAGGCTTCGTGCGCGAGGTGCTCTTCCTGGCCGGGAGCGAGGTGGATAGATGAGCCCTGGGTGAATGCAAAGGCGTTCATCCGGTCAGGCTCCGCGGAGCCGCGGTGGACTCGAACATCGCCCAAGGAAATGCCAGAGAGGCCCTCGAGGCGGGCACGGAGGCCGCCGGGGAGCCGGTTCGGGTCGCTTTGGACGAGGCGGCTGATGGTGCGGTTGCCGGCAAGCGTTAGCGAGTCCCGCGTGGCCTGGCGAACCCGCTGGGCGGTTGAGGTGCGTTGGACCGCACGGCGCTGCTGGTCTTCGGAACGGACCGCGAGCCGACGAGTTCGCCTCATCCCTGACCTCCACGAGGAATGGAGCAAGCATACTCCTCAGCCGAGACAACCCGGGAGGCGGAGGTGGCGGTAACCCGCTACGCTTTTTCCGTGGGACGCAGGAAGAACCGCAAGCGCGAACGCCGCCAGGAACAACAGTCGCGCGAGCGCTGGACCCGACAGCCGCAGGTCACGGAAGAGGACTTCCTGAAGCCGGAACCTCTGACCTCGCTGCTGGGGATCACGCAGCGGCACGACTTTCCCGGCTTTCGCAGCGAATTGCCGAAAACATGCGGAAACTGCCGCCAGTTCGTCGAAGACCACGACTTCGGCCGCGGCACGTGCCTCCACATCGCCAGCGGCATCCTCAACCCGTACACCGACACTCCGGCCTGCGATTATTTCGAACGGACGAAATCGGCGGCGCGGCGATAGCGAGGGTTCAACACAGAGGCACGGGGCTCTTTTGGAGTTCACGGAGAATCGCACAGGGATCGTCTCAGACACGTTCACGTGGCTTCACCGGGCGTCGCGGGTAGGAGGAGGCGGTCCTACGCTTGGGCACATGCGATACGGCTACCTGGCGGCGTGCGTGGTGGCGGCGCTCGCGCTCGGCGGATGCGGAGACGGCCCCGACAGCGCGACGCCAACGGCAACCCCAACCATCGACCAGACCGCAGTTGACCCGATCGGACTGCCCGTGCTGGGACCCGCCACGCAGAACCTGGTGTTCCAGGGCGTGGTGGAGGGCGAGATGGCCGACTCGGACGCGAGCTGCGCATGGTTCCGGGGCGCTACTCCGGAGAAAGGCCGATTCCAACTGCTCGCGCAGGGGTTCATGTCGGGACAGCGGCATTCGCTGCGCCTGATCATCAACGGGTACACGGGCCCCGGCGAGTATCAGTGGGACGGGGTCCCGGGGAGCGGGCCGGAAGTGACCATCGAGGTCGATAGCAAGCAGAAGGGGCACGCGCACGTTTTCGTGGCCGAGCCGGGAGACAACGGCGACCTGGAGGCGACGATCTCGTCGCCGGACCAGGGGCGGATTACGGGCCAGTTTCAGTGTCCGGGCGTGCCGAAATAGCTTCGCCGCCGGCGCCCAGGGTGCCTCTCAGGTTCGGGACTCTCCATAAGCCTGGTACAATATCTAGTGTCCGCAGTGTTGACTCGCTACTAGATGTTGATCCATACTCGCCTCCGCGCCCCAAGGAATTGTTCAGGCGCATACACTCTTCACGGGATTATGTCCGACAGTGCGCTGCCCCTACTGCCACTTCCGCGACTCAAAGGTCACCGATAGCCGGGCGAACGACGACGGCATTCGCCGGCGGCGGCAGTGCATCGCTTGCGGCGAACGGTTCACGACGGTCGAGACCGTCCAGTTCTCGACCGTCCAGATCCTGAAGCGTGACGGGCGGCGGGAGGAGTTTTCCCGCGAGAAGCTCCTGCGCGGGCTCCGCAGCGCCTGCGCCAAGCGCAACATCTCTGTCGCCCAGCTGGAAGCAATCGTCTCGGACATCGAATCCAGGGTGAATTCGGACAACCGGCCGGAGTTGCCATCGCAGGTGGTGGGAGAACTGGCGATGGACGCCCTGAGGCGGCTGGACCACATCGCGTACATCCGTTTTGCCTCGGTTTATCGCTCGTTCACCGACATTGAGTCGCTGAAGGAGGCCGTCGAAGCCCTCGAATCGGGACGCATACCGACCCCAGAGGAGCGCGACCTGCAGCTGGCGTTCCCGGAGGCCTCGCCGGAGGTCCGCGGTCCGCGGCTGCTCCAGGATGTCGAAAGCCGCCACTACGCTGAGTCGGTGATTTGAGCGATGAAGATCTGGGAAGTGCACGCCATGCATTCTCGCGGCCGGGTCCAGACGACTCCCGAGGGCCACTGCGACATCGACGGACTGCTGCTGAGCGAGAAGGCTTACCTGCTTGCGATTCGTGACATGCGGCCGGCGCAGCTGATCGCCCTGGTGGAAGACCTCGGGGCCGAGAACGCGATCGGCGAGCTGCTCAATTACTACACGTCCCCCGAACCCGGCCATCTTGGCCGTTCGCTCGTCGCGGGAAGGTCGCGTCTGGGCGACCCGATGGTCCTGCGGAGCGACGAAGTGCGGCTCCCCGCGCGGGAGTTTGCAACCTGAGCGTTACACTGGACAGCTAGAACGTTTGTTCGTTACCCTGCCCGTCCACCCCGGCGGGAGTATTCCAAAAGCACGCAGTTCAATGGGAGGAACACCATGGTCACCACTACACCCGACATTCGTGGCGCCGGCGGCGGCGACTTCCAGCCCCGGGAACTTTCCGAGAACGCGAAGGTAGTCATCGAGCGCCGTGTGGCCCGGCGCAATGAGGCGGGCGACGCAGTGGAGACGCCTGAGCAGGTGTTTCGGCGCGTAGCCAGCAACCTTTCGGAAGCGGAACTGCGCTTCGGCGGCACCGAAGGTGACCGTGCCGCCGCCGAGGAGTCGTTCTACCGGCTCATGGCCAGCCTGGACTTCCTCCCGAATTCCCCGACGCTGGTCAACGCAGGGCGCGAGCTGCAGCAGCTCTCCGCGTGCTTTGTGCTGCCGGTGGAAGACTCGATCGAAGGCATCTTCGAGGCGATCAAGCACACGGCGATGATCC
>CAYTBM010000228.1:0-1971 GCA_964436025.1 uncultured Anaerolineaceae bacterium
GGCCACCCCGTCGCGAGTGTGTGCCTTCTGTGCGGATCAGGCGTCGAAGTAGAGGTGGAACTCGTACGGATGTGGGCGCATGCGCACCGGGTCCACGTCGTTCTCGTACTTCGAGGCGATCCACGTCTCGATCAGGTCCGGCGTGAACACGCCGCCCTTGAGGAGGAAGTCGTGGTCCTCTTCGAGGGCCTGGAGCGAGCCATCGAGGGACTGCGCCACCGTGGGGATGTTCGCCAGGTCTTCCGGGCTGAGGTCGAAGAGGTTGGTCTTGTCGAGCGGCGCGCCCGGGTCCCAACCATTGACGATGCCGTCCATGCCGGCCATGAAGATGGCCGCGAACGTGAGGTACGGGTTGCCCGCCGGATCCGGCGGACGGAATTCCACGCGCTTCTGGCGCGGGTCCGGGCTCACCAGCGGGATGCGGCAGGCCGCCGACCGGTTGCGGGCCGAGTACACCAGGTTCACCGGCGCTTCGTATCCCGGCACGAGCCGCTTGTAGCTGTTCGTGGTCGGCGCGCAGATGGCCATGAGCGCCTTGCCGTGCTTGATGATGCCCGCGATGTAGGCGAGGCACATCTTCGAGATGCCGGCGTACTCGTCGCCCGCGAAGAGGTTCGCGCCGTCCTTCCAGATCGAAAGGTGCGTGTGCATGCCCGAACCGTTGTCCTGGAACAGCGGCTTCGGCATGAACGTCGCGACCTTGCCGTGGCGCTTGGCCACGTTCTTCACGATGTACTTGTACATCAGTGACTTGTCGCCCATTTTCGTGAGCGTATCGAAGCGCATGTCGATTTCGCCCTGGCCGGCAGTCGCGACTTCGTGGTGGTGCAGCTCGATCTGGATGCCGCTGGCTTCCATGATCTCGACCATCTCGTTGCGGATGTCGGTCTGCGTGTCGTGCGGGCTGACGGGGAAGTAGCCCTCCTTGTAGCGCGGGCGATAGCCCTGGTTCAGGTCGCCGCGGAGGGTGCTTTCGGCGCCGCTGTTCCAGATGCCTTCGTCGGAATCGACCGAGTAGAACGAGGAGTGCTGGTCGGTGGCGAAGCGCACTTCATCGAAGATGAAGAACTCAAGCTCCGGGCCGATGTACACCGTGTCGCCGACGCCGGCGTCCTTCACGTACTTCTCGGCCTTCTGAGCGACGAAGCGGGCGTCGCGCGTGTAGCGCTCGCGCGTCACCGGGTCCTCGACGTTCGCGATCACCGACAGCGTCGGCGACTGGATGAACGGGTCGATCAGCGCCGTCTCCGGGTCAGGGATGAGGAGCATGTCGGACTCCTCAATCTTCTGGAAGCCCCGGATCGAGGAGCCGTCGAAGCCGTATCCGGCCGTCCACGGGGAGCGCTCGTAGGTGGACCAATCGTTCAGCTCGTGGATGGGGCGCGTGATGTGCTGCCACTGGCCGAACAGGTCGACGAACTTAACGTCGACGAAGCGAATGGCATTCGATTCACAGAATGCCTTGATCTCCTCGGGGGTCATGCAAGCTCCTCAGATGGGTTCGCGGCGGGTACAAGGATTGTGACGCTTTTCACGGTGAAGGCCAGCCGCGGGTAAGCGGCCGTCATGAAGATCATGTTTCGTGAAGGGTCGCGTCCCGGCGCCTCCAGTCGAACCAAAGGGTAGGCAGGGCCGGTTTCGGTGGGATTGCGCCGGTGTTACGAACAGATTTCCGGGTGCGCGCTCCCACCACCGGTCCTGCTCCGCCTATCCCGCCGCGGAACCTTCCACGAGGGCCGGGCCTTCGGGCTCGCGCACGCCGCGCCAGATCAGGGGCAGCCCGAAGGCCAGCGCGGCCGCCAGTGTCAGCGCTCCGCCGAGGACGAAGGCCTCGCCGATGCCCCAGCGGTCCGTGGTGTACCCGAGGCCCGGCGCGAACGCGGCCATCACGAGGCTGCGGCCCATGCTCGAAATCGAAAGGACGGTCGCCCGCCGCTCGGAGCCGATGCGACGGTTGATGTAGCCCGTCGC
>CAYTBM010000228.1:2071-5256 GCA_964436025.1 uncultured Anaerolineaceae bacterium
AACACGATCCAGACCGGGATCCAGAGCTGGAAGTCGCGCAGGAACCAGTACGCATAGAGCAGCCGGAGGTTGCGGTCGGGATGCATCGAACCAGCGTACAAGGCTCGAGGGTGAGGTGTGAGTTAAACCCTCGCGACGATTTCGGCGTAGAGCCGGAGCGACTTCTCGATGGCCGCGCGGGGCATCAGGCCGTTGTACTGCCAGGCCATGACGTACTTCAGCGGAAGCCGGTCCAGCGTCTGGCGAATCTGCCTGCGCACCGTATCCGGGCTGCCGACCCAGATCAGTCCGCGTTCGTGCATCACCTCCGGCGTGACCGACCGAGGGTCTTCGCCCGCCAGCGGGGTAGCAGCGCCGAAGCCGAACGGCGCGAACCAGGCGGCGCCAACGAACGCGCCCGACTGCCGCCAGAGTTCCCATGCCTCTTCGTCGGTGTCCGCGACGATGACGTCGCGAAGGACGCCGATGCCATCGCCGGCCCGGAGATCGCGCCCGGCGGCGTTCGCCTCTTGGTGGTAGACGCCGAAGAGGAACTCCTCCAGCTGCGCGTTCACCGGAGCCAGAATGGGCTGCACGCTGTTTCGCGCGCACCAGCGGATGGTCGGCTCGCTGAAGCTGAAGGGCTGCATGATCGGCGGGTGGGGCTGCTGGATAGGCTTCGGTACGACGCCGATCTCGCGGACTATCCCTCCCTCGACGCCGCGCCCCATCGTCCGCGTCGCTTCGAGGTCCCAAGGGATGTCCGCCGGCGGGACCTGCCAGAACGTGCCTTGATGACTGAAGGTGTCCTGCGTCCACGCCATCCGCACGATGTCGAAGAACTCCTCGAAGGCCGCCCGGTTCACCCGGTCCACCTCGGCATCGCGCTCTTTCGAGGGCGCCGCGTGGACGGAGTGGTACTGCTGGGCCAGCGTGTCCACCCAGCGGCGCTGGTAGCCCCGCGCGAACCCTGCGAACGCCCGCCCGCCGCTGATGTGGTCCAGCATCGCGATGTCTTCGGCCACTCGGAGTGGTGAGCTCGCGGGCAGCACAATGCCGAGCTGCCCGACCCGGATACGCTTCGTCTGCATGGCAACGAACGTGTCGAGTAGCACCGGGTTGTTCGAAATCTCGAAGCCTTCGATGTGGAAGTGGTGCTCGGTGAAGGCGATGGCGTCGTAGCCCAGGTCGTCCGCCGCGATTGCGAGCGCGCCGATGTCAGCGAGCATCTGCTGGTAGAGCGCTGGGTCACGCCCGGCCATGCCGCGCTCCATCTCCGCGCGCGTGCCAATCGAGGGGAGGAAGAAGACGCCGGTCTGGAATGGTGCTGTCACGCGGCGGATTGTACGGCGTCGTTGCGGGCCTCGTGCCCGCTCGGCGAGAGCGCCCGGTGGGCCGGCCGCTGGCGCTTCCGGTCCATCGGGCAGGTGCTGTGTCCGGCGCAAAACGAAACACGTTGGAAATGAAAGAGAAACGAGGCCGAAATCGGGCCTCCGTATCTTCCGCGTTACGTGACGGGCCGCTGCTGGCCCGTCGCCCATTCAGGGAGGGGTTGTATGGAACTCGATAGCGGCAACATCGCGTGGATGCTGACCGCCTCGGCGTTGGTGTTGTTCATGACACCAGGGCTGGGCTTCTTCTACGGCGGTCTCACGCGCAACAAGAACGTGCTCGCAACCATCATGCAGTCGTTCATCACCACTGGCGTGGTCGCCATCCTCTGGTGCGTGGTCGGCTACTCGCTGGCTTTCGGCCCGGACCAGGGCAAGGGCCTCATCGGCAACTTCGATTGGGTCGGCTTGAAAGGCGTTGGCGCGGAGCCGGGCGGGCCGAATGGCGCCGTCTACGGGCTCGGCATCCCTCACCTGCTGTTCATGTCGTTCCAGATGATGTTCGCCATCATCACGCCGGCGCTCATCACCGGGGCATTTGCCGAACGCGCAAAGTTCGGCCCCTTCCTCATCTTCACGGCGCTCTGGTCGCTGCTCGTCTATGTGCCCGTGGCCCACTGGGTATTCGCCTATGACGGCTGGCTCAGCGCCTTCTCCACGAACCCCGACGCGCCCGACATCGGCCTTAACTCGCTCGACTTCGCGGGCGGCCTCGCCATCCACGTGAACGCCGGTATCGCCGCCGTCGCGGCGGTCATCGTCTTCGGCAAGCGCAAGGGCTACGGCAAGGAGCCGATGGAGCCGCACGACATCACGATGGTGGTGCTCGGCGCCGCGATCCTCTGGGTCGGTTGGTTCGGCTTCAACGCCGGCAGCGCCGGCGGCGCCACGCCCCAGGCCGTCTACGCCTTCATCAACACCGCTGTCGCCGCCGCGACCGCGGGTCTCGCCTGGACCCTCGCCTCGTGGCAGTTCGGCGGCAAGCCGAGCGTGGTGGGTGTCGCCGCGGGCGCCGTCGCCGGCCTCGTCGCCATCACCCCGGCTTCCGGCTACGTCATGCCGATGGAAGCGATCGCCATCGGCGCCATCGCCGGCGTGCTCTGCTACGGCGCGGTCCGCCTTCGCGCGAAGATCGGCTTCGACGACTCGCTTGATGTCGTCGGTGTACACGGTGTCGGCGGTATGTGGGGCGCGCTCGCGACCGGCATCTTCGCGAACAAGACCGTCTCCGGCCTCGCCTACGCCGACGGCCTCTTCCAGGGCGAATGGCACCGCTTCACCGATGCCGCCATCGGTGTCGTGGTCATCGGCGCCTACTCGTTCATCGTCACCTTCGTGCTCCTGAAGGTGCTCGATATGACCATCGGCATCCGCGTCTCGGAGGACGAGGAAGAGCTCGGCCTCGACGTCACGCAGCACGGCGAACGCGCCTACACCTCGGACGAGGCTGGCGTCCCGCTCGGCGGTGGCACGGTCCTTCCTGCCCCACCGGCCCTCTACGCGGCGTCCCTCCAGGCGTCCCAGCCGGCGCGCCACACCACGTAAGCTGCTGGTCTGACATTCGCCGGGGCGCCCAGCGGCGCCCCGAACCAGCCTAGGAAAGGTTGAAATGAAGAAAATCGAGGCGATCATCCGCCCGGAAAAAGTCAACGATGTGAAGGAAGCGCTCGACGACCTGGGCTTCCACGGGATGAACTTCCTCCAGGTCACCGGCCGCGGCGCCCAGCGCGGCATTGTCCACCAGGGCCGCTCCGGCGAGACCGTGACGGTTGACCTGCTGCCCAAGGTCAAGCTCGAAGTCGTGGTCCCGGACAT
>CAYTBM010000229.1:0-5199 GCA_964436025.1 uncultured Anaerolineaceae bacterium
GGTGCTTCGCGGGATCGTACTTGTCGGCGTTGACGCCGAGGACCAGGGTGACGTCCTCGTTTTTCGCAGGCGCCGAGATGACCACCTTCTTCACGGTGTCGCGCTTGTGCGCGACCGCCTTCGTGGCGTCGGTGAACAGCCCGGTCGATTCGATCACGATGTCGACGCCGGCGCTGCCCCACGGGATCGCCCCCGGATCGCGCTCCGCGAACACCTTGATGGCGCGGCCGTCGACCACGATGGCGTCGCTTTCGGCGCGGATGTCCTTGTTCCAGCGGCCGTAATTGCTGTCGTACTTCAGAAGGTTGGCATTGACGTCGGTGGCAACGAGGTCATTGATGGCCACGACTTCGAGCTTGCCCGGATAGCGGTCCGTAATCGCCTTGAGGACCTGGCGCCCAATGCGCCCGAAACCGTTGATGCCAACCTTTGTCGCCACGTGGGGAACTCCATGGAGAATTGCGCGGTGTAGTCTGCGCGGGCTTTACTAACAGGCTACAACTTGCCTGCTTTCAAAGGTATCAAGCTCAGGTTGAGGCATCGGGTAACCAGGCCCGCCAGCCCGGGGGCGGCCCGCCCTCCTACTGTCGGCGGCCTCGACGGCCGCGGCCACCAGCCTGCTCCATGACCTCGAAATCGCCGTGACTCCTTGCCTCAGTCGCAAAAAACCCCGCACCAGCGGCGCGGGGCTCTCGACAACCTGCCCAGGTGGGGCCTATTTCGCCAGGGTCGGCTCCACCATCTGGTGGCACCCCGGGCAGTATGTTCGCTCCCGCGCGCTGGTGAACTTCAGTTCGCAGTTGGGGCATACGACGGTGCGTCGGTTCATTGTGGCTTCAGTCTCCCATCCAGGTTAGTCGCTGGCGGCCTGAGGGGGTGGGCCGCGGCAGCTCCTGTAAGAAGAGTCGCCTGACGCAAGATCGTGAGATACACCAAAGTTCTGATGGATTTTCAAGAACCCATAGGCCGGACGTATGGATCTATCGGGACCGGTGAAATTCGCGTGTCCGCATGGTGTCACAGCAGGCGAGGGCAGTGCCGCCGAATGCCATGCGCGGCTCGGCGCTGCGAGCCGCCCATGCCAGCCTCTGCACATGTGGTCCGCGTGCCTGATTCTCCCGTCACCCGTCTCGCTGGTAGCCGCCCTCACGCTACCGGGACTGCTCGTGACTTTCGCATTTCGGAAGAAGCCACAAGAAGTCCAGCGCTCGACGCCGCAAGAAGTGACAACAAGTCAGCAAGAAGTCGGCCCCGCCGAATCTGCGCTGACTTCTTGCACTACTTGCAAGAAGTCAAATTTTTCTTGCGGATCGGCAAGAAGTCACGCGCTTGGGTCGAACCGCCCCCAGTCACGCAGCATCTGGCCAAGCACGTCGCCGGGTGACCCGATTCCCCCGGCGTCCTCCACGGTCGAGGACGCTCCCCACGCTGCCAGATACGGACGAAGCCCCGCCCGCCTGGCTTCCTCGATATCGCCACGCTCGCCGCTCACGAACGCCGCACGCGCCGCCTCAGCTTCGAGGAATGCCAGGCACTGGGTAAGACGCGCGGTCGCGTCCCAACGCTCGTCCGCTGGCGTCGTCGCGACCACGGCGAGGAAGCGGTCGAGCCCGGTGGACTGCACCTGCTTCACGGCCAGGCCATGCGGCAGCCGGGAAATCGCCCCCAGTTCGATGCGCTCGCCACGCAATGCATCGAGCGCCATGCCGACGCCCTCGTGGACCAAGAGTTTCTTCATGGCGCTCCGCTCGAACATCGCAGAGCAAAGCTCGGCGCAGCGCGCCGCGTCCGATGGTTCGGTGAGCACGCTCAGTGCGTCTCGCCAGGGCCGGGTGTGGTACTCCTGCACCAGTTCGGAGGCATCGATTCGCCGGCCTACCGCCGCGGCGATCGACTCTTCAATGCAATATCGCCAGGCATTCCGGGGATCGATCAGGCAACGGTCGAGGTCGAAAATGATTGCGCGGGGGTGGGGGCGGTTGCCGCCCGCCAGGCCCATTTCAGTCTTCCAGGCCGAACCGGCGGCGTGCTTCGCGATACTCGTCTGGCGTGTTGAACCCGAGGTCCAGCAGCTCTCCGGCATCCACTTCGCCAGACTCGGTCGCGTGGGCCCGGAGGACGCCATGGAGGCCTTCGTCATCATCCGTCGCCGCCATCAGCTCTTCGCGCAGCCGGCCGGCAACCACCACTGGATGCCCCCGGTGCCCGTTGTGGACCGGCCGCGTGACCGCCGACTCAGGCCGATGGCCCTCGATGAGAGCTCGCAGGAATGCCGCCGGTCGCGGCGAGTCAACGTCGGTGATGAGGATGGCGTCGGCGTCGCGGTTCACTGCCTTTGCCCCAATGCGGAGTGAGCCCGCGCGGCCGTGAGCATACCGGGGGTTGAGCATCGTGCGGCAATTCGTCGCCTTCATCTGCCTCGATACATCGTCGGCCTTGTGTCCAAGCACAACGATGACCTCGTCGCAGCCCGCTTGTCGCAGCTGCTCGACCTGGTAGTTCACGAGGCAGTCGCCGCCCCAGTCGAGCAAAGCCTTGGGCTTCCCCATGCGAGTCGACATACCGGCGGCGAGGACAATTCCAGAGATCACGATCGTTCAGTCTACGGCTGCGGCGATAACGGGCGAACCATTTCGATAGGAACTTATGGGCTTGCGAACATAGGTTATCACTAACATACTACAGCCATGACCATTGACCTTGCCATCCTTGCGGTACTCACAGGCGGGCCCCGCAGCGGCTACGACCTCAAGAAACTGTTCACTGAATCAGAAAGCCTCCACTGGTCCGGAAACAACAACCAGGTCTACAAGGCGCTCGTCGCCTTGCACGCCGCCGGCCTGGCGGAGCGCGAGGTCCTGCAGCCGTTCGAGGGCCCGGCGAAGAAGCTGTACACCATCTCGGAGAAGGGCCGCACCGCGCTCCGCCACTGGCTTGCCGGCGAACCGGAACTCCCCCACATGGAGTTTCCCGTGCTCGCGATGCTCATCGCCGGCGACCTCCTCTCGGACGCCGAGCTCGATGACCTGCTCGGCCGCTACGCCCATGAGTTGCGCATGAAGATCCTCGGTCTCGAGGAGCTCGAACGCCGCGGCGCCGGCACATCCTTTGGCAGCGCCAGGCAGCGGGTGCTCTGGCAGGCGATCAACTCGCGTGCGCTCACGCTCCTCCGGTCTGAGGAGGAATGGGTGAGGAACGTTCGGTGGGCTGCCGCCCGCGCGGCGAAAGAGGAGGCCCAGGTGTGAGACCTTCAGACAACTACCTGTCCGCGGAGGCGTTCGAGATGGCAATGTCTGCATACGACGCCCAGCTTGCCGCGTGGCCGCTCCCTGTCAGCCGTCACACCGTCGCAACGGCTGCTGGTGACACGTTCGTGGTGGAGTTCGGCGATCCCACGGCTCCTCCTCTCATCCTGCTGCACGGCTCGGCCTCCAACTCCGCGAGCTGGGGACTCGATGCCCCGACCTTCGCGCGCGCCTTCCACTGCTTCGCCGTGGACCTCCCGGGCGAAACCGGGCGCAGTACCGGCGCGCGGCCGCCGTACGAAGGAAGCGCATACGTTGAGTGGCTGGCAGACGTCCTCGACGCCCTGAGCCTCAAGTCCAGCAGGGTCTGCGGGCTCTCACTCGGCGGCTGGGCCGCTCTCAGATTCGCGGCGGGCCACCCGGAGCGCGTCGTGGCTGCTGCTGTGCTGGCGCCGGGCGGCGTGGTGCCCGCCAGGGAATCGTTTACCGGGAGCATCGATAAAACACTGGCGAGCGAAGCTGGGATGCGCAGGATGGCCGAAGCCATCTTCTTCCCACAGCCAGTCCCGCCAGGGGTGCCCGAGGCGTTCGCGCTGATGCAACGGATCTACAGGGCTCGCACGGATGACCTGCCTGTGATCACCGACTCCGAATTGCTCAGCATCACCGCCCCCGTACTGCTGCTCGGCGGCGCCCATGACGCACTGCTCGACATGCGGGCTTCCGAGACCCGCCTCACCGCCCTTCTGCCCAGGCTGACATCTGAGATCGACGAAGCCGCGGGCCACGCCCTCATCGGCAAGGCAGCGCAGGTGACGGACTTCTTCTTCCACGGCGCCGGCGCGCGGACGGACGTCCCCGTGCCGCGAACTGGATGAGCGATCGGCAGCCGACGCCACGCCGACCTGCTCGCCGGACCGTCGAGCTAGCCGCTCTTCGGCTCAGTGCGCAGGGGCACATACTCCGGCGACACCGGAAGGTCCTCCGGCAGTTCGACACCTTCCGGCTTGCGTATGGCACGGCCGAACTCGGCGCCGAGAAGAAGGATTGAGGCGTTCACGAACATCCACACCAGGAACGCGAGCGCTGTCCCGAAGCCGGCGTAAATCGCGGTGTCCCGCGAGAAGCTGGCGTAACCGACCACTGTGGCGATCAGGTTCTTGGCCGTCTCGAAAAGGAAGGTCGCGAACAACGCGCCGGCCAGAGCTTCCCTCCAGGGCGGCCGCACAGTCGGCACGTACTTGTACAGGAGCAGGAACATCGAGAACGAGACCATCGCCGGCAGGATGTAGCCGGCGATGCGCAGCGTCTCATTGGTATTGATGTTGATAGGTCCAACCTCGTCGATGCGCTCGAGGAACAGCCGGGCCACCGCGGTCAACCCGACTGAGATGACGATCAAGATTCCGAGCGTCGGAATAAGCGCGAAATCGATCAGTTTGCCGTGCCAGTACGGCCGCCCCTTACGCAGGTGGGTGGCGGCGTTCAGGCCCTTGCGGACGGCCCCGAAAATCCCGCTCGACGACCAGAGCAGAAACACTACGCCGAAGCCGATGCTCGCTGGGCTGATGTCCCGTGCACGCTGGATGATCTCATTAACGTTCTCGCGAACGCCCGTGGTCTCTTTGAGCGGGATCTGGTCGAACACCCACTGCGCGATCCGGTCCTGATCGATGACGAGCCCGAACACCGAAAGTGTGATGAGGCTGAGCGGGACGATCGAGAAGAGCGCGTAATAGGCGATGGCCGCCGCGTACGTGGAGCAGCCATCTTCAACGTAGAGACGGATGGTCGTTGCGATGATGTCGAAGGGACGGCGGACGGCGGGCGGCAGCGCATTCCAGGGACGTGCTACCGCATTGGGCACTAGTCGCTCTCCGATGGCCGCAATCCCGCCAACGTCCTGAACATACGCACATAGTCGTGCAAATAGCGGGTAAGAAGGAAGTGCTCG
>CAYTBM010000230.1:0-5132 GCA_964436025.1 uncultured Anaerolineaceae bacterium
CCACGGAGGTGGCGGTCATTTCCCTCGGGGGCATGGTCGTCAGCACCTCCATCCGCGTCGCCGGCGACGAGATGGACCAGGACATCATCGCCTACGCCCGCCAGGTTCATAACCTCCTCATCGGGGAGCGCACAGCCGAGGAGATCAAAAAACTCGCCGGCTCGGCCGCTCCCCTTGACCCCGAGGAGACCATCGACATACGCGGGCGCGACCTCGCCACCGGGCTCCCGAAGTCGGTCGAAGTCAGCACCGTCGAAATCCGCGACGCCCTCGCCGGTTCGATCAGCGCTATCGTCGAGGCCGTCCGTTCATCCATCGAAGTGACACCCCCGGAGCTCGTCTCTGACCTGATGGCGCACGGCATCGCCCTCGCAGGCGGCGGCGCCATGCTTCGTGGCCTGGACCGGCGGCTCAGCCAGGAAACGCGCTTCCCGGTTTATGTCGCCGAAGACCCGCTCCTTTGCGTCGTCCGCGGCGCCGGCGAGGTGCTCGAAGAGACCGAACTTCTGAACAAGGTGCAGTCCCAGTTGGCCTCGCGGCGGCCGGGGCGATAGCATCGGGGCGCGCCCCGGAGTGATCACATGCTGATCTTCCAACGATATTCGTGGTGGGTAGCGGCCATGATCGGCCTCGCGCTGCTGCTTGCGCTGGTCGGGCAGGTCGGTGCGCTCAATCCGTTCCAGGGGCTGTTTCTCCAGGTCACTTCACCCTTCGAGAAAGTCCTCAACGGCGCCTTCCGCCCGATCGCCGGCCTCCTCTCTGACGCCGGTGAAGTAGGCTCCATCCGCGACGAGAACAACCGCCTGCGCCTCGAAAACGAAGACCTGCGCAACCAGGTAGCCGAGCTCCAGCAGGATGCAGCCCAGATCAAGGACCTCCAGGACGCCCTCGGCCTCACCCAGGGCGACACTTCCCTCAAGTACCTCGCCGCCAATATCGTCCACCGCGACGCGTCCCCGTTCACCGATGTCGTGACGATCGACCGCGGCGAAGGCGACGGCCTCCAGACGGGCATGGTGGTCCTTTCCACCAAGGGCACGCTCCTCGGTAAGATCACCAAGGTCACGAAAACCAATGCCTTCGTCCGACTGATAACCGATACACAGAGCAGGGTCACAGCCCAGGTCCTCGACGGCGATGCAGATGGCAGCGTCCGCGGCACCCCCGGCCGCGGCCTCTCGTTCGACCTCGCCCAGGGCGAAATCGCGGTCGGCGACACGATCATCACGGCGGGGCTCGGCGGGAGCTACCCTCGCGGCCTGCCGATTGGCCGCGTCAGTGCCGTCTCGGGCTCCAACCAGGACCTCTACAAGAAGGTCACGCTCGAGCCCGGCGTGCGCATCTCCACTGCGGAAACCGTCCTCGTCCTCACCAGCTTCATTCCAGAGACGTTGGACCTGAACCCGTGAAAGGTATCGCCGCGTTCCTCGCCACCATCGTCGCGGCGATGATGCAGGTCACCGTCGCTCCGCTCTTCCCCATCTCGGCCGCGGTGCCCGAATTCGTGCTCCTCACGCTCGTGATCGTCGCGGCCTTCGGAAACCCGCGGCGGGCGATGGTCTGCGTCCCCGTTGGGGCCCTCGCCTACGGCTTTCTCTCGGACCGTTCTCCCGCGTTACTCCTGCTCGCTTACCTTCCCCTCCTGCCGCTGGGCCTGTACCTGGAGGAAGCACGTGTGCCGCTCAACCATTACGCCCGAACCCTCATCGCCACCCTTGCAACAGGGCTCTGGATCAGGACGCTGCTGATGCTCGGCACCGTCGTTGGCGGCGCGCATGCCACTGTGGGGGCGGCGGTCGGGCAGGTCCTCCTCCCCGGCCTTTTCCTTGACTTCGCTTTACTCAGCGTCGTGTACGTACCGCTTCGCCTTATAGGATGGAGCGGCCAGGGTATGTCGCTTCATCGCGGCAGCTACTACTCAAGCCTATGAGCATCCTCGACGAAGGCTTCCGAGCACCCGGCGGCACGAGCCGGAACCGGCCCCACGGCAACATGGCCGTGCTGCGCATCGCCATCCTCGGCCTCTTTCTCGTCCTCGGCATCCGGCTCGCACAAATGCAGATCGTCGATGGGGCGAACTACGCCGAACGCTCCCGCGAAAACCACATCGTCCAGAAGAATATTCTCCCCACCCGCGGCCTGATCACCGACCGCAACGGCGAGCCGCTCGTCGAAAACGTCGGCGTCTACTCCGCCACCATCCTCCCGGAAACTCTGCCCGACAAAGAAGCCGACCGCTACCAGATCTACCTCAAGCTCCAGGAACTCGTCGGCGTCTCTCCGCTCGAGGTAAAAGCGAAGGTCGATGACGCCATCGAGGCCGGCAAGGACTACATCGCGATCACCGTCGCCAACAACCTGCCGAAAGACAAAGCCCTCGCTCTCGACGAAGCCTCGGTCGATATGCCCGGTGTTTCGCTGGCGATCACGCCCGGGCGGAAGTACATCGGCGGCGATGTGTTCAGCCACATCCTCGGCTACATCGGCCCGCAGTTCGCCGAAGACGCGGCCCGGCTGAAGGGCCAGAACTACCAGCTCAACGAACCCGTCGGCAAAGACGGCCTCGAAGCACGCTACGAGGCCGACCTTCGCGGGACTGTCGGCTTCACGGCCGTCGAACAGGACGCGTACGGCCACCAGATCGAAGCGTTGCAGTCCAAAGACCCCGTCCCCGGCAACAGCCTCAAGCTCTCCATCGACGCCGGGCTGCAGCGTTACATCGGCGAGCTGCTCCAGGACTCGCTCGCCGATACCAGCGGTACCTGGGGTGACGCCACCGTCGCCGCCGCCGTGGTTATGGACCCCGTCACCGGCGAAATCCTCGCCATGAACTCCCTGCCCACGTACGACAACAACATCTGGGCCGAAAGTAAGATCCGGGGCGCCGAACTGGACCGGCTGGCGCACGACAACAAGACCTACACCCTGCTGAACAAGGCGCTCTCGGCGGCAGCCCCGGGCTCGACCTTCAAGCTCGTGACCGCGAGCGCCGGGCTCGAAGAAGGCAACGTCACTGCGAACACGACCCACTGCATCCCCAAGACCCTTGAGTTCAAGGGCGACAATGGAGTGCTCTACCCGCTCGAAGACTGGCGGGCGCACGGCTGCATCAGCCTCGTCGATGCCATCGCCTGGTCCTCGAATATCTACATGTTCGAAACCGCTGGAGGCCTTACACAAGAGAACATCCCCGGCCTCGGCAAGGACCCGGAAACCTCCGCCGTCATCCTCGCCGACTGGGCGCGCAACTTCGGCTTCGGCCAGCCAACCGGCATCGACATCGGCGGCGAAGCGAGCGGCCGGATCCCGACGCCCGACTGGAAACGACGTATCTACTCCGGGCCGGAGTTCAACTCCAACGACCGCGAATGGTTCATCTCTGACACCTACTTCACCGCCATCGGCCAGGGAAACGTCCTCGCCACCCCGCTCCAGGTCACCCGCATGACGGCCGCCATCGCCAACGGCGGTAAGCTGGTCACCCCCCACGTGGTGAACGAAGTCGTCTCCCCCGACGGCAAGACGGTGCGCAAGATTGAGACCCAATACCAGGACGTCGGCCTCAGTAAGTCGACCATCCAAACCGTGCGTCAGGGTATGTGGGGTTCCGTGAACTACGGCGCGGGCGCCCGCGCCAACATCCCCCAGGCCGTCGTCGCCGGCAAAACCGGGACCGCGGAGTTCTTTAAGCCCGACGGCACGAAGTCCCAGCACGCCTGGTTCACCGGCTTCGCGCCATACGACAACCCGGAGGTCGTCGTCACCGTCTACTTCGACATCGGGGTCGGCGGCGACAAGGCTGCTCCGACCGCCGCCAAGATCCTCCAATACTACTTCGACAACGTGAAGCGTTGAGCAGCGTCACCTACGGCTATGGCGGCAGAGTCCGCACATCCGCCAGCGTGTGGCGCGGTTGGGACCGCTTTGACTTCGTGATGGTCGGCGCCGCCGTAGCGCTGGTCGCTGTGGGTCTCGTCCTCATCTACAGCGGCTCCCTTTCGTTTTACGAAGGGCCACTGACGAGCTTCGCCAGCCCCGTGTTCAAGCAGGTCATCTTCGCCTGCATCGGCATCACCGGAATGCTCGTCGTCTCGAAGTTTGACTACCACTACCTCACGCACTACGCATGGGTTCTGTACGGCATCGGCTGCGTCTCGCTCGTGGCCATCCTTGCGATCGGCCAGACCGCCTTCGGTTCCACCCGCTGGTTCGACCTCGGGCCTATCCAGGTCCAGCCCTCCGAATTCGCCAAACTCGCGACCATCCTCGCCCTCGCCCGCTTCTTCAGCGAACACGGCGGCGACGCGCGCGACGTCCGCTCACTCCTCATTTCCCTCGCCATCGTGGCTCCGGTGGCCGGGCTCGTCTTCGTGGAGCCCGACCTCGGCACGAGCATCGTCTTCTTCGCGATCTGGCTGGGCATCGTGGTCGTGGCCGGCGTGAGCCGCAGCCACCTGATCGTCATGGGCGCGATCTTCATCGCGGTCTTCCCCTTCGTCTGGACCTTCGCGATCGCCGACTACCAGGTCGAGCGCGTCAGTGTGCTCGTCGATTCGAACGAGGACGCGCTCGGCGCTGGCTACAACGTGAACCAGTCGAAGATCGCCGTCGGCAGCGGGGAGAAATTCGGCAAGGGATTCACCAACGGCGACCAGACCCAGCTCGGCTACCTCAAGGTCGCCACCAAGGACTTCATCTTCAGCCTGCTCGCCGAAGAGTTTGGATTCGTCGGCTGCATGGCCGTGTTCTCATTGTTCATCCTGTTGCTGATGCGGGGGGTGAGAGCGGCGCAAATCGCCGGCGACACTGCGGGACAGCTCATCGCTGTCGGCATCGTTATGTTGATATTGATGCAGACGTTCATCAACGTCGCGGTGAACCTCAGCATCTTCCCCGTTACCGGCGTCCCCCTGCCCTTCATCAGCCAGGGCGGTTCGTCACTCGTCAGCCTGTTCATCTCGCTCGGAATCCTCCAGAGCATCGTCATGCGCCACCGCGCTTACCGGCAGACGTAGCCCCGCGCACCAGCTGATCCCGGCTGCGCCTCCCATCGTAGCCGCGCCCGCAAGGAAGTGGCTGCGCGGCCGAACCCGCCACGTTGGCCGCCAGCGGCGCGAATCGCTCGCCCCGGC
>CAYTBM010000231.1:0-2730 GCA_964436025.1 uncultured Anaerolineaceae bacterium
CCACGCCCGCGTTGTTCACAGCGATGTCCAGCCGCCCGAAGCGCCGCACGGCCTGGGCGACCATCCGCTGGACGGCGCCCTCGTCTCGCACGTCCACCTCCGCGCCATCGACATAGTTGTGGCCGAGCTGCCCGATCAGCGCGCCAATGGCGTCGCTGTTGGTGTCCGCCACGATGACGCGCGCGCCTTCCGCGACGAACAGCTCGACCGCGCCCTTGCCGATGCCGGAGCCGCCTCCGGTGACAATCGCCACCTTGCCATCAAGTCGTCCCATGGAGCCTCCAGTCCGGACGTTTTTCGAACGCAAAGGACGCCAAGCACACAGAGGATTCAGAGTGTTCGCGCCACTCCCCGGTATGGGTGGCGCAGAGGAACCGATTCTCTCCTCGTTTCTTTGTGCCCTGGTGTCCTCTGTGATTAACAGCCCTTTAAAGGTGCTTGCGATAGAAGGCGAGCGTCTTCTCCCAGGCGTCTTTCGCGGCGGCGGGGTTGTATTCCGGCTCCGCATGCTCATCGTTGAAGAAGGCGTGGAAAGTTCCGGGGTACGTGTGGAACTCGTGCGGGATGTTCCGCCTGGTCATTTCGGTTTCGAACGTCGGGATGTTGGGGTTCACGAAATCATCGTGTTCGGCCCAGATCCCGAGGACGGGGGCAGTCAGGCCGTCCCAGTTGTACTTCACCGCGGGATGTCCGCCGTAGAAGTCCACGCAGGCGCCCACATCGCCATTGCTGTTGCAGGCAGCGAAGAGCGACAGCGCGCCACCCATGCAAAACCCGACTGTGCCCACCGGCCCGCCGGTCATTTCCTTCAGGTGGGCGACGGCGCCTCTCAGGTCCTTCTCGGCCTGGGGAATGTTCAGGGCCATGAGGAGCTTGCCGGCCTCATCGGGCTCCGCGGTCACCACCCCGTGGTACATGTCCGGGGCGAGCGCCACGAACCCTTCGGCCGCGAAGCGGTCGGCGATGCCCTTGATGTTGTCGTTCAGCCCCCACCACTCCTGGATAACCACCACGCCCTTGCCGGTCCCACTTGCCGGCTTCGCGAGGTAGCCGCTGGCGGTGCCTCCGTTCGAAGCGAAGGTGATGTTCTCTCCCATGCTGTGCCTCCTGAATGCCTCGATAGTGAGGCGATTTCCCGCGGAAGGTGTAGCCTACGCGACCACTCCGGGGACGTCAGCCGCCGTTCAAAAAGGAGCACCAAATGGCAACGCAGGTCCTCACTTCCGGAATCATCATGGGCGAGTGTCCACGCTGGCACGGCGGCGAGCTGTGGCTCTCGGATTGGGTGGCTGGGCAGATCCTCGCGGTCGCCTCGAATGGCACGAAGCGGGTGGTCCATGACGGCCTCGGTATGCCCTTCTCCTTCGACTGGGACCGGAAGGGGCGCCTGCTGGTCATCGAAGGAGCAGAGAAACGGCTGCTTCGCCACGACGGTTCACACAATCTCGAAGCGTTCGTTGACCTCCGCCCGCTGTGCGACCGCCCATGGAACGAAATCGTTGTCGATGGCCGCGACAATGCCTACGTGAACAGCATCGGCTTCGACATGATGGCTGGCGAGGCGCCAGAGCCAGGCATCATCGCGCTCATCACTCCAGAGGGCATCGCGAAACAGGTGGCGGACGGCGTGGAGTTCCCGAACGGCATGGCAGTCTCACCTGATGGCTCGCTGCTTGTCGTAGCGGAGTCCTACGGGCGGCGGCTGACCGCGTTCGACATCGCGCCGGACGGCAGCCTCAACAGTCGGCGAACGTGGGCGGACCTCGCCGGCGACGCTCCTGACGGTATCTGCTTCGATGCGGATGGGGCTATCTGGTACGCATCAGTCCCCGGGCAGCACTGCATCCGCGTCGCCGAAGGTGGCCGCAGCCTCGAAACCGTCGATGCCGACCGAGGCTGCTTCGCCTGCATGCTCGGCGGCGAAGACGGCAGGACGCTCTACATCGTGGCGCAGGATTGGAACGGCCCGGCGGGTGTTTCGGCGGCCGGACCAACGGGCCAGGTGCTCACTGAGCGGGTGAGCGTTCCTCACGCGGGCTTTCCGTGACTTCCAGCCATCTGATGAATCCGCGCACCTGCCGAGTGCTGCGAAGCCGGACCACGCGCTTGCCTGCCGCTCGCTCGCGGCGCAACCGCACGAGGATTCGGGGCCGGCGAGTGCGGGGATAGTCCCAGATCCACTTCAGGAACGCCCAGTCCAGCTTCTCGTCACAGCCAGGCGCCATGTCCGGCCTGATGCGGTCCCGGAAGATCAGCGTGCGCTTCGTCGCACGGAATACACACAGCCAGCGCGGGAGATCCATGAATACGATGGTGTCCGCCCGTTCCAGCCGAACGTCCATCGTGCCGCCGTAGTTGCCATCGATGACCCACGAGTCCGCGGCGGCTAGCTGGTCGACCCTGGCTGCCCAGGCATCCGGCGCGGGTGACACCCAGCCGGGCTGCCAGTGCTCGCGGTCAAGATGCACCACCGGCAAGCCGGTTGCCTCGCCGATCTGGCGCGCCAGGGTCGATTTTCCCGCACCACCCGAGCCGATGATTGCGATGCGCTTCATGGATCCGCGCGCTTCGGCAGCCCCGCGCCACGAATCAGCGCCTCCACAACGGCGTCGCGCTCCCGCTCGTTTCGGAGCGTCAGGATCGGGGTCAGGTGCGCCACGAGCGACAGCTCACGCTCGAGTTGCGGCGTCGAGAGCGGCTTCAACGTCCGGCGAAGCACGCCAAGCACAA
>CAYTBM010000231.1:2830-5091 GCA_964436025.1 uncultured Anaerolineaceae bacterium
GCTGCGCGGCGTCCTGCTTGATGACGAGCACGCGGCGGAGCCTTCGCGGCTCGGGCAACCCGGCGGCCTTCAGGCGCGCTTTCAGCCGCGACACCTCGTCGTTCGAGGTCACGGCGAAACAGGCTGAGCCGCGTGCCGCGCCCTCCGCCAGTATTGCCAGCCACGCGCGCCGCTCGGGGTCATCGGCCTTCCGGTCCTTGCGCGCGCCATCGGCCAGCGCCAGCGCCGGCGCATCGGTCGAAAGTCCATGAATCGTGGTCACAATCGCCACGCCGGGGCCGGCGAGTTGTTCCAGCGTTTGCTGGTACCGCTCCCTTACGTGCAGCACATCGCTCAGCGCGTCCGCAAGGCGGTTCGCGAGCGCGTTGGGAGCACCAAAGACGAGTGCGTCAGCCACCCGCAGACTGTACCAGCCGCGTCAGGCCGGGGCTTGCTCCTGGTCTCGGAGCCGATAGCGGAAATCGCAGAAGCTGGCGCCCTGCATGCGCGTTTGAGTCCGGTCGAAGTCGAGTTGTGGCGCCATGCCTTCAAACATCGCGAAGTCGCGGTTGCAGGAGAGCAAGAATCCGAGGTCTCGCGCGCCCATCTCCTCGTACATCTCCATGAACTTGCATCGCGTCACGTTGAAGCCGAACGCCCGCTCGTCGTCCTCCACAATCTCGACGATCAGCGAACCTTCGCGGAGGACCCCGTTCTGGAAGCGCTCCGAGACCGCATGCATGGAGCTCATGTCGCCGCTGCGCGCGGCTTCCTGGCCCTGGGCGAAGGCGATTTCGCGGATGGTCTTGCCTACGACCTCGTTCACGCGTTCCTCGCCGAACTCGGCCTGCAGAGCGCGGATGACCGGGACGAGGACGGCCGCTTCCAGCCGCCGGCGTTCGAGGAGTGAGAGGTCGGCCATGGCGTCAGCCTCCGTGGCGAAGTTCCGCGAGGGCCAGCTCGAGCTCCTCGCGGACCGAACTATCCTGTTCCGCCGCCAGCGCCGTTTCAAGCGCCGGCGCGGCGCGTGATTCGAGGCTGAGCCGCACTGCCAGCCGGGCGATCCCCCAGGCGGCGTGCCCGCGGACGAATGGCGAAGCGTCCGAAAGCGCGTTGAAGAGGTCCGGCAGGTCCCCCGCAGCCCCCACATTCCCCAGCGCGACACAGGCGTTTCGGAGGAACCCATCGCGCTTTGCGCGCATGATCGCGCGGCCTCGGAATCGTTCGGCGAAGGCGGATTCATCGAGGCCAAGGAGGTCCCGGAGGACTGGCAGGGCGTCGTCCGGCAAGGTTGGGGCGAAGTCGGAGTGGCTCTCGAAACGGCTGGCCCCGACCGGGCAGGCATCCAGGCATGCGTCGCAGCCGAACACCCAATCGCTAAACTTCGCCCGCAGCTCGCGAGGGATCGCGCCGCGGTTCTCGATTGTGTGGTAACTGATGCAGAGGCGCGCATCGAGCACGTGTCCATCCGGTGCGATGGCGCCAGTTGGGCAGGCCACGATACAGCGCGAGCAGCTTCCGCAGGACTTGCGCAGGGGTGCGTCCGGCTCCAGGTCGAGCGTTGTAGCAACTACGCCGAGCATCACCCACGGCCCGAAGCCAGGCACCAGCGCCATGGTGGACTTCCCGCGCCACGCGAGCCCCGCCAGCTCCGCGTACGGACGTTCGAGAAGCGGCCCGTAGTCGACCGTTGCCCGGGCTACGGCGCCGAAGTCTTCGCGCAGCCGTCGTGCGATGCGGCGCAGCCGCTTCTCGAAGACTCGGTGGTAATCCCGTCCCCAGGCGTAGCGCGCAACGCGGCCCCGCGACATGCCGTCTGAGGCCGCTGCCGGTTCGGGAGTGTGGCTCGACAGCGCGACCACGATGAGCGACTTCGCACCGGGAAGGAACCGCTGCGCGTCCGTCGCGCGTTCGAGCCACGCACCGTCCATCCACTTCATAGCCGCCAGGCGGCCGGCTTGGAGCGCCTGGTCCGCGGCATTCGCGACAGCCTCCACCCGCATAGCCGGTGCGATGCCCGCGAACTCGAAGCCCTCCTCGCGCACGAGCGCCATCACGCGCCCCCGAAGTTCACCGTTGTCCACCGGAACACCTTACCGCTCAGAGCCATTTCCGCATTCGCGCCGCACTGGACTGGGCCGGGTGCGGCAAGCCGGCGCACAGCTACGCTGTGTTCATGCAGCACGCTCCGCCTGCGAAGCACCTGCTCCTCGCGGTCGCTGTCGTTGCCGTCTGGGGCATCAACTTCACCGTCATCAAGGTCGCGCTCGGCGACTTCCCGC
>CAYTBM010000232.1:0-5088 GCA_964436025.1 uncultured Anaerolineaceae bacterium
TGGCGCGCAAGCTGGAAGGCAAGCCGCTCTACCCGAACGTCGACTTCTTCAGCGCGTCGGTCTACAAGATGCTCGGCATCCCGAGCGACCTGTACACGCCGATCTTCGCGATGTCGCGCATCACGGGTTGGACCGCCCACCTGCTGGAGCAGTATGCGGACAATCGGCTGGTGCGGCCGAACGCGCTCTACGAAGGCGCCACGAACCGGCAGTACACGCCGATCGCGAACCGGTAACACCGATCCCTAAGGAGTACTCGTACTTCGGCCCGCCACCTGGCGGGCCGGTTGCGTTTCCGGCGTTCAACCGCAGCTTCTATAGCCAGGGGAGGGTAGGGACAGCGCACAACGCCGGTCCTACCGTGTTGGAAGACAGGAGCGGGAGGCAGGCATGGGAGATAGCGACCATGGAGACACGCTCACCCCGCGGGAGCGGGAAGTGCTCCGGCTGGCGACCAGCGGGCTGACGAACAATGAGATTGCCCGCGAACTCGGCATCACCCGCAACGCCGTGCGGTTCCACCTCAAGGAGATCCACTCGAAATTGGGGACCGGCGGCGAGCGGACGACGCTGGCCGGGTGGCAGCGAGGACTCGGCTTGCTCCCATTTCCCCTCGCGAAGCTGGGGACGGCGGCCGCCGTCACCGCGGCGACGGTGATGCTCGCGGGAGGCGGCTACCTGGCCTTTCGAGAGCGTCCGAGGGACGCGTTTGCGGCGCCGGAGCGCTTCGAGGGCGCCGCCGTAGTCGATGGTGTCCGTGGCGCTTCGACCCCGGCTTCGACACCTCCGACCGCGCCGTATGAAGTCTGGTCAGCCACCGTTTTCGGTAGGGCCCCTGGCGGCGCGGTCGTCCCGAGGCGCGAGACAATGGTTGCAGGTCCGGTTGGCACCGGCGACGGCATTTGCGCCTCCGTTACATTCTCGGTTCGAGGAGCGGATCCTGGGCAGTTCCGATTGCTGTTGGACCACCAGGACGTCACCAGTTCAGCAGCGTGGGTCTCGCTCAACCGGATCCGAGGCGAACTGTGCTATGCGCCATTGGCGGGGCTGGACCTGGGTGACCACTCCGTCGAGTTCATCCGCGATGAAGCTTGGGGTGGAGTGCTCAAGGCTACGTACGAGTTCACCGTCACGCCCTGATTAGAACACGCTGCGGTGGTCGTCCTCTTCGGAGCGGCGCTTCTGGACGAGGCCTTCGTCGCCCTCGCGTTTCGCTTCTTCCGCGGCCGCGGCTTCCTCTTCCTCGCGCTGTTCCCGTTCTTCGGCGTTTTCGACGACGAGTGCGCCGCTGACATCGACTTCGAACGCGGCGTCGATCGGCTCGCCGATGACGGCATAGCGCGTGCCGCCGATGAACGTGAGCGGGCTATGGTCGCGGTCCTTCAGGAGCCATTGCTGGGCGTAGGCTTCGTCGTCGGCCTGGACTTTCACGACGTTACCCACGAAGAGCGAGTGGTCGCCAAGGCGGATGACGTCCTGGAGGGTGCATTCGATCCAGGCGAGGCAGCCTTCGATCAGCGGCGCATCGACCATCAACGGGCTGAACAGGCTCAGGCCGGACGATTCCAGCTTGTTGTTGTTCAGCCCGGTGAGGGAGCCGAGGAACGCCGTGTGCTTCACGAGCGCTGGACCGGGGATGTTTATTGCGAAGTTGTCGCTAAACCGGATGAGGTCCGCGGTGTGGCGGTGGGGGTGGACGACGATGCCGACCATGGGCGGCTGCATGGAGACCGGTGCGCACCAGGCGATCGGCGCGGCATTCGAGATGCCACGCCACGAGGTGGTGACAATCGCCACGGGGCCTGGATTGAGCATCCGGCGGGCGTCGGTGGGGTCGCAGAGTCGGCGCATATGGGAAACAACCAGAAGGCCGGGGTTACCCGGCCTTCAAGGATGTGGTCAGTGTACCAGCCTCAGTGGCGGCCGTTGCCGTTGGCGGACATGCGGCGCCAGCGGAGGAAGTTCCAGTACGCGAGGAGCTCGGGAAGGTCTTCCGGGTGCTTTTCGAGTTCGCCGATGAGTTCCGCGATATCGCTGTCCTTGACGTACAGCATGTCGCCGTCATCACCGAGGAAATAGTGCAGCGGGCGGTTGAGGATGCGGGCGACGCTGAGGAGCATGTCGATGCCCACGGAACGTTGGCCGGCTTCGTAGAGGCTGATGGCGCTCTGGGTGGTGTTGAGCGACTGGGCGAGTTGGCCCTGGCTCATTCCGGCGTCGCGGCGGGCAGTTCGGATGCGGTTTCCGAGGCTCGCCGAGACCGGCGCCTTTCCGCTTTCGGACGTGGCTTTCATCATGTTGGCTTTTTGACTCCGAGGTCGGTCTGTACGTTGCCCCGGTATTCCGCCTACGGGGTTTGGCAATGCCAACTCAAGGTACGCACGGCCTCCGTTGGGGTCAATGCGGCCCTCCCTTCGTTGATGATTTCGCAATGTTGGTTTTACCCACGGTCAGTAGCCAAGGTCCGCACGGGCGAGGTTGAGCAGCCGTTCGCCCTTGATGTATCGCTGGAGGTTATCGACGAAGAGTGCGGCGGCCGTGCCGTCACGGTGATCGGAGCTGCCCGAAGTGTGCGGGGTGATGAGCACGTTCGGCAGGTCCCAGAGCGGGCTGCCCGCATCGAGCGGTTCTGGCGATGTGACGTCGAGGGCCGCGCCCGCGAGCCGCCCTTCGCGGAGCGCCGCGATGAGCGCGTCCTGGTCGATGACGGCCCCGCGAGCGATGTTCAAAATGTGCGCCGTGGGCTTCATGGCCGCGATGGCGGCCGCGTCGATCAGCCCGGTTGTCTCGCGGGTGAGCGGCACGCAGAGCACGACGAAATCGGATGCGGCGAGCAGGTCGTGCAGGCGTGAATAGGGGATGAGCTCGTCGCAGTCCGGGTCCGCGCTTTCGACGGTGCGCCGGCAGGCAATGACGCGCATGCCGAGTGCCCGGGCGCGGACCGCAGTTGCGCGGCCGATGGCGCCAAGGCCAACGATCCCGCAGGTCTTGCCTTCGATGGAGGTTGCGCCGCGGATGCGTGTCCACTCGTGGTTGGCCTGGTGGCGGGCATAGCCCGGGAACCGTTTCGCGAGGGCGAACATGGCGCCAATGCACCATTCAGCGATGGGGGCCGCAGCCAACCCCGAACCGTTGGTGACCAGGAACCCGCGCTGGAGGATGCCCTGCCGGTCGAGGCGCTCCAGACCGGCATTCAACACCTGGAGCCAGCGAAGCTTCGGCGCCGCATCGAAGTACTCGGCGGTGAGGCGATTGGAACCGACGAGGATCTCGACGTCATTCAGGGCTGCCAGGACAGCCGGTTTGTCGTCCTCAGTGGGCAGGCCGGCGCGGAAGTGCCCGGAGAGATCGAGCAGGTTGATGCGCGGGTTGACCGAGCGGATGGCTTCGATGCCGGTTTCATCGAAGCGGACGGTGAGGGCGATGGTGAGCGGCTGCGGCAAGGCGGTCTCCAGGCGAGGTTGTGTGGAGAATCGTAGCCAGCGTTGGCCGTGTGGGGCGTAACCAGTCCGGTGCATATACTGGCCGTATGGCGGAACAACACGACCTCGAACTGCCCTCGTCGGGCGAGGAAGAGACGCGGAGCGTGGGAGAGCGGCTCGGGCGCCAGTTGAAGCGCGGCGATGTCGTGCTTCTCAGCGGCGAGCTCGGCGCGGGCAAGACGTGCCTGACCCAGGGCATCGGCCGCGGCCTCGCCTGCGACGGACAGGTGAACAGCCCGTCGTTCGTGCTGATGAACGAATACGCAGGGCGGGAAACCCTCTTCCATGTCGACCTCTACCGCATCGAAGACGTTGAGGACCTGGATGAGCTGGGCCTCTGGGACTACGCCGAAAAAGGCGTGCTGGTCATTGAGTGGCCGGAACGGGGCGCCGAGATCCTTCCCGGCGACGGCCTGGTAGTGGAGCTGCGGCCCGGGGCGCTTGGGCCGCGCAGCCGCACGTTGCGGTTCATCCCGCGCGGCCCCCGCGGCGAAGAGCTCGTGGCCTCCCTCGGCGCGGCGTGAGCACGATCCTCTGCATCGACACGGCTTCTGACGCGTTCGCCCTCGCGGTCGACTGCGATGGCTCGCTGGCATCCGTCGAGATTCCCGGCGGGCATGACCATTCGCGCTTGCTGCTCCCGTCCATCAAGGATGTGCTCGCCGGCGACCGGCCGGACGCGATTCTCGTGGTCATCGGGCCCGGTGCGTACGCGGGGATCCGCGTGGGGATCGCAACGGCCGAAGGTTTGTCGATCTCGCTGGGCGTGCCGCTGTATTCCATCGGCACGCTCGAGGCGTCGGCACTGGCCGCCGGGCTCGCACGAGCGACGGTCGTTCATCCCGCGGGCCGGGGGCAATTCGCCGTCCAGGAGTTCCGCGGCGCCGTCGCGCTCGGAGCGCCCGTGCCTGGCGGTCCCGAGGCACTCGCCGGGCAGACGCTCGCGGGCGAGGGTGCGGGCGAACTCGGCGGGCGCGAGGTTGGCCCGCGTGAGCGCTCGGAAGCCGCCCTTCGTGACCGCGCGCCGAAGATCCGCGGCGGCACGCTGGAGCCTGGCGCGGAAGCGTTTTACCTTCGCGAACCCAGCATCACGCTTTCTCGCCGCCAGCAAGCGGCATCCTGAACCACCCTGGAGTTACGGAAATGGCAGTCGAACGAACCCTGTTCCTCGTGAAGCCCGATGCTGTGCAGCGCGGGCTGGCAGGAGAAATCATCAAGCGGCTGGAGAGCCGCGGTCTGAAGATTGTTGGGCTGAAGCTCATGCAGGTGTCGCGCGCGACGGCAGAGAAGCACTACGGCGAACACAAGGGCAAGCCGTTTTTTGAAGGCCTGGTCTCGTTCATCACCAGTGCGCCGGTTGTCGCGGCGGTGTTCGAAGGCACGAACGCGATCGAGATTGTGCGTGCGACAAACGGCGCGACGAACCCGCTGAAGGCCGCGCCCGGGACAGTACGCGCGGACTTCGGCCTCGAAATGGGGCGCAACCTGGTGCATGCGAGCGACAGTCCGGAAAGCGCCGCGCGAGAGATCAAGATCTTCTTCAAGCCCGCTGAGCTCATCGAATGGAAGCGCGACACGGACGCCTGGATCTACGAATAGCGGACGG
>CAYTBM010000233.1:0-2632 GCA_964436025.1 uncultured Anaerolineaceae bacterium
CATGAGGCCGCGAAAGAACAGTTCTTCGGAGACCGGCGCGCCGATGAGGGTCACGACGGCGGCGACGCTCAGCGTGAAGTCGTTCCGCGAAATCTCCGTCGGGACGGTCGAGTTCGGGACAAGCCAATCGATGTTCGTGGCTTCCATCAGCCGGGAATAGGCCGCCGTCCCCGCGTAGGCCAGGGCGACGGCGCCGATGATGAGCCAGATTCGCCCGGGGCTGAATTTTCGCAGCCCGAGCGCCTCTGTCAGCTCCCGAAAACTTTGTTTCGAGGCCACGCCGACGACGGCGAACAGGAGGACCTGCGTCACAAGCGTGGCGATCATTCCCAGCTGGAGGGCCCCCTGGTCCGCAAGGATCCTCGGCGGCGGCGGCAGAGGGTTGGAGGTTGCGGCGGCGTCCAACCGTTGGTCGCCATAAACGGCCACATGGCGGGCCTTCTCGAAGATGTTGCCCACATCCGTGGGCTCGAAACCTTTATCGCGCATGTTTGCCACAACGACGATGAAGACGTTGGAGACGATGAAGACGATGAGGAATCCGCCCAGCCCAACAAGGACCTCCCTCGGTCCCCACGGATAAGCGCGCTTCTGAGCGGCAGCCTCTGTCAGAGCGTTACTCCGAGTGCCGCGGCCACCGTGTGCATGTCCTTGTCTCCGCGCCCGCTGAGCCCGACCAGCACATCCTGGTCCGGGCGCAGTTCCCGCGCGACGTTCATCGCGTGGTAGATGGCGTGCGATGGTTCCAGGGCGGGGATGATGCCCTCGGAGCGGGTGAGGGACTGGAAACCTTCGAGCGCCTGCTTGTCGTCCACCGCGACATACTCCGCGCGCTCGCTGGTCTTGAGCCAGGAGTGTTCGGGCCCGACCCCGGGATAGTCGAGCCCGGCGGAGATGCTGTGGGTCTCGAGGATCTGGCCGTCGGCGTCCTGCAACAGATAGGTCTTGGTGCCGTGAAGCACTCCGGGCCGCCCCGCGACGAGCGTTGCGGAATGCTTGCCCGTGCCGACTCCCGAACCGCCGGCTTCGACACCGATGAGACGCACCGGGTCTTCGATGAAGGGATGGAAGAGCCCGATCGCGTTGCTTCCGCCCCCGACGCACGCGATCGCGACATCGGGCAGCTTGCCGGCCTGCTGGAGCATTTGGGCGCGCGCTTCTTTGCCGATCACCGACTGGAAGTCCCGCACGATGGTTGGGAACGGATGCGGGCCGATGGCCGAACCGATGATGTAATGGGTCGTCTCAACGTTCGTGACCCAGTCGCGCATCGCTTCGTTGATGGCGTCTTTCAGCGTCTTGCTGCCTGACTCTACGGAGACGAGGGTCGCGCCCAGCATCTTCATCCGGAACGCGTTGAGCGATTGGCGCTTGATGTCCTCGCTGCCCATGTAGACGACGCATTCGAGGTCCAGCATGGCGCAGACAGTGGCCGTGGCGACGCCGTGCTGGCCCGCGCCGGTCTCGGCGATGATGCGTGGTTTGCCGAGTCGCTTCGCAAGTAGCGCCTGGCCCAGCGCGTTGTTGATCTTGTGGGCGCCGGTATGTGCGAGATCCTCGCGCTTGAGCCAGATGCGCGCGCCGCCGCACTCCCGGGTCAGCCTCTCCGCGAAGTACAGCGGCGTCTCGCGGCCGACGTAGTGGTGGAGCAGTTCGTCGAGCTCGCGATGGAACTCGGGGTCGTTGCGCGCTTCGTCGTAGGCGACTTCGAGGTCTTCGTGGGCGGCCACCAGCGTCTCGGGGATATAGCGTCCGCCGAACTCCCCGAAACGCGGTGACAGTGGTGCTTCAACGGCCAACCTGTACCCCTTTCGCCGCGCGGATGAACGCGCGAATCTTGTCGATGTCCTTCACCCCGTCAGTCTCCACGCCTGTGGAGACGTCCACGCCCCACGGTTCGACGGTTCGGACCGCGTCAGCCACGTTCTCCGGTGTCAGCCCGCCCGCGAGCAGGAAAGGCTTGTGCCGGGCAACTTCCGTCGCCACTTCCCAGTCGAACGACTCGCCGGTGCCCCCCAACCCGGTCGACGAGCCCTTGTCCAGCATGAGCGCGGCCGAAACACCCGGTACGCAGAGGTCATCGACGTCGTACGTCGTCATCTGTTCACTTACGTGCACAACGCGGATGGCGGGACGATGGACGCGCCGCACGAAGCTGTCGTCTTCGCCACCAGAAAGCTGCACAAGGTCGAGTCCGGCCGCGTCCGCGATGTCGTTCACCTCGTCCGGGCTCATTCCCGCGAAGACACCGACGATGAGCGGCCGCCAGCGCGTTGCCGACTGGTCGATTGCCTCCGCCCAGGCGCCGAACCATGTCCTCGCAGAGACCTCGCCCCGCGCCGGCCCTTCGAACATCGCCTCGCGCCCCTGCGTCCGGTTGTTCTTGATCGCCTCGACGATGTCGTGGCATTGCTGCGGTGTCACGCGCCGCCGCGACTCTGCGAACACGAGGCCGATGAGGTCCGCCCCGGCCTTCGCGGTTTCGAGGGCGGTCTCGGGGTCGCGAAGGCCGCAGATCTTCACGATGGTCATTCCGCCACCTCCTGAGCGACGGTCACCACGGAGGCACGGAGCGCACGGAGATCTGTTGAGGTCACGGAGAATCGTGATGGCGCGATGACTCCCCGTCGCC
>CAYTBM010000233.1:2732-5068 GCA_964436025.1 uncultured Anaerolineaceae bacterium
GAATCGTGAATCGCGAGGCCTCGCAGCTCGCGGATCTTTGCGGCCGGGTCTGCTGACACCATCAGCGATTCGCCGACGAGCACCGCGGAAGCGCCTGCTGTTTCGAACCGCTCCACATCGGCGCGCGTGCTGATGCCGCTGAGCGCGGCGAGAATGACGCCGGTCCCTGCCATGCTCGCAAGCCGGTCCGTCGTCCCGAGGTCGACGTTGAAGGTGCGCAGGTCGCGGTTGTTGATGCCGATCACGGACGCTCCAGCATCCACCGCGCGAGCCATCTCCGCCGCGTTGTTCACTTCGACCAGCGGCTCCATCCCGAGTTCTCGCGACAGCGCCATCAGGCGCACGAGCGCCGAGTCGTCCAGCGCGGCCACGATGAGCAGGACCGAATCCGCGCCGTTCACGCGCGCTTCGAGCACCTGGTATTCGTCGACGAGGAAGTCTTTGCGGAGGACCGCCGGCCGCGCGTCTCCCATCGAGTCAATGGCTGCCCGGACGGCGGTCATGTCGAGCAGCGTGCCCTTGAACCAGGTGGGCTCCGTGAGGACCGAGATCCCGGCCGCGCCGCCATTGGCGTATTTCAGTGCCTGGGCGGTGGCGTCCATATCCGGAGCGATGTCGCCCTTGCTGGGCGAAGCGCGCTTCACCTCAGCGATGACGGCCATCGGACGATCGCGCCGGAGCCGTTCGGCGAAGTCGAGTGGTTCCGGCGCGGAAGCGAGCTGCTGCTGAAGTTCGTTCGAAGGCACGGCAGCCTTCGCCTCGGCCACGTCGAGCCGCCGCCGTGCGACGATCGTGTCCAGGATAGTTGGCTCAGCCATTCGCGACCTCGTGCGTGAGGGCGACGTAGTGGTCGAGCACCTCGCGCGCCCGTCCCGAGGCGATGGCTTCCCGTGCCAGGTCCACGCCCTCGCGGAAGCCACTCACTCTGCCCGCCACGAACAGCGAGGCGGCGGCGTTCATGAGGACGAAGTCCGTCTTCGGGCCGTCTGAGCCATCGACGATTGCGTGAATGTCGCCGGCGTTTTGGGTTGCCTCTCCCCCGGCGACGTCGGAGAGGGCATGGTGCCGTAGCCCGAAGTCCTCAGGCGAAACGTCGCGCTCCTCCACTGCCCCCTCGCCGATAATCCAGGCATGCGTTGGGACTGCGGGGCTGATCTCGTCCATCCCGTCGTTCGAATGCACAACGAGCGCGCGGCCGAGCCCCCGCAGTGCCAGCGCTTCCGCGACAACGGGACCAATCGCCCGCGAACCCACGCCAACCAGCTGGGCGCGCGGGTTCGCGGGGTTGGAGAGCGGCCCGAGGATGTTAAACATCGTACGTACGGCGATCTCGCGCCGCGGCCCACCGACGTGGCGCATCGCTGGGTGGAAGCGCTGTGCGAAAAGGAAGCCGAAGCCGCAGCCGTTGATGACCCTGGCGACTTGTTCGCCGCCAAGGTCGATGCGCGCGCCGAGCGCTTCGAGGACATCTGCGCTGCCGCACTTCGAGGAGGCGGCGCGGTTGCCGTGTTTCGCGACGCGCACTCCGGCGCCCGCGACAACGAAGGCCGCCGCGGTGGAGACATTGATGGTGTCGATGCCGTCGCCTCCGGTGCCGCAAATGTCGATGACGTCCTGGACGTCGCACGGCTCGGCATGGGTCTGCATGACCGTCAGGCCGGCGGCGACCGCTTCGGGCGTTTCGCCCCGCACGCGCATGGCGGCGAGGAAGGCGCCGATCTGGGCCGGCGTGGCGTTGCCGGTCATGATTTCCTCGAGCGCGCCGGCGGCTTCGGCCCCGGTCAGCGGGCCGCGGTCAACGAGCGCCCGGATGGCGTCCTGGATCACCATGTCCCGCCCTCCATCTCGAGGAAGTTACGCAACAACTCCTTGCCGTGCTCGGTCGCGATGGACTCCGGGTGGAACTGGACGCCTTCTACCTTCAGGGTCTTGTGCCGCACGCCCATGATGACGCCGCTCTCCGAGCGGGCGGTCACGTCGAGCACCACAGGCGTGGTCTCCGGCGTCCCCGCCAGCGAGTGGTAGCGGACAGCGTCGAAGTCCTCCGGGATGTCCCTGAAGACGCCCTTGCCGTCGTGGTGAATCTTCGAGGTCTTGCCGTGCTTGATTTCGCCGGCGCCTGCCACCGTGCCGCCGTAAACGTCGAAGATGCACTGGTGGCCGAGGCACACGCCGAGGACTGGTACTTTGCCCGCGAACTCGCGAATAACCTCGCGCGAGATCCCGGCGTCGTCCGGATCGCCCGGGCCGGGAGAAATCACGACGTGATCAGGCTGGAGGTCTTTGATCTCGTCCAGTGTGACCTGATCGTTGCGGAAGACCTTCACGTCGGCGCC
>CAYTBM010000234.1:0-5050 GCA_964436025.1 uncultured Anaerolineaceae bacterium
CGCAGCGGGTCTGCGACGATTGCCGGATTCCAGAACATCAGGCCCACCAGGAGCAGCGTGGATTGTTCGAGGTAGCGCAGCGACTGATGACGGGCCGCCACGTCCGTGAGCTCCGTGAACTGCCAGACGTAGGTGGCGACCGCGAAGAGCAGCCAGGTGGCGATCGGGAACGTGAGGACCGCAACGAGGCGGCAGCGGTAGGTGGCGCGCAGCCGCCTCCGCCCGCTCTTCCCGCTGGCGCGGAACGCCAGGGTGAGCGGCGCGCCAAGCAGCATCAGCGGGGGCGCGATCATGGTGAGGAGCAGAAAGCCGGTGAAGTCAACGAAGAGGATGTCTCTTCCGTAGTGGTCGATGGGGGAGCAGACGGCGATGAACACCATGGCCAGGGACGCGAGGAGGCAGGCCAGCCGCCACCGAGGGTGCGGGAACCCAAGCTTCGCTGCCCTGCGGTAGCCCCAGGCGCACAATACCGCGGCGGCTGGCAGCGCGATGATCCAACCGGCATGAAAGCTCCACTGGCTGAGCACCGTGGACAGGGCGGGCGTGCTTTCCATTGGCGTGCCCCTCAGCGGACACCGAACGCCTCGAACGTCAGGATCGTGAAGGTGTCGCGGACGTTCGGGATCGAGTGGATGTCTCGCTCAATGAGGCGGCCAAGGCCGTCGATGTCGGAGACATAGAGCTTGGCCAGGAGATCGTACTGACCCGTGATGCTGTAGCACTCCGAGAACGATTCGACCTCAGCGATTCGGTTGGCCACTTCGGTGGTGTGGCCCGGTTCAGTTTTGATCATGACGAAAACGGCGCGCATCCGGCGAGTGTACGGGATCGCGCCGGAGGGAGACGGCTCGAGGTTCAGAAATCAGTAGTCCTTGACGCCACCGCCGCCGTTGAGGGCGTCGCGGAGGCCCGCGAGGCGCGAGCGTTCGGCCAGCAGCCGAAGAATCTCGAGGGCCTGGGCTGGCGATGGCGTGTCTCCGGCGTCCTCGAGAAGCCGGTTCACGCGCTGGTCGATGTCGCGGATCTGGCGGTCCAGCTCGGCCTTGGACTGCCCGCCTGGCGTGCCGCTGGGCGCGGGGGTGGCGCCGCCCTGGGGAGTGCCGCCGGGTTGCGGCGTTCCGCCCGACGGCGTGGGGCTCCCGGGTTGCGGCGTGCCCCCCGATCCGGGCTGTTGCGAAGGGTCCGAGCCTGGTTCAGGGGTGCCGCCTGGAGGTGGTGTGGCGCCGGGTGGCGGCGTCGCTTCCGACTCAGGATCCGGGAACAGCAGGCGGAGCACTACTTCGTAGTCGTGGCGTGCGTTGTCGTCCGAGCCGTCTTCCAGCAACGCTCGCCGGAAGGCATCGAGCGACTCCAGCATCCGGCCTGCCGCGAACTGGTGATGACCAATGGACGAATACGCGCGTGCCCGGATCTCCGGCTGATTCGAGTCCAACGCACGGCGAGCGGAGAGGATCGCTTCGTCGTTCCGGCCCGCCGCGGCATAGGCAGCAGCCAGGTTGAGCGCGACATCAGGATCATCAGGCCGCGACACCTGGACTTCGAGGAACCGGTCGATGGCGGTTGCGGGGTCCCCATTTTGGAGCGCCTCGCGGCCGGCCTCGTTGGCCTTGTAGTCGCTCGTGGCACATCCTCCGAGGAACAGTGCGAGCAGCGCCAGCGCCGCGCCGGCGCGCCAGGGGAACCGCAGCAGGCGTTCGGCCAGTGAAGCCAGGACGAGCAGCACCAGGGCCGCGATCACGAAGTACTGGTAGCGCTCGACCGGCAGGATTGTCGGCCTGGCGTCGATCCGGGCGCGTTGGAGGGCCCGGAGCCGGCCATCGACGGCGCCCGGCACAACGGCCAGGTCGGAGCCCAGGTAGCGGCCTCCTGCCGCAGCCGAAAGCGTCTTGAGGAATGGTTCGTTGAGCCTGGTAACGATCGGCGCCTGGTCAGCCCCGAGTTTCGGCGACTCGATGCCGTTGCGCGGGTCGATGACCGGGATGGTGGCGCCGTTGGACGTGCCGACACCGGCGACCAGCAGGCTCGCGCCAGACTTGGCGACCAGCTGCGCGCTGGCGGCGAAGTCACCACTGAGGTCGTCGCCGTCGGTGATGAGGAGGATGACTTTGCCGTTGTCCTGCTCGTCGCTCAGCAGGGCCACGGCCTCGGTGAGCCCCAGGCCGGCGTTCGTGCCGCCTTCGACGAATACAACCCCGGTCTCCAGTGTGTCGACAACCTGGCGCGCAGCGCTGAAGTCCGTGGTGAGGGGGAAGCGGATGCGCGCTTCGCCCGCGAACACCACGAGCCCGACGCGGTCACCGCCGAGACGCGCGAGGATGGAGTCGATTGAGACCTTGGCCGCGGAGAGTCGGTCCGGGGCAACGTCACGCGCGGACATGGAGCGAGAAATATCGAGGACGACGACCAGGTCCGCGCCGTGGCGTTCGACTTTGCTTTCGCGGGTGCCCCAGCGCGGCTGAGCAGCCGCAAGAATCGCGACAGCGGCGGCCAGCGAGAGAAGTACGGCGGCAAAGTACGGAGGGGAGGCACTGCGCGAGCGCGAGATCGTCCGTGCGCGCGCGGCCGCGCGGCGGACGCCCCACCACCACACGGCGAGCGCCGCGGGCACGAGGGGCAGCAGCAGGAACATCCAGTCGCGCGCGAAGCTGACATCGTTCATGCGGGCGCCCTCCGCAGGACGGTGCCGCGCAAGGTCAGTTCGAGTGCGAGGAGGACGGCGGCGCCGGCCGCGAACCAGGGCGCCAGTTCGGTGAAGCTTTCGAACGACTCGCGGCCGACGCGACTGCGTTCCAGCGAGCCGATCTCGGCGTAGATATCCTGCAGCGCCTGGGGGCTGTCCGCCTCGAAATATTTGCCATCTGTGCGCTCAGCGATGGCCGTCAGGAGGTCTTCATCGATCTCAGGATTGCGGCCCGGGTTGACCTCCGAGACCACGCCGATGGTGTACACGCGGACCTTGAGCGAGATCGCCAGCTCGGCGGCTTTCTCCGGCGAGATTGAGTCGGCGTTGTGCTCGCCGTCCGTGAGGAGGACCACGATGCGGCTGGCTGCCGTCGAGTCCTGCAGCATATTCAGCGCGGTTGCGAGGCCGACTCCGATGCCGGTGCCATCGGGGAGGAGCCCGCTCTGTAGGGCGGCCACCATCTTGTCCAGCGCCTGGTAATCCAGGCTTGGCGGCGACAACGCCAGCGCGTCCTGCTGGAAGACGACGAGCCCGACGCGGTCGTTCTGGCGGTTCTTGATGAACTCACGGATGACATCTTTGGAGGCGTCGAGCCGTGTCTTGCCCGGTGCGAAGCGCTGGTCCATCGAACTCGAAATGTCGAAGGCGAGGGCGATGTCGACCCCTTCGCCGGGGACGATGGAGTCGGCTTTGCCTTCGCGCGGGCCGGCGGCGGCAATGGCGAGCATCACTACTGCCAGGACTCGCAGGATGGGCAGAGCTCGGGCGAAACGAAGTCGCCAGGATGGGGCAATGCCGTTGACCGGTCCTGACGACGAGACGGTATAGCCCCGCGGTTTCCGCCGCGCAAGGATGGCCACCGGCACGGCGAGAGCGGCGAGTGAGAGGGCGAGCGGTTGCGCGAGTTCCATCAGCCGGCCGCCCCGATGATTTCCCGGGCCATGGTGAGGTCGGCTTCTCGCCGTTCGGCGGCCGGCCGGTACCCGGCGTAGATCACGGAGTCGCACTCTTCCAGCAGGCCGGCCACGAGGCGCGCTTCCCAGCGCTCGCCGCCCGATTCGAGGCGGCGCCGAAGCTCGCTCGTCGTCAGGGCGGTGGCCCGGACGCCGTAGCGTTCGGCGAGGTCAGCCTTGACCACGGCGGACATCAGGCGGTACGCGCCCACCGGGTCCGAGTGGAGGAGCTGTTCGGCGCCTTCAAGGGTGCGAGGCACGCCGGGGGCCGCCAGCGGTGCCCCCGTGCGGCGGAGGCGGCGCGAGGCCGCTCTGGCGGCCAGCCACACGAGCGCGGCCACGATCGCGGCGCCGGCGATGATCCCGGCCGCAATTCCCGGCCTCAACCAGGCCGATTCAGCACCGGCGATGGCCACCGGCGGCGCCAGCGGCGAAAGCTCCAGGGAGGCATCTTCCGCCAGCGTTGCCAGCACTCGAAATGGGACTCCAGGGAGCTGCACTGTCTGTGCTTCGCTGCCCGTCACAACGGAGACCGTCGGGGCGAAGCTGAGGTCACCCGGTGCGAACGCAGCAATGGTTGCCTCGATGAGCCAGAGTACACCGTCCGGCTGGTTGAGCTGGTTCACGGAATCGATCGAGACGAGCTCCACGCCGGCCCACGACTCTCCGCCGGGCGTGACCTCCACCGTCGAACCCCTGGGGGCGGTAACTCTGAACGTCGCTTTCAGGTGCTCGCCGATCACCGCGGACGGCTGGGACAGACGTACATCGCTATCGGCGCGCGCATCGGCACCGCGTCCAATGGCGACCGAGCACGCGATGAGCACAAGCAGTAGGAGGATCGGCAATCGCCGCGAGTGACTCCCCCTCTCGCGACGCGACGGGAGAGGGAGGTTGGGGGTGAGGGCCCTCATGCGGCGCCCTGGGAACGCCGCTTGAAGAAGCGGAGAAGCGCGGGGACATAATCGACCCCGACAGTGACCTGGATTTCGTCGATCCCGAGCGACCCGAAGGCGAGCCGCCGCTCGCGGTCCAGCTCGTGGACGCGGCGTTCGTAGGCTTCGCGGACAGCGTGGCTGGAGGTGTCGACCTCGACGGGGCGGCCGGACTCGCTGTCGCGGAGGGTGACAATGCCGGCATCCGGGAGCTGCTCGTCGATTGGCTCGCGCACGCGGATGGCGATGATGTCGTGATGGCGGGCGGCGGCGCGCAGCTGCCGCGTATCAATCTCGGCAAGGAAGTCGGAGACGAGGAAGACGGTCGCGCGGCGCTTCTGTACACCGATGAGGTACTCGAGAGCTGCGCCGATGTCAGTTCCTTGCGTTGTGGGGTGTGCCCAGAGCATCTCGCGCACCACGCGAAGGACGTGGGTGGCGCCGCCAGAGGGTCGGACATAACGTTCAGGCTTGCTGGC
>CAYTBM010000235.1:0-5026 GCA_964436025.1 uncultured Anaerolineaceae bacterium
TCGGGCACGTGATGTGCTCCAGGCTTTCCCAGAGGTACGGGATTTCGGCAATGGCCCCGCGGCCCGTGGCCTGGTGTATCGAAGGATCGAAGCGGAAGACGAGGTTGCCGCTCTCTTCGTCGAGCGTGAGTGACGCGCCCATCTGGCGGCGCAGGAATTCCTCGGGCTGGCCGGGGTACTGGCCGGCGTAGTACTCGAGGGCCTCGGCTTCGGTGGCGAAGCCGGGGGCTTTCTGCGCGCCGCCGGTCGTCTTGCGGATGCCCCGCGCGCCCTGTTCGGCCATCTGCGGCCCCATGTCCGCGAGCACCAGGTGCTTGAGGCGGTGGCTGTGGTCCCGCGCGTAGGACATGCCGACGCGGCTGCCGATGCTGTGCGCCACCAGGTCGAAGGCTTCGAAGTCCATCTCCTCGACAAAGCCGCGAAGGTCCATGGCGAAGGCCCAGACGAGGTACCCGCCAGGCGCGTGCTCGCTTTCGCCGTGCCCGCGCAGGTCCGGCGCGTACACCGCGTACTTGTCGACGAACTGCTCGGCGATGTGCTCCCAGTAGCGGCCGTTGTTCATAAGCCCGTGGAGAAAGACCACCGGGTCGTTCGAAACATCGCCCCACTGGAGGTAATGGTGGCGCAGGCCGTGGATGGTCAGGTAGCCGTCGTTGCCGGTCGCGTGCGGGTGGGCGTCGGGAGCAGTCACGGGAGAAAGTATAGGCGAGAGACAAGTCCCTGGCCCGAGCGTAAACGGGATGAGCACGGGCCTGCGAGCGAAGCGAGCATGCGGCGGGGGCGCCTCTGATGAACTAACTCCTCTCTTCGAACAGTTGGAAGAAGAATCGACGTGGTGTTCCTCGTGTGTCGACCGCACCCTTGGACGCATTGCAAAGGCCGGCGTGTTGCCGGCCCTTCTTGCACCCGACCTTGATGCCGCGGGGATATGACCGGCCGCTACCCTCTACAGGCGATGACTGTCGAGACCGGGGGGCTCCCCGCCGGATAGTCATAGGTCACGATTATCTGAGCGTTGACCGTGGCCCCCTTGCTGATGAGGTTGGTCGTGAACTTGTCCGTGAAGGGAACTCCCGGGGGGAACGGCCCCCAGTGCTCCATGTGTCGTTGGAGGTTCGCCACATACTTGGTCCCGTCGGCGTCGCTGCCAGTCAGGTGAGCCTGGATGTTCATCTTGAGCGTGCCTTCCGGCGACGTGTACCAGAGTTGGTGCTGGACACCGGTGAGGCTGATAGGAATTGTTCCTGCCTCACAGGGATTGTCTGGGCTGAACACGGCCGGAATGCGGACGTTGTTCACAACTTCGGCCGAGGCGGTCCGTTGCTCGACGCCCGCCAGCCCGACGGCGAGGAGAAAGGCAGCGATGTAGACGTAACGATTGAGCCCAGCACGGCGAAGCGCGCCGGGGCAGGTCGGACGAAATACAGGATGGGTGTTCACCAGGGTCTCCCTTCGAGCTCGGCGGCTTTGCCGCCGACTGCGTTGCCAGCCGTCCGCCGGGTGCCGGACTTCCGTCGGCATCCGGCGAACTGGTTGGCACCGCTCACGCTAGATCAGTCGGAATCGCATTTCGTCCGCAGAACTGCGCAACCTGGGGGAGAGGCTGGCGCGCCCATTGGCGGCGATCGGCACGAACTACGCAGGGCGCGTGTTCGGGCCTCGGCCAGGCCCTACGAAAGCGATCCGCCGAGGCCGTGCGCCAGTGCGTAGGCCGTCGCCTGCGCGCGCCCATGTGTCCCCGTCTTCAGGTAGATGTTCGCGATGTGGCGCTCGACCGTCCGGATACTTAACACGAGTTCCTCTGCGATCTCGCGGCTCGTTGCGCCACGCGTGACCTTGCTCAGCACTTCGGCTTCACGCTGCGTGAGGCCATCGGGAAGCTCGGCGCTTTGCGAGTGAAGCTCACGCACGCGACCGAGAGCGGCCAGGCGTTCGAACCACGGCTCGCCGGCCCCGATGCGCCGGTAGACGGACGCTGCCTCGCGGCGCTTCGACGCAGCCTGTGCGCGGCACCGCGCCCGGAGCAGGACCTCGGCCCAGTCCTCGAACGCACGAGTTTCCTGCCAGACCGTAGAGTAGCGACGAAAGACTTCGATGGCCTTTTCGAACTGGTCCACGGCCGAATCCGTTCCCCCGCGGGCGCTCGTTATGAGTGCCTCCGCCAGCAGCACCTTACCCTCGATCCCTCGACCGTTTTCGTTTGCGCCGAGAATGTCATGACACCGGGACGCGTGTGCTTCGGCCTCCGACATTTCGCCCTTCTCCGCGAGAAGCACCGCAAGCTCCGCCCGCGCGACGACCTCCTGCCCGACGGAGCCTCCGGCGACCATCGCTGCGAGCTCTTCCTCGAGGAACGCGATTGCGCGCTCCGGCTCGCCGCGGGCGCGGAAAGCTCGGACCAACCAGTGCCCGAGGTTCTGGTAGGAACAACGGTCGCCGCGTCCTGCGGCCGAGACGGCAGACATTTCTGCCTCGTCCCAGGCAGGCCCATGCCAATGTCCATCGACGAATGCGAAGGCGCATCGCTCGACCATTACCTCGATCCGCTCCTCATCCCTTGCCGTGTGTTCGCGTGCAAGCGTGCGCATCCCTCTCAGGTCGCCGGCATCGGCAAGTGCGCTCGCAAGCCGGGAGGCGATTCCCCACGGGGCCGCGGCCGCCGGCGCTGGCCAGCAACCCAGTTCTGTTCGCAGGCATTCCACCGCCGGAAGCGGGTCGCAGAGCCGCTGCGCCTTGATGGCGAAGACCAGCGCCGCGCCCCCGGATTGAATCACATCCCCGCGCTCGCGAGTGGTTCTCCAGGCTTCGCCCAGAAGTCGTATTCCGAGATCCAGGTGACCCTGGTGAAACGCCAGTGCGCCCCTGGAGACGTCATTCGCCGACTCCATCGCACGCGAGCCGGTCTCCGCTGCAAGTTGGATCGCCAATTCGACGTGCCTCAGGTCATCGATCCGGAACGAACTGACGCCCAGTGTTGCCCAACTGCTCTCCAAGATGGCGAGCCGGCTTCGGTCCCGGGCTTTCGCAAGCGGTCCTGCCGCGGACTCAAAATAGGCTCGGGCGGTCGTGAGGTCGGTGTTCCGATGATTCCCGGTGCTGTGCGCGCGGCCAAGTCGCGATTGGACTGTCGCAACCGTCGTCGAGTCGCCTACCTGCTCGTGGAGGCGCAGTGCTTGCTGCAGGAAACCGGTGGCGCTCACCACTTCCCTGTCGGTCTCCAGCAGCCTCGCGATGCGTTCCATGAGCCTGGCCCTGGTGTCGCTGTCAGTCCCGATTTCACCCATCAGATCGAGAGCCCACTCCCACCAATCAACGGCTTCGTCAAGGGCGAACGCTGCGAGAGATGCCTCAGCCGCAGCCATGGCGGCCGGGAGAGCCTCCTGCGGAACGCGAGTGCCACCTGCTTTACGGTAGTGGCTCGCAAGGACGGCAGGGTTCATGGGCTGCTGCCCTGCGGGTAGCGAGCTGATCAGCCGCGCGGCGCGGAGATGCAGGCCCTGCCTCTGTGGAAGCGACAGCGACTGGTACACCGACTGCTGGATGAGTGCATGACTGAAGCGATAATGCGTCTCCGCTTCAACCAGCAGCCGTGCGGCAACCCCCTCGCTCAGCCCCGCCGCCAGAGCCAGCTCGTTTCCGTCCCAGAGAGCCTGCAGGAGCGCCAACTCGGCGGTGCCGCCGAGGACAGACGCAATCGTAAGTAGTTCGCGGCAATGGGGTGAGAGCCTGGACAGGCGATTGGCGATCACCTCCCGCGCCGCCACGGGCAGCGCACGCGTCGGTGCTGGGCCACCGCCGGCCTCTTCGAGCGTCGCGAGTTCATGCACGAAAAACGGATTACCTCCGCTTGCCTCGTGGATCCGCCTGGCATCCTCGTCGTCGACGACGCGCCGAAGGAATTCTTCGGAGAGGGCCCGCACGTGCGCGGCATCCAGTCCATCGAGTTCTATCTGCTCCAGCAGCCCGTCGCTAAGGAGGTCCGCGATGGCCGCCCGCAGCGGTAGAACCGCACCTGGCGGCCCCGTATCACGGAAGGCTCCGAGAAGGAGCACCGGAGAACCCCACGTTCCGCGGGCGAGGTAGCGCAGCAGCCTCACGGTATCCGCGGCAGCCCACTGGAGATCGTCCAACACGAGGAGTAGAGGCCGATGTTTCGCCATCTCACGAAGTACCGACCGCACGCCTTCGAATAACACCAGCCGTCGCGTGGATGCGTCGGACGAGACTGACACGTCGGTGGGACTCCTAAGCAGCATGGGCACCAGTTCAGCGAGCATTGTCCGGGCCGACTCACTCACTTCCGGCTCCGAGCTCAGTCCGCCGGCAAGCTGTTGGAGTACCTGGACGAACGGCTCGTACGGGAAGACCGGGTCTTCATCACAGCGCCCGTACAAGGCGACGGCTCCTCCCTCCTCGACCTCGCGCGTGAATTCGAACGCGATTCGGGTCTTGCCTATTCCGGGCTCGCCGGTCAGGAATGCGAGGTAACGATCCCCGGTCAGGGCGCGCCCCCAGGCTGTTCGAAGCCGTCCCAACTCTCTCTCGCGCCCGACGAAGGCACCCCCTGCGATCCCGGGGAGTACTCCGAACAAGCGTGCAGTGCTCGCTGCTCCGCCCCTCTCGCCATGACGTCGGTCGTCCTCGTCCATACATGCCTAAGCCGCCCAACCTCGGAAGCGGGCGACCCATGGTCACGTGCGTCAAGTTCGAGCGGGTGGTCCTATTGGACGCTTGAATGGGTCCAATAGGCCATACCTTCGCAGGATCCGCGCCGGCTTCTCGCTCCGGAACTACCCCCGCTCCTCGAACAGCTGGAACAGCACCCCGCCTGAATCCTTCGGGTGGATGAAGGTGTGCTTCTTCCAGTCGCTGTCGATCACCCCGCCGAAGGGTTCGATGCCGTTGGCGCGGAGCGCTTCCGCGGCTTTGTCCACCGAGGCCACTTCGCAGCAGATGTGATGCATTCCGGCACGCTTCGTATCGATGAACTTCTGGACGAAGCTGTCCGGCCGCGAGGGCTGGATCA
>CAYTBM010000236.1:0-1766 GCA_964436025.1 uncultured Anaerolineaceae bacterium
GCGGCGGCGCGCTCGAGGAGCGGTTGGGGGGCGTACGCGGCGCCATCCTTGATCACGGTTTCGATCGTGCGGGTGTTGTGGATGTCCGCGAGGGGGTCGGCGTTGAGGATCAGGAGGTCGGCGCGTTTGCCGGGGGTAATGGTGCCGATGTCGTGCTGCTGGCGGAGGACCTCGGCGGCGATGCGGGTGGCGAGCTGGAGGATGGTTGCGTTGGGGATGCCGGCTTCGGCGAAGAGGGCGAGCTCGCGGTGGAGAGAAAAGCCGGGCACCTGGTTCGGGGCGGCCCCGCAGTCGGTGCTGGGCACCACGCGCCCACCGGCGTCGATGACCTGTTTCAGGAAGGCGAGCTGGTTGTCGAGGGCGCGGCGGCCTACTTCGTAGTCCGGTGTGGCGATGGGAGGAAGCGGACGACCGGCTCTCTCTGCGTCTTCGCGCATCCTGGCCATCTGTTCGGCCTGTTGCTGGCGGCGGACGGTGAGGCCTTTCGGGGTGTACTTGAGACCGGGCTCTTCGAGGGCGTCGCGGGTGGCCATGCCGCCGGTGACGAGGACGGTCGTGGGGCTGAGGGCGACGTCCTTCGAGACGAGGAGGTCAATGAACTTGCGGACGTAGTCCGCGCGGAGGTCGGCGGCGGCCCAGCCGGCGTTGAGCCATGTCCAGTAGTTCGGGATGAAGCCGTTGCCCTCCTCGCGCGGGTGGCGGTGTTCAGGCGGGACTACGTCCTGGTAGATGGTGGCGTGGACGTGTTCGAGGCAGTTGATGCCGAGCTCGATGGCTTCCGAAGCCCAGGTGCGCGAGAGGTGCCCGGTGACCGGCACGCGGCCGCCGATGCGGCCGATGAACGCCTTCACGAGGTCAGGCCGCAAGCCGGCGTAGAGCTTGAAGCCGTCGACGCCGCGGGCAAGCAGGCCATCGACAGCGGCGACCGCCTGCGCCGCGTCTTCGATGATCCAGGTGAGCTGCCCGGGGCCGGTACCGGTGAGCGGGCGGTTCCCAAAGATCGGCGGGACGCCATCGAGGAGGGGGCCGTACGAGAAGATGCGCGGACCCGTTTTCGTGCCGGCGGCGATGGCGTCGCGGAGGGGCAGGAGGCCTTCGGGGGAGCCGCCGACGTCACGGATGGTGGTGACGCCGGCGCCGAGCCAGGCGGGGAGCGCGTCGTCGCCGCCGCTCAACTCGACGTGGACGTGCATGTCGATTAGGCCGGGGATGACAAACTTGCCGGTGGCGTCGATGACTTCGGCGCCGGCGGGGGCCGGGAGCTGTGCGGCGGGCGCAACCGTCGCGACGCGGCCGTTCTCGATGAGGATGCTGGTGGCTGACGCGGCCTTACCGGAGAGGCCGTCGAAGGCCGTGGCATTCTGGATGACGAGGGGTGCAGGCATGGGAAGACTCCGCCGGTGGTGTGCCGGCGGAGTCTACGGTGTTGCTTCCGGAGGCGTGCTCGCGGCGCCTGGCGGCGGAGGAGGGCCGGGCGGTGCAGCCGCTTCCTTGCGGGCGCGGCCAGGTGGGGGCGCTGCCGGCAGTGTCACTGGGACACGATCCGCTCCCGACTGGTCGCGGTTCCATTGAGGCGGGCGGACCGGATCGCTGCCGCGTGGCGGTGTCGCTGGGTGACGATCCGCTCCCGATGGGTCGCGGTTCCATTGAGGCGGGCGGACCGGATCGCTGCCGCGTGGCGGTGTCGCTGGGTGACGATCCGCTCCCGATGGGTCGCGGTTCCATTGAGGCGGGCGGACCGGATCGCTGCCGCGTGGCGGTGTCGC
>CAYTBM010000236.1:1866-5009 GCA_964436025.1 uncultured Anaerolineaceae bacterium
GGTTCCATTGAGGCGGGCGGACCGGATCGCTGCCGCGTGGCGGTGTCGCTGGGTGGCGGTCCGCTCCCGATGGGTCGCGGTTCCAACGGTTGGAGTGGCTTCGTTACGGGAAGCGGTTGAACCAGAGCAGGCTGATGGCGCCGGCCGCAAGGATGGCGAGAGCACCGAAGCCGGCGAAGCCAACCGTCGCCTCTGAGGTTGTCTCGTCGTAGCCGATCTTGGAACCAAGGTCGTTGTAGATGGACTGGAGGTCATCGGACGAGGGGGCTGAGAAGAACTTGCCTTCCGTCATTTCGGCGATTTGCCTCAGGGTTTCTTCGTCCGGGGGGACGTTGACGCGGCGCTGGCGTCCCTGGTTATCGGTCACGATAGCGACGCCGTCCTGCGTGCCGAGGGCGATGGTGAAGATGGGGATGCCCTCATTCTTCGCCTGGTCGGCGGCGTCGAGCGGGTCGGTTTGCCCGAGGGTATTCGCGCCGTCGGAGAGGAGGACCATGATGACCGGCGGGTTCTCGGGCTTCTGGCCGTTCGCGGTCGCGGTTGGCGTGGCTGTGGGGACAGCCTGGCCTTTCGCATCTACGGTCGAGAGCTTCGAGGCCGCAATGCCTTCGATGATGCCGTCGCCCATGGCGGTGCCGCCCACCGGTGTGAGCGAGTCAATCGCCGCGTCCATCAGGTCGCGGTCGGTGGTGGGGGCGACCACCGTGCGCACGCCTGCCGAGAAGCTGACGAGCGAGAGCCGGAAGCCCTTCGGCAACTTGTCGACGAGCGTGTGTGCAGCGGTCTTGGCAGCATCCATGCGAGTGGGCTGGATGTCGGTTGCGGTCATAGAACCAGACACGTCGGTGACGAGAACAACGGTGGCTTCTTGCTTCGGCACCTTGTGGACGAACTCTGGCCGGGCGAGGGCAATGAGCAGGGAGGTGAGGGCGAGCAGGCCGAGCACGGCGGGGACGTGGCGCCGCCAGTTCGGCGTCCTGTCGACCACGTTGGCGAGCAGGTCAAGGTTGGTGAAGCGCGCGGCGTATTTCGGGCGGCGGCGCTGGGCCCAGATATAGGCGGCGACAGCGAGCGGCACGAGCCAGAGAGTGAGCAAGGCGAGGGGCCAGGCAAAGCTCATCGCCGGCCTCCTTTCGAATTGAGGAAGGCAGCCAGGGTTCGGAGCCAGTCGCCTTTTGTTGAGAGGACGACGTGCTGCGCGCCGGCGCGGGCCAGCAGCTTCGCCACTTCGGTGCGCTCCTCGCCGGCCGCGGCCGCGAACCGGTCGCGGAGCTTCCTGGAGCGGGTGTCGACGCGCAACTGGCGCCCGGTTTCGGGGTCGACCAGCCAGAGTTCGCCGACGTCAGGCAGCTCCTGTTCGCGAGGGTCGCGGATTTCCGCGGCGACGACGGCGTGACGGCCGCAGAGTTCGACCAGGGCATCGGTCCAGTCACGCGGGCCACGGAAGTCGGAGACGATCACCACGAGGCGGGAGCGGCGGGCGAGGCGGTTGAGTGAGTGTATTGCCCCGCCGAGGGAAGTAGGGCCGGTGCCTTCCCGGGTGGGCTCGTCCCGGAGCACGGTGAGCAGGCCAAGCATGCCTTTGCGGCCCTGGCCGGGTGGAATCATGCGGCCGTTTTCGCCGCCGAAGCTAAGGATTCCGAGTGCGTTGCCGTGACGGGTTGCCACCTGGCCGACGGCGACGGCGACGCCTTCGGCGACATCGTACTTGCGGCGGTCGGCGGTGCCGAAGCCCATTGATGGCGAGGTGTCGAGCATGAGCCAGGTGGTGAGCACACGGTCTGCCACCTGCACTCGGACGTGGGGGATCGTGGTGCGAGCGGTGACATTCCAGTCGATCTGGCGGACGTCGTCGCCGGGCTGGTATTCGCGGACCTGGGCGAGCTCGGTGCCGAGCCCGAGGGCGCTCGAACGGTAATCTCCGGAGAGGAGGCCGTTCATCCGCCGGCCGATGGTGATGTCGAGCGCGCGCAGCACCGCATCGGGCATTGGGCCCGGGCCGGGTTTGTCCGGAGTCCTCACGATGTGGAGGTTCGCGGCACTCACGCGCTGAGCTCCTGGGCGAGCTCAATACGCGGCTGTGCGACGGACTTGAGCACGCCGTCCAGGATGTCGTCCGGGGTGACGTTGTCGGCCAGCGCCTGGTAGGTGAGGACGAGGCGGTGGCGAAGAACGTCTTTGGCGAGGTCAAAGATGTCTCCGGGGAGGACATAGCGGCGGCCGCGGAGCAGGGCGAGAGAACGCCCGGCATGGACGAGGTTGATACTGCCGCGTGGGCTCGAACCGAAGGCGATATGCGCTTCGTGCTCGGAAAGCCCGTACTTGCCGGGCTTGCGGGTGGCGTCAACCAGCGTGATTGCGTACTGAGCCACAGCGCGGTCGACGAACAGGTCGGCGGCGATCTTCTGGTACTGTTCGAGCTGGTCGATGGTAAGGATCTGCTTCACTTCGGCCTGCGGCTGGAGGGATCGCTGGACGACGAGGAGTTCCTCGCCGAGGCCCGGGTAGTCGACGAGCACCTTCATCATGAAGCGGTCGACCTGGGCTTCAGGGAGCGGGTAGGTGCCTTCGGACTCGATCGGGTTCTGGGTGGCCATCACGAGGAACGGGCGCGGTACCCGGAACGTCTCCAGGCCGATAGTGACCTGGCGCTCCTGCATGACTTCGAGCAGCGCGGACTGCACTTTCGCGGGTGCGCGGTTGATTTCATCGGCGAGCAGGAGGTTGCAGAAGACCGGCCCGCGCTCGGTGTCGAAGGTGCCGTGGTCGGGGCGGTAGATGCGCGTCCCGACGAGGTCGGCGGGCACGAGGTCGGGAGTGAACTGGACGCGCTGGAACGTGCCGCCGAGGACTTCGGCGATGGTCTTGACGGTGAGCGTCTTCGCCAGGCCGGGCACTCCTTCAATAAGGAGGTGACCGCTAGAGAGGAGGGCGACCAGAACGCGTTCGAGCATGGGCTCCTGGCCGACGATGACGCGCTTGATTTCGAACATGGCCGCCTCGAGGGTGGCGCGCGCTTCGGCGACGTCCTGGCCGGCGGGAGTGTGATTCTCTTCCAAAGGGGGGCCTCTTTCGTGGAAGTAGCAAGTGGGCGCGCTCAACGTGCCTGTTGCGTCCCCAAGCGAAGGTAAATTATGAGAAGC
>CAYTBM010000237.1:0-4994 GCA_964436025.1 uncultured Anaerolineaceae bacterium
TCCACGGGGGGCTCCGTGATCTCACAGACGCCGTCTCGTCGAACTTTTCCTCGATCCGGGCCGATGGCGCATTGCACCGGTTCGATCGGCTTATGCGCCACGATTTGGTCTCACCCCGCAGCTATCCGTTTAACCGTATCAACCTGCGGCGGGACTTCGGCGCCGCGTGGGATGACGCGATTGACGGCTACTTCCGCGACCTTGGCGCTCGGAAATACCGGGGAGACGGGCTCACTATCGACACTGGCATGCGTGCCAACGGGTTCCATGCTCCGTACAAACTCAAGTCCATCCACCTTCCGAACCGGATTGGCCGTGAGCGCGACTACCTCTGGGCTATGCCCCGCCTCGCCAGGCCCGCGGCCGTTCACGCTGCCCGTTCATTGCTGCTCTCGCTGTATGCAAACCGGGCGCGCACCAGAAACGCACAGGCATGGGTCGATCAGACGTCCGGGAACTTGATGGATGCCCCATTCTGGGCCGAAGTTCTTCCGGAAGCCCGATTCGTCCATGTCGTGCGTGATCCCATGCAAGTCGCGCTCTCTCAACGTGCGACTGAGTGGGCGCCGACAAATTGGCGGTTGCTCTGCACCACGATCAGGGACAGTTTCGAGCACACTGCTGCCGTCCTTAGCGTACTCCCGCAAGAGATGGTGGCCGTCGTCAGATTCGAGGCCCTGGCCGCATCACCCGGAGATCAACTGGCTCGCCTGGGCCAATGGCTCGGCCTCGAACTTGACGACAGCGTGCCGCTCAGCCCGGAGCGGTTCGCCCGCCTTCCTGGGCCCGGCGCCAACGAGCGCGCAGAATACGAAGCCATTCTTGGTCCGACCGCGGTGTCATTGGGATACAGCTCGACCGGAGATTCTCCGTACGCCGCCTAGCTTCGAAGACGTGCCTTCCAGGCCCTTACCTGGCTCCGGGCGGCCCGGAATGTTTGCTTCTTGAAGTGCGTGAAGGCCGGGCAAACGTCGAAACTCAGCAACTCACCGTTCTGAGGCGCCCACCGCGCTTTGTATTCATGTCCCCCGCCCAGGTCAATCCATTTGTATTCGGAAGATTCCCGCACCCATTGGAACGCCAGGTCCAGCACTCGCGTGCCGACGCCGTCCCTGCGGTACTGTTCATCAAACACCGTGCGTTGGGAAATGAGCCTGTCGCGATCCACACAGAACGTATAGCCCGCGATAAATCGCTCGCCGTCTCTCAGCGTAAACGCGTGGAGTTTCCCCTCTGACTGAAGCTGCGGCGCCGCGAGAAGCAGGTCCGGCAGCAACTCGATAGATCGATTGCGCGTGGGGTCCGCGGACCACCGGTCGGCCCAGGTGTTGAGCACCCACTCCGCGGCTCCGGGCGCGTCTACCTCGAAGCAATACCTGGCTGAGTACTTGCGCGCGTTCCTGACTGCCGGCCAGTGGCCAGACTCTCGCCAATACGATTCGTGATCGGCGTCCGCGGAGAATCGGTACACCGGCATCCTTGCCGCATTGCGCACCCGTCCGGCGGGCGGCTCCGCGTCGTCCCAGTACTCGATTCGGATGTCTTGTCTCACTGCCTCAAGCACATCAAGGAGCCGCCCCTCCCGCACCGGCGCGATTGCCCGTGGACAGATGTTCTGTGTAATCGGCTCCCAGTGTCGCTTCCGTTTACGAAGGGCTACGGCACCGACCGGACCGGCCGAATCGGATACAACGAAGAAGCTGGCCCGCTCGGGGTGAACAGAATGCCCCAGCATCGAGAGCAGCCTTCGAGAACAGCCCTCAACTTCTGGCAGCACGGAGACCGCCAGTTCGAACTGGTCGGTCCAGCGGTCGTACCGCACGACGTTCAATCGTCCACCAGACACTCAGGACACCCTCGATTGCACGGTGCCAACCGAGACCGCGATTCCACTGTCGGCGCCCATTGAACCGAGTTTATATGTGACGTGATGCGGCCCGCTGTCCACGATATGAAAAAGCTCCACTGCGTCGAATAGATGCCGTTGGGTAGGGTTGACGTAAACCAGAGTGATTGGGCGCGGTGCAACACTCCATGACTGGCTCAGTCTTCCGACCATCCGCTCCATGAGTTCCTCGCCAAAAGGATTAAACAGAAAAACTACCAGCGGCTCCCTCGGAAACTCGAATGACATTGCATCCTGGCAAATGCTCGTTCCGCGTCCTTGCAGGTTTCGGATTGCAATCTGGTGCAAGCTGTCTGAGTACTCAACTCCGATACATCGTTCGAAGCCCATGAGACTCGCGAGGTAGACGGCTTTCCCTTTTCCGGATCCGAGGTCAACGAAGACCCGCCCTTTTGCTTCGACACCCGACATTGCCCGGCGAAAATCTTCGTGGTGAACTGCCGCGTAATGAACGCCACCCGGAACTGGAATCGCTGCACACTGAGCCGCGGTCTCGATCCCGTGCTCTTGGTCAAAGAGCTGGTTCTCGCGGTAACGACGAGCCAGCCGCCTCCGAAGCGGCCAGTAGCGAAGCCAGTAATACGCTCGATGAGGAACGTCCATCAATCGCTCCTGACCGCTTGACGAACTTGCCCCGCCCCCGGGAAGGCATCGTCCGGCGCCAGCGCGTCCAGTCGTCCGTGTATCGCCGAGCCCGTGTACACCGCCTCGTAGTCCCGAGCGACGCGCGCCGATGAGTAGTGCACCGCCACCCGTTCCGCCGCCGCCTTGCCCAGCCGCTCCCGCAGCTCACGGTCCGTAACCAGGCGGCAAATCTGCCGCGCGAGGTCTTCCGGGTCATTCGGCCGCGCCGTAAACCCGCACTCGCCGTCGATCACGGCCTCTTCCGGCCCGCCAAACGTGATAATCGGCGGCACGCCGAGCGCCATAGCTTCGAGCAGTGCGATCGACATGCTCCCGGCCGGCACTGCCAGCACGAAGGCGTCCATCGCCTGGACCAGCGGCGCCGGCTCGGCATGAAAGCCCGCGAACACCACGGAATCCCGCACCCCAAGCTCAACCGCGCGGCGCTCCAGGCTGGCTCGCAGCGGGCCGTCGCCCACCAGCAGCAGTCGCGCGCTGGGCGCCCCCGCGGCGACAATCGCGAAGGCATCGAGCAGCGTGTCCAGGCCCTTGCCCTCAGCCAGCCGCACCAGTGAGCCGATGACGATCTGGCCGGCGCCGAATCCCCACTCCCCGCGGACCGCTGCCCGCTCGGACTCGTCAAGGAGACGGCTCGGTTCGGGCACGCCGTTCAGCACCACGGCCATGTTTGCCTGCCGGCCCAGCCGTTCGATGCGAAGCCGGGCGTTTCGCCGCGATACGGCCACCACCGAGTGAAAAAGCCGATCGGAGATCCTTGTGCTCATGCGCATCTTCCAGCCCGGCTGCTCGCGGGGCACGTCGTGTTCGGTCCTCACCGGCCGGCTTCCCGCCAGTCGCGCGACCATTGCCGGCGCCAGCCCGCCCGTCGCGCCGCCCGTATGCACGTGCGTCACCGCTGCCCGCCTGCTGCGCGTGAACCACCAGAGTCGCCCCAGCTCCGCCACCTGGTGCATACGGCCACGTCGCGCGTCCGAATCCAGCCGGGTGACTGCCGCGAAGCGTGCGGCGCCGGCCGCCAGGGCGTCGAACTGGGAATCTCGCGGCACACAGAACGAAACGTCCCAGCCGTCACGCCGGAGGTATTCCGCCAGGTACAGCGCCTGCGTCTCCTGCCCGCCCATCGCCGTGGACTGCGTCAGCACGAGAACGCTCTGCCGCTTTCCGCTCATTGCCTGCTCCCTTCGCCGCCGGCCAGCTCCAGGAGCCAGTCGACGATAACGCCATCATTTCGTGCGCCGTCGAAACGCTCCTCCGCCCGGGCACGCCCGCGCTGGCCCATCGCCGCCAGGTCTCCGCGGTGTTCGAGCGCCGAATCCAGCGCCGCTCGCAGCGATTGCTCGTTCGCTTCTACCAGCCATCCGGTGGAACCGTCCTCCACGATATCGCGCGCGCCACCCACGTCGGAGACGATCACCGGCAGCCCGCTCGCCATCGCCTCCACTGTGGCGATCCCGAAGCACTCTGCCCTGGTCGGCAGCACGAAAAGGTCGGCCCAGCGATAGAGGTCCAGCAGTTCCGGCGAATTCGGGGTGGCCCGCACCACGCGGACGCCGTCCGGCAGCGCTCCCGGGGTCTCCCGCGTTACGATCGCCGCCTCGAAAGCGCCCGGCCGTGCCGCAATCGCCCGCAGCAACTCCGGCCCGCCCTTACGGCGGAAGTCCCCACCGACGAAGAGCAGCCGCAGGGGGCGTTCGCCGCCCTCGTGCGTCGCCGGGCGCCACAGGTCAAGGTCAACGCCGGGCGGCAGCACCCGGATGACGTCCGGGTCCACTCCATCGCGCTTCAGGCCCTCCGCGGCCCAGTTGGACCACGGCGTAAACAGCGTGACCGTGCGCCGGTGGATCGTATCGAGCATTTTCCCCTGCGAACCGCGAAAACCCGTACGCGCGGGCCGCTCCCAGTACACCTCGGCCATCTCTTCCAGCTGGGTGTACGTCGCGTCCAGGTCGAAGATCAGTGGGCGCCGAAGCGGCTTGATCTGCGCCCATGCGAACGGCGTAATCTCGGTCCCGCAGGAGGTCCAGATCACATCCGGCCGGTTCAACGTACCGAAAACCGACGCCTCGGAGACCGCCCGCAGCCGGCCCTTCAGGCCCTGCGGGATGACCGGTAGCCGCTCGATCCGGCCGCAGTCCCGCCAACCGCTCACTCCACGGAACTCCGCGCCCGCCAGTCGTCCGTCTGCCTGCACATGCCGCTGCAGGTTCATGAAGCGCGTAGCGTGGCCCGCATAGAGCGAACCGAGGAAAAGCGCGCGCGGGCTCGAAGCGGGACTCATGCATCCTCAACGATGCGATCCACGCGTTCACCGGCGATTGAGTAACAGTGCCTTCACTCCGGACCGGCCATCAGGCTTCGTAGATCCGGAGGACCTTCGCTGGGTGGCCAACCACACCCCCCGCGAACGCAACGGCCCACGGTTGAGCGCCGGTCAACCGGCACT
>CAYTBM010000238.1:0-2663 GCA_964436025.1 uncultured Anaerolineaceae bacterium
TCACAAACGTCGAGCCCACCAGCACCGGGATGGTGATCGCGTCCGCGACGATCAGAAGCCCGACGGAAAGGAAGTTGAGCCCGATGATCGTCTGCCCTATGAGCACGAGCTTCCGTTTCGAAACCCGGTCCGCGATGACGCCGCCGAAGGGCGAAATGCAGATCGTCGCCAGACCCTGGCCAAGCGCGACCACGCCCACGGCGCCGTTCTTGCCCGTCAGGTCGAACGCCACGATCGACTGGACGATCGACGACATCATGAACGCCAGGAAGGCCACCGTGGTGCCCATCCAGAGCGTCCGGTACTGCGGATTGCGCAGCGATTGGAACGTGTCTTCGAACCAGCGACCGAACATTTCAGGTCATCCTAACGAAGCGTGAAGCGCGCGGCTACCGGACATGACGGGAGCTTCACTTCTTGAGTGGAAAGGCAAAAGTGGAAAGCCGAAAGTGGGTTCCATGTGGGCCGGGCCGTCACACGAGAATGGCCGGCCCGTGTTGGTCGGAGCCCGCACCTGACGCTGGCGGCTCCGTCTGAGGCGAGACCCCCACTTTGCCTTTCGCCTTTGGGTAGGGCTGTTTGCCTCTCTACACAAACCCGCGCAAGGTGATCGCCTTCGCCACCCGCTCCAGCGAGATGTCGAAAGCCGCCTGGCGCGGGAGGGTGCCGTCTCTGGCTGTGCGGGTCATCAGTTCATGGAAGGTCGCCACCATCTTCTTCTCGAGCTCCGTGATGACCTCCTGCAACGACCAGCGGAATTGCTGGATGTTCTGGGTCCACTCGAAATAGGAGACGGTCACGCCGCCCGCGTTGACCAGCACGTCCGGGAGCACCGGGATCTTCCGCGCATTCAGCACGGCGTCGCCATCCGGGGTCACCGGATGGTTTGCCGCTTCGATGACGACGCGCGCCTTGATCCGCGCGGCGTTGTCGCCGTGGATCACTTCACCGAGGGCTGCCGGCACCAGGTAGTCGCAGGGCAACTCGAGCAAGTCTGCATTGGTCACCGGGTCGGCCGGCTCGAATCCCGCTACGCTCCCGGCGACCGCGAAATGCTTGTCGACGGCGGCGATGTCGAGGCCGTCCGGGTTGTACACGCCGCCCTTCACGTCGCTCACCGCCACAACGGTGAATCCCATCTCGCTCGCGATCCGCGCCGTCCACGAGCCGACATTGCCGTAGCCCTGGATGACCACCTTCAGCTCGCGCGGGTTGGTCTTTTCGACGAGTGAATACTCGCGCATGCAAGTTGCGACCCCTCGGCCGGTAGCCTGGTCGCGCCCGAAACTCCCGCCCAGCTCAACCGGCTTGCCCGTCACGATCCCGGGCGTGTAGCCGTAACGCTGCCCGTAGGCGTCCATCATCCAGGCCATGGTCTGTGCGTTTGTGCCCATGTCGGGGGCGGGCACGTCACGGTTGATGCCCAGCACCATGCCGATGTGTTGGGTATACGCCCGCGTCAGCCGGTTCAGTTCGGTTTCGCTCATGCGCGCCGGGTCGCACATCACGCCGCCCTTCGCGCCACCAAAGGGCAGGTCCATCAGCGCGCACTTGTAGGTCATGAGCATCGCCAGCGCGCGCACTTCGTCCAGGTCGGCCAGCGGATGGAATCGCACGCCGCCCTTGTAGGGCCCGCGCGCGCCGTTGTGCTGCACCCGGTACCCCTCGAAGATTTGCAGCTTCCGGTTGTCCATCCGCACCGGGATCTGCGCGCGCACTTCGCGCCAGGAGGTTCTGAGCAGGTCCACCACTTCGGGGCTGGTCTTCAGGCGTTCGGCTGAGGCAAAAACGGACTGCAGTACGGATTCGGAAGGCGAGAGCTTCGCGGCTTCGGCGGTCGTCATCGGTGTGGGCGCTCCACGACGAGTTTCTTCGCTCTCACCTTACACCGCCGCTGGCACGTTCGAAGCAAGGAACACAGACTGTGCGCCCATGGGGACGGTGTTCGTCACTCGCCAGACGCCCGGGCACGCCATCGAAATGCTCCGCGCCGCCGGCCACAACGTGGACATCTGGCCCGAACCAACGCCGCCCCCGCCGGGCGTCCTCGCAGCGAAACTCGCGGCCAGTGACGCCGCCCTCACCATGGTGGTGGACCGCATCACGCCGGAAATGCTCGACGCCGCCCCGAACCTCCGCATCGTCGCCAACATGGCCGTCGGCTACGACAACGTGAACCCTGCCGAGGCGGCCAGGCGCGGAATCGTCGTCACGAACACACCGGGCGTGCTCGCCGAAACCACCGCCGACATGGCCTGGGCGCTACTCATGGCCGGCGCCCGAAACGTCGTCGCCAGCGACCGTGACACCCGGGCGGGCGGCTGGACGACATGGTCGCCGACCGCCTTCCTCGGGCAGGATGTGTTCGGCGCAACGCTCGGCATCGTGGGCCTCGGCGAAATCGGCGAAGCCATGGCCCGCCGAGCGCGAGGCTTCGAGATGCGCGTCCTCTACGCCAGCCGCACACGAAAACCCGAGGTGGAGCAGCGCCTGGGCCTCGAATTCGTCGCACTCCAAGACCTGCTGCGCCAGTCCGATTTCGTCTCGCTCCACACGCCTCTGACACCCGAAACACGCCGCCTCATCGGCGCGCGCGAGCTCTCCCTCATGAAGCCAACCGCCCTGCTCGTGAACACCGCCCGCGGCGGCGTTGTCGATCAGGA
>CAYTBM010000238.1:2763-4964 GCA_964436025.1 uncultured Anaerolineaceae bacterium
GAAACTTGACTAAGTCAGTCAACTTTCTCGGGGAAGACAACCATGGCCACACCGGAACCACGTCGCGCCGCCGCCGATGAGCATCATCGCGTCGTTATCATCGGGGGCGGCAACGCCGGCATCAGCGTCGCTGCCCAGCTGAACAAGAAGCTCAAAGGCCTCGACATCGCGATCATCGAGCCTTCGGATAAGCACTACTACCAGCCGCTCTGGACGCTCGTGGGCGGCGGCGTGTTCAAAAAGGAAGTCACCGAGCACCCCGAGTCCTCCGTCGTCCCGAAAGGCGTGGAATGGATCCAGGATTCCGTCGCCGAAATCTGCCCGGAGGAGAACGCAGTCCTCACGGTCAGCCAGCGGCGCATCGGCTATGACTACCTCGTGGTGGCCCCGGGCATCCAGATGAACTGGAATAAGATCGAGGGCCTGGAGGCGGCTCTCGGCAAGGACGGCGTCTGCAGCAACTACCGCTACGATCTCGTCGACAAGACGTGGGAGTTCATCAAGAACTTCCAGGGCGGCACGGCGCTCTTCACGCAGCCGGCCACCCCGATCAAGTGCGGCGGCGCGCCCCAGAAGATCGCCTACCTGGCCGACGACGCCTTCCGCAAGCAGGGCGTGCGCGAAAAGACGGAGCTACTCTTCCGCTCGGGCCAGCCGGGCATCTTCGCCGTCGAGAAGTACGCGAAAACCCTGCGCAAGGTGGTCGAGCGCAAAGGCATCGATGCCCGCTTCCGCGAGAGCCTCGTGGCTGTGAACGGCCCGGCCCGCGAAGCCACCTTCGAAAATCTGGATACGAAGGAACGCACCACCATCCACTACGACCTGCTTCATGTGGTCCCGCCGATGAGCGCGCCTGACTTTATCCGCACGGGACCCCTGGCCAACGCCGACGGCTGGGTCGACGTCGACCGCGACACGCTTCAGCACGTGCGCTACGCGAACGTCTTCTCGCTCGGGGACGCCAGTGGCCTGCCAACCAGCAAGACGGGCGCCGCCATCCGCAAGCAGGCGCCGGTGCTCGTGAAAAACCTGGTCGCGTCCATCCTCGGCCGTCCCATGGAGGCGAAGTACAACGGCTACACCGCCTGCCCGCTGGTCACCGGATACGGACGCCTCGTCATGGCCGAATTCGACTACAACAACGAGCCCCAGGAGACCTTCCCGTTCGACCAGTCAAAGGAGCGCTGGACCATGTACCAGGTCAAGGCCCGGCTGCTGCCGAAGCTCTACTGGTGGGGCATCCTCAAGGGGCGCGCGTAGCCCTACTTCTCCGGGCCGGTTCGTTCCATCACCGTGCCGGCGAGTTGCGGGTCCTGCCGCGTCGCCAGGTCACCCACCGAGACGATACCCACGAGCTTGCCGCCCTCACAGACGGGCAGCCGGCGGACGTCGCTCTCCGACATGAGTTGCGTGGCCTTGCGCACGTCATCGTCAGGCGAAACGGTGACCGGGCTGCTCGAACAGATCTGGCCCACGGTCTGGTCGGCGCGGCCGTCCGCGATCGCCTTGATGACGATGTCGCGGTCCGTGATCACGCCGCAGAACGAGCCGCCTTCGAGTACCGGCAGGACGCCAACATCGTGCTGGCGCATCAAACGGGCCGCCTCCTGGATGGGGCTCTGGCTGGAAATGGTGACCGGATTCGAGGTCATGAATTCGCGGACACTGGACATGGGAGACTCCTTCCGCCGGGGCACGAACTGGCAGCCGGCGAGAACACCGTACGGTGACGGGCATTGATCCTTGAGAACGGACGAGGGCCTGCGCATAGCGCTTTCGTAACAGGCGCGCTACCGGGACCGCCTCAGGCTTTCCCGTTCCGGTGTCAGGTTTCAGCGCTCTTCCAGACCATCGGCTCCTCGACATTCCGCATCACTCGCCCCACTGAAAACTGACACCTGAGTGCTGACCCCCACTGGCTCAGTGAAAACTCCCGCCCAGCAAATCCCGCGCCATGATCAAGCGCTGCACTTCGCTCGGGCCTTCGCCGACGCGACGGATGCGGATTTCGCGATACCAGCGCTCGAGCGGGAGGTCCTTCGTCATGCCGTAACCGCCATGGATCTGCATCGCGCGGTCGACCACCCGCCCGCCGGCCTCGCTGGCCACGAGCTTCGCCATCGCCGCTTCCGTGCGGTACTGCTCTCCGCGGTTCGCCTTGTGCGCCGCCGCGAGCGTGAGCCAGGTGCTCGTGCGGATGT
>CAYTBM010000239.1:0-4955 GCA_964436025.1 uncultured Anaerolineaceae bacterium
GCGCCTGCCCCAGCTGCGACAGCGCAATGGTCGTCCGCCGGCTGGAATGCCCGAATTGTGGCGTCGCCGTCGAAGGCCGCTTCGATGGCGGCCCGCTCGCCCGTTTGAACCGGGACCAGCTCGCCTTCGTCGAGACGTTCCTCAGGGCTCGCGGCAAGATCAAGGACGTCGAGGAAGAGCTCGGCATCTCCTACCCCACTGTCGTCGGCCGCCTGAACGACGTGCTCGTGGCGATGGGCTTCGAAGCCGGCGAAGACCCCAGAGACGCCGAGCGCCGGCAACGCATCCTCGATGACCTTTCCGCAGGACGCCTCTCGGCTGCTGACGCGGCCGAACAGCTCCGCTCACTGGCGAATCGCGATGGCTGATACACACGACGAAATCAAGGCAGCGCTCGAAGAAGCGCGGCGCGCGCGCGAAGAGGCCGACCGTCTTCGCCGCGAAGCCAAAGTCGAAGCCGACCGCCTGAAAGACGAAGCGCGGCGCGCACGCGATGAAGCCCGGCGCCTGCGCGACCAGGCGCGCAACGAACGCCGCAGCCCGCGCAGCTTTGGTCCCGGCTTCGCGCCGCCCAACGTGCCACCTCCGGGCGCCGCGCCCCATATGCACGGTCGTCACCGCAGCGAGCAAGACGATTCCGCCGGAGCCATTCGCGCGGAGCAAAGCCTGTCGTTCGACGGTATCCGTCGCGTCCAGATTGACCAGACGGCCGGCAAGCTAACGGTCCGGCCATGCAAGGAAGGCGAAACGCCGGGGATCGTCTCGTCCGGCAACAAAGCCGCACCGGAGATATCGGCCACCCGCGATGGAGACCAGCTGCATATCGAGGTGAAGCTCAATAAGGGCTGGCTTTTCCGCCGCCGCCAGGGCGCCACGACACTGATCCGGCTGAGCAACGAGCTCCTCGAGCAGGTCAAAATCGATAACGGCTACGGCGACACCGAAGTCCAGGGTGTCAGCGCGAGCGACATCCGCGTAAACATCGGCGCCGGGTCGTTCCAGGGCATCCTCACGCGCGGCATGCTGGACGTGAACGTCGGCGCGGGCAAGCTGGCCGTGCTTTCCCACAGCGGGCTCGCACGCTGCGACAGCGGCACCGGAGACGTGTTGCTGGACATCCTGGAAGTTGCTCCGGGCGAATACAAAGTCGACGTGGGCCTCGGGCGCGCAGAAGTGCGCCTCCCCTCCGGGGCGCAGGTGTTCATCAAAGCCTCGAGCGGCATCGGCAAGTCCCGGATCGAATTCCCGAGCGCGCCGGACTCGGCGGCGACTCGCCTGCGGCTCAACTCAGGCATCGGCGAATGCGTGGTCAAAGCCCGGGAGCCTGGCGTCCCGGCCGCAGCCGAGTCAGGCGAAGCGGCCCCTGTCACGCCGGCCGGCCAGCCCCGGCCTCAGCGCGGCAGCCGCGCGACACGCGCGGCCGGGCGCCGCGAAGCGGAGGAGATGCGCGTCCTCCAGATGCTGGAGCAGGGGAAAATCACGCCGCAGGACGCCGCTGACCTCATCGCCGCCCTCCAGGGTTCCAGCCAGCCCCAGTTCGACGACGACGAGGAATCGACGCTCTTCACCTAGCCGCGAACCCGCGCAACAGTTCAGGGCACACGCAGCGCTTCCGCTGGACCGTCTCTGTGTTCCGCGCTTACCGCCGGCCCAGGTATCCGAGCTTGCCCGCCTGTTCGTGGAGTTCGCTACGGAAGGCCGGGTGTGCGAGCTCGATCAGCATCGAGGCGCGTTCCCGGATGGTCCGCCCGTGCAGGTTGCGAGCGCCAAACTCGGTCACCACCCAGTGCACGTCGCCGCGCGTCGTGACCACGCCGGAGCCTTCGATCAACTCAGCAGAGATGCGCGAAAGCGACCCGCCTTTCGCTGTTGAAGGCAAGGCGATAATCGGTACACCGTCCCGCGATCGCGCCGAACCCCGAATGAAATCGACCTGGCCCCCGATGCCGCTGTAGAACCGCGGACCGATGGAGTCAGCGACGACCTGGCCGGTGAGGTCCACGCTCAGGGCGGAGTTGATCGCGACCATCCGATCCTGCGCGGCGATCACGTCCACATTGTTGGTGTAGTCGACGGTGTGCAGTTCCACATCGGGGTTATGGTCGATGAAGGCGTACAGCTCCTCGTTGCCGGTCACGAAGGCGCTCACCGTCTTGCCGCGGTCCAGCGTCTTTTTGGAACCGTTCACGACACCGGAGACCAGCAAGGGAAGCAGGGCTTCGGTGAACATTTCCGTATGCACGCCAAGGTCACGGTGGCCGTCCAGGGCGGCGAGCACTGCACTCGGGATCGCGCCGATGCCCATCTGCATCGTCGCGCCGTCATCGATCAACGAGGCGACGTGCATGCCAATGGCCGTGGCTTCGGCGCCGGGCGCTTCCCGCACGGCCGACGGCAGTGCCTCATCGACCTCGACCGCCATCGTGATCATCGACTCGTGAATCGAGATCCCGTGCGTCCGCGGCATGCGCGGATTCACCTGCGCGACCACCACATCGGCGTTCGTCGCCGCGGCCATGGCGCAGTCCACGGAAACACCGAGGGAGCAGTTCCCCTCGTCATCCGGGGGTGTCACGTGGAGGAACGCGACATCGAGCGGAAGCGGGCCGCCAGGCTGGAACAGCTCCGGGATTTCGCTCAGGAAGACTGGCGTGTAGTCAGCCCGGCCTTCCTGCACTGCCTGCCGCACGTTCGGGCCAATGAAGAGAGCGTTATGCCGGAATCGCCCCTCCATTTCCGGAGCCGTGTACGGCGCGTCGCCGTCGGTGTGCATGTGCACGACTTCCACGCCGCGCAGGTCTGGCCGAAGCGCCACCAGAGCATCGACAAGCACGTGGGGCGTGGCCGCGCCGCCGTGCAGGTAGAGCCGGTGGCCATTCTTGACGACACCTACCGCTTCATCCAGGGAAACAATCCGCATGCGAGAAGCTTTGCCCGCCGCAGGCCGTGTGTCATCAACGGATGGGCCACCCTCAAGCGAACATCCGGGCAGATTTGCCCGCCAGAGCCCGGAAATGTGGTTACGCGATCCGGTTGATCACGAGCGAGGCGATCCCGAGGAAGAAGACGAAGCCCATCACGTCGGTCACAGTCGTGACGAAGATGTTGGCGGCCAGCGCCGGGTCCACCTTGACGGCCTTGAGCCCGAGCGGGATGAGCACCCCGCCCATCGTCGCGGCGCAGATGTTCAGGAAGAGAGCGAGGCCGAGCACCAAAGATAAAGCCTCGTTCTGCTTCCAGAGGTACGAACCGCCGGCTGCGGCGAGGCCGATCACCAGCCCATTCGTCATCGCCACCAGGATTTCCTTGCGGCAGGCGCGGATGACATCGCCGACGTCCAGGTCGCCAAGCGCGATGCTGCGCACCGCAATGGTGGCCGTTTGCGTGCCTGCATTGCCGCCCTGCCCGGCCACGACCGGCATGAAGTACGCCAGCACCGCGGCTTTGCTCAGGGCGCTATCGAACAGGCCCACGACTGCCGCTGCCACGAAAGCCGTGACCAGGTTCACCATCATCCAGGGGATGCGGCGCTGCACGCTCACGCGCACCGGGCTGAAGATCCGCTCGTCTTCGTCCAGGCCGACCATGCGGTACATGTCCTCGGTGGCCTCCTCCTGGAGGACATCGATCAGGTCGTCCGCGGACATGATGCCTTCGAGCCGTCCGTCGTCATCGACGACCGGCACGGCCAGCAGGTTGTAGCGCTGCAGCACGCGCGCGGCCTCTTCCTGGTCCGTGCCGGTGCTCACGGCGTGGACATCGCGCTGGGTGATTTCGCCGAGCGTGGTCCTCGGGGCCGAAACCAGCAGGTCCCGGATGGAAACGACGCCCTGCAGGCGCTTCTCTGAGTCCACGACGTAGAGGTAGTACGCACGTTCGGTTGGCGGGCGAAGCACGCGCAGGTAGTCGATCGCCTGTTGCACCGAGATGTTCTCGTTGAGCGAGACGAATCCGCGGCTCATCAGGCCGCCGGCGGATTCGTCGCCGTACTGGAGGAGCTCGGCTACTTCGTCGCCGCGGTCGAGCGCCGCGAGCGTCTCTTCCCGCTCCGCGGGCTCGAGCTGCTGGATGACGTCCGCGACAACGTCGTCTTCGACTTCTTCGAGGACGGCCGGCAGGTCTTCCACGCCGACGCCGCGAATCAGGTCGCGGAGTTCATCGTCCTCGGCGTATTCGAAAAGCTGGCCGACAACGTCGGTCGGCAAGTGATCGAGCAGTTCGTGGCGCTCGTCTTCGGCCAGGTCCAGGACGAGTTCGGCCAGGTCAGCAGGGTGAAGGGACGTTACGAGCGCGACAAGTTTCGCCCACTCGCCGGCCGCGGCGAGTGCGCGTGCATCTTCGAGGACCTCGCGGGCAGCGACGTCTTCGGGCACTGCTCAGTCCTTCGTTTATCAGATTCCGGGCACGCGAGTGTGCGCACGAACCGGAACGTACGTCCGGGCCTGTGAAGGGTCAATTGGGAGAGACGAAAGAAGGTGGGACGTGAGAACGAAAGGGCCGCACCCCGAACCGCAAAGACGTGGACGGGCGGCCACTTGCAAAGCCAGGCCATTCCGAGTCGACAAGCACAGCGAAAACCTAAATGTGCAAACGCTTGCACGGATGATCTATACTCTCACCGGCCCGCCTTACTCGCGGGTCACGGGAGGTGCGCGGTTGAGAAGCAAACGATTCTTCGCGGCGGTCGCGGCAGGGCTCGGAATCCTCGCCCTGATCCCTGTGGCAAGCGCATTGGGCGACGGGCCGGGTGACGGCCGGAACATCGAAGCGGCCACGGCCCTCGGAACCGGCTTCACGTACCAGGGCCGCCTGACCGACGCAGGCAGCCCCGCGAACGGGACCTACGACCTGCGGTTCATCCTCTATGACGCCGAGACGGCGGGCTCCGCGGTGGGCAGCACCGTGACCAAGGAAGATGTGGCTGTCGCCAACGGGCTCTTCTCGGTTGACCTGGA
>CAYTBM010000240.1:0-4947 GCA_964436025.1 uncultured Anaerolineaceae bacterium
CCCCCTTCCGGTTTTGATGAGCATCCGAACCGAGAGCACGGCAATGGCACAATTGCACAAAGTGGGCGACACCGCACAGACGGAGACCGGAGGCCGGAGCTCGCGAGGAGGAATGGTTTCACGTGAAACAGCCCAAGACACGAGAAAGAGGCGGCAGACGGCACGGAATGCAAACAGCGACAAGTCAGCACCGACGACGGCCGCCAACTGGCGCCGATTGGAAACGAACAGACCCAGAGACGCGACTACCGGCCAAAAGAACCAGGGCGCCAAGCTCGACCGCGCGAAGCCGCAACCCGGTACGTCCCTGCCTCGCCAGTTCAACGCAACCGTGCGCGGCATCTCGGACGGCACGCTCCGGATCCCCTGCGCGTTCCCCGGGCACCTGCCGGGCAACCGCCGAAACTCAGACCCGAAGATTCGTCAAACCTGGCTGGCGCGGATTCCGCACCCTCTGCCCTCCACGCAGACACGCTTCGCCTCGGCAACAGTCATCCCGTGAAGCTGATGCCCCGCTACACGAGACACCGAAAACACATCACCACCGAGGAACCGTGAAACAGGATACTGCTCACCTGGCCGCGCACCCCATGGCCAGGGCGGGCCGCCGGACAACTGACGCCCTGCAGGCGCCCTAGCTTTAAAAGAACTCACCCTAGTGCGGGACCGGGTCGTACCCCATCCGTCCCCAGGGATTGCATCTGCACAGGCGCCAGATCGTCAGTGCCGTCCCCTTGAAAGCACCGTGCCTTTGCAACGCCTCCACGGCGTAGTTTGAACAGGTGGGTTGGAACCTGCAGACAGGCGGCATCACGGTACCCAGAGACGACTGATAGCCCTTGACCGCGAGAATCAACAGTCGCGCGATCACTTCGCCGATTCCAACCGCGACAGCGACCGTCGCAACTCTGACGTGATCCGGCCAAAGTCGGCGCCAAGTACCCCGGGCCGGGCCGTCACCACCACATCGAAACTGCCGAACGTCCCGACCAGGCGCGCCGCCTCCCGCAATCGCCGGCGTACGCGGTTCCGGACCACCGCGCCCGGTGCCAGCTTCTTACCCACCGCGAAACCCCAACGGGCAGCCTCGCCGTCGTTGGCCAGGGCGCGCACAACAAAAAGAGGACCGCCAACGACGGTCCCCTCAGCATAGACACGGTCGAACTCGCGGCCTTTACGCAACCTCCCCAGAGCGTCGCCGGCCATCAGGCGACTCCTAAACGACGGTCAGGCGCTTTCGGCCCTTCGCTCGCCGCGCTTTCAAGACCAGCCGCCCGCCGCGCGAAGACATCCGGTTCAAGAAACCATGGACCCGCTTCCGCGGGATCGTGTGGGGCTGGTAGGTTCGCTTTGTCGCCATCAGGCATCCTCCGTACTCATCAAGACGCGAATTATCACCATAACATGCAGACAACATACGGTCTAACTGCCAATGGGGGTGGCCCAGGCGAGCAAGTAGTGCGCGTACGCCTCGTAAATATACGTGACATAATTTCGCGTCTCGGTGTAGTCGATGGTCTCCACCAGGTCCGCCGCGCGGGTGCTCCCCGCAGCGGACCACCGTGCCGCGGGTCCAGGCCCGGCGTTGTACGCGGCAAGCGCCAGCAGTGGGCTCGCGTACCCCCGGAGCTCGCCGCCCAGGTAGTACGCGCCAAACTCCAGGCTCACCGAGGGCTTGAACAGGTCCTGGGGTTCGAAGTCGACCACGCCGAGTTGGTCCGCGATTGCCCGTCCCGTCTGAGGGATGACCTGCGTCAACCCGAGCGCCCCGGCGACTGATCCGGCCGAGGGATCCCAGAAGCTCTCCTGGCGAACCAGCGAGGCAAGGAACAGCGGGTCCACACCGGCCTTCCTCGCCTCACCGTCCAGCGTCACGGCAAAGTCGATCGGGTAGGACAGGCGCAGGAGGTCGGCCGGCGGTTCCTCTGAAGAAACCTCGGCATCCACGCGAAGCTTCACGGCCAGCTGCGCTGCCACGCTGGTCAACCCACACTGGCTGGCTTCCTTCATCAAGACATAACTGCCCCAGGTGTCGGAGGCCGCATCAGCAGACAGGATTTCTTGCTCCGCAGCTGACCGCAGTCCGGCCGAGGCAAGCTCACAGGCCGCCGTCGCCGTCCGGGCTGAAGGCCCGCCGCCAATCCTGGACCGTAACCACGTCTCGATGACCGCCCAGTCGATCGGGCGCGAAAGATCCCTGACCTGGTAGCGCACGTCGAGCGAGATGCCTTCGCCAAGTTCGCGAGCGGCTTCCAGTCCGTGGAGGTCGTACCGCCCCAGCGTCACCGCCCGGCGGTACGCCTGGGTGGCCTCCAGCGCCGCGCCCGAGGCCGCGAGCGCCCGCCCGCGCCAGTATTCGAGCCGCGCCGAAGTAGACCCGCTGACGTCATCCCACGTCGCAATTGCGCCGCGTGTATCACCCGTCCGAAAAAGCACGTATCCGGCCCGGAACGCCGCCTCCTGGCTGAATTCGCCGGGAGGCCCCTCGCGCACAAGACTCACATACCGGCGGCTCGCCTCGGCCGCGTCGCCTTCTCCCTCGGTCACACGCGCGGCCCAGTACCGAGCCCTGTGCACGTACGCCGAATTTGCGCCCGATTCGGCGGCGAGGTCGTAGAAGCGAACGGCCAGCTGAGGCTCACCGGAATCCTCATACGTCGCGCCGAGGTAGAACCCGCGGAACGCCAGTTGTTCGGCGCTGATTCCCGGTTCCGCGACCGCTTCGCGCAGCACGGCCGCCGCGCGTGCGTAAGACCCGTGCCGGTAGTAGACCAGGCCCGCCTGTCCGGCGTCGACGGCGTACGGGCCTGCCTGGAGCCGTTCCAACGCGATGCCGGCGTAAACGCTCGCAGGGCTCTGGGCCACGATGGCGCGAAGCTGGCCAAGCATCCCGACGGAGTCACCGAGCCGGCCGGAGACTTCGGACAGCTCGATGCGCGCTCCCGGTTCGCCAGTGGCCGCGACGAGCGCCGTGAGCGCCTGCCGAAGCCGGACGTCGTCCCCTTGCGCACGCGCCAAACCGGCCTGAGCGCGGTACACCGACGTCCTCAGGGCGGGCGAACTACTGGCGGCGTTGAGGACGTGCTCCCAGACAGCGTCCGCTTCGACAATGCGCCCGACGCCGCCCAGCGCAATCGCCCCGGCGTTGAGAAAGTAGGGCCCAATTGGTGATGCCGCGGCGGCCGGCGCCCACTTTGTGTACACCGCTACAGCGTCCTCATACCGGTCCGCCGCGTCGTAATGGTCCGTCAGCAGGTAAGCCGCCCTGAGGCCGCTGGCCGAGCCCCCGGGGGCACTAGCCACCGCCATCTCAAGGGCGGCAAGTGCCGCCACGTCGTCGTTCAGTTCGAAGGCCGCCGTCGCCGAGCCAACAAGCGCGTCCGTCCGTTCGTCCGGCGACCGGGAGCCCTCGGCAACGCGCCGGAACGCGTCGCGGGCCTCGCCGAAGCGCCCTTCCCGGTAAAGCGCCCGTGCGCCGGAGATATCGGCGGTCGGCGGGACCGGTGTCCCGACGGCAACCGTAGGGCTGGCGGTCGCCTGTCCGCTTACTGCCGCCGGAGAAGTGGTCTCAGTGAGCAAAGGGTCCGCAGCGGGCGAATCACCGCCCCCAAAAACACACGCTCCCGCAGCCACGGCGCTTACCGCCGCAATTCCCCACACCCGCAGGCGCGCCGCGCAACCGTTGCGCGCTCCCAACACGTCTCGGATGCTAGGTGGCGAAGGGCCGCCGGGCAAAGCCCGGTTTGGCGTGGGGAAAGAAAGGGTCCGCTGATGACGCAGATGGCGATTGCCCACGAGCCCCTCGTCCGGGCCACCGAGAACCAGAACGCCTGGATCGAAATCGACCAGGCAGCGGCCGCACACAACGTCGCCGAGTTGAAAGCGCTCCTGGGCGAGGTCGAACTGATTGCCGTCGTGAAAGCCAACGCCTACGGAGCCGGCGCCGCCGTCCTGGCACCCGCGCTCGAGAAGGCCGGAGTTGACCGCTTCGCTGTCGTGTGGCCACACGAGGGCTACATGCTGCGCCAGTCCGGCGTTACCCGCCCCATCCTCGTCCTTGGCCATGCCTTCCCCGCTGACGCCGTCCCGGCGGTCCGCTCGGGCCTCATCCTCACCTGCAACTCTTTCGAACTCGGCGAGTCCCTCTCCGCGGCCGGCCGTGCCGCCGGGGTTACGGCAGCGGTGCACGTCAAAGTCGATACAGGCCTCCACCGCTTCGGCCTCGAAATCGACTCCGCCGTCGCGCTCGCCGAGCAGCTGCGCACCCTGCCTAACCTGGTGGTGGAAGGGCTGACGACGCACATGGCCAACGCCGACGAAGCCGACGATTCCTTTGCGGAGCACCAGCACGCGGTCTTCCGCGCCGCCGCCGAACGGCTGCCCTGGATTCCCTACCGGCACACCGCCAACTCCGCGACCGCGCTGCGCCGCACGGAACTGCGCTATTCCGGGGTGCGCGTGGGGCTGGCGCTCCACGGCGTCTTCCCCGCCAACACGTCGGGGCCGAACCTCCAGCCGGTTCTTTCACTTCGCGCGCGCATTGCGCGAGTAAGCACCGTGCCCACCGGTGAGGGCGTGAGCTACGGCCTCACCTGGCGCGCTGAGCGCCCCTCGACCGTGGCCCTGGTACCGGTTGGCTACGGCGACGGCTGGCGCCGCAACCTGAGCAATCGGGGCTCCGTGCTCGTCCATGGGCGCCGCTGCCCCATGGTCGGCCGCGTCTGCATGGACCAATTCCTGGTGGACGTGACGGATGTCCCGGGCGTAAGCGAGGGAGACGTCGCCACCCTCATCGGCGCCGACGGCGCAGAACTCATCTCGGCCACTGAAGTGGCGGCCCAGGCGGAGACGATCAGCTGGGATGTTCTGGCTTCGCTGCAGGCGCGCTTGCCCCGGCTCTACCACCAGGACGGCGCCGTGGAGGCCATCGCCACGGCGATGTGGTAA
>CAYTBM010000241.1:0-4935 GCA_964436025.1 uncultured Anaerolineaceae bacterium
CCAGCAGACGCGCGGGGAGCTGATGACTCCTACGATTTCGTAGGAGTCCGCGCCCTTGAGAGACCGTACCCCCCGCCAGTTCGCAGCCGAAGCTCATTCGCACTTCCATTTCCGCCCCTCGGAGCAATGGGCGGTCCTTCGCTATTTCACGAAGTGGATCCTCCTCCTGACTCCCGTTGCCGCGGTGGTGGGCTCGGCCTGCGCGCTATTCCTCTGGTCCCTCGAAACGGTCACCGATGCCCGCTTCGACCACCCCTGGCTGCTCTACCTCTTGCCGCTCGCCGGCCTTGCCAGCGCCGCGATGTACCACTGGTTCGGGCGTTCGGTGGAGGGTGGCAACAACCTGATCGTGGACGAGGTCCACGAGCCCGGCGGCGGTGTCCCGCCGCGTATCGTGCCGTTGATCTTCCTGGGCACCGTTGGCGCGCACCTGTTTGGGGCATCAGTCGGCCGCGAAGGGACAGCCGTGCAAATGGGCGGCGGCATCGCCAGCGCGCTCAACCGGTTCTTCCGCCTGAAAGATGATGAACTGCGCACCCTGTTGATGGCGGGCGTCGCGGCGGGCTTCGGCGCCGTTTTCGGGACGCCTATCGCCGGCGCCGTCTTCGCCATGGAGGTCCTGGCCATCGGCCGCATGGAATACGGCGCGCTTATCCCCGTGCTGTACGCCTCACTCGCTGCCGACTTCACCACCGCGGCCTGGGACATCCACCACACGGCTTACCATGTCGCGGTCATGCCGCCGGACGGCCGGTTGCCGTTCGACGCCTTGCTCATGGCGAAGGTCGCGCTGGGCGGGGCGGCGTTCGGCCTGGCGGCCGTGCTGTTCGCCGAACTCGCGCACGGCTTCGGCCGCGTGTTCCGGACGTTCATCAAGTCGCCTCTCCTCCGTCCGGCCATCGGCGGCGCCATCGTCATAGCCGCGACGCTCGCCCTCGGCACGCGCGAGTTTCTCGGCCTTGGCGTCACTTCGCCCAACCCCGGGGACGTCACAATCGTGTCCAGCTTCGCGCCCAACGGGGCTGACGCATTCTCATGGTGGTGGAAGCTGGCGTTCACGGCCCTCTGCATCGGCGGCGGATTCAAGGGAGGCGAAGTGACGCCGCTCTTCTTCATCGGCGCCACCCTGGGCAACCGGCTGGCCGCGCTGCTTCGCGCGCCGGTTGACCTTTTCGCCGGCCTCGGGTTCGTCGCGGTGTTCGCCGGCGCGGCGAACACACCCCTCGCTTGCACGGTGATGGGCATCGAGTTATTCGGCGCCGGCAATGCGCCGTACATCGCGGTTGCCTGTTTCGTGGCCTACCTCGTGAGCGGGCACTCGGGGATCTATCTTTCGCAGCGCGTCGGCACCGCGAAGGTGCCCGGTCATGCCGCCGCCGGCCATGCCACGCTGCGCGAGGCAACGAGCCCTCGGCGCCAGTGAAGTCCTCGCCGTTAACTGATCCGGCGATCCAGCGTTACCATCAGTACCGGGCTGCTTGCGTGGGGCTGCAGCCTGTTCGTTTCGTCCCGCCTGCCTTCCAGGAGGGCCTCACTTGTCTGATGAGCACTTAGACCTGCGCGCCGGCAGGGATCTGATCCTGCGCCAGCTCCGGGTCCAATGGCTTTCGCTCTTCGTTGCGTTTGGCGCGGGCCTCAGTTGGGGCCTCGTGCGGCTCGTCGTACCCCTCATCACCGGCCTCACCATTGACCGCGCGATCGTGAAAGAGGACCACGGGCTGCTCGTCCGCCTGGTCGTGCTGCTCATCGTCGTGGTCGCCTTCCAGGCCGTCTTCGCCGGCATGCGGCGGTACTGGGCCATGCGCACCAGCTACCGCATCGAAGCCGACCTCCGCATGGAGCTCTACAACCGCGTCAACCGGCTCTCGTTCGATTACCACGACCGCACAGCGACCGGCCAGCTCATGTCGCGTGGCAGCGCCGACCTCCACGAAATCCAGGCGTTCCTGGTCAACATCCCGATCAACTCCGCCTACCTGCTCATGGCGGTTGGCTCGTTCGTGTTCCTGCTGCGCGTGAACGTCACGCTGGCAGTGCTCGCGATGGCCGTCTACCCGGTGGTCACCTGGCTGAGCGTCCGCTTCTTCAGTCGGCTGGAGCCGGGCACGGAACGGGTCCAGATCGGCCTCGCGAGCCTTGCCAGCGTGGTCGAGGAGAGCATCGCCGGCGCACGGCTGGTGCGCGCCTTCGGCCGCGAACAGCACGAAATCGGCCGCCTCGAGACGGTCGCCGGCGATGTCCACCGCGACTCTATGGAAGTGGTGCGCCTGCGCACCGTCTATGGCCCGCTGTTTTACTTTTTGCCCGGCATCGGCCAGCTGGCCGTCCTGGGCTATGGCGGCTGGCTTGCCCTGAACGGCCACATGAGCCCCGGTGAGCTCGTCTCTTCACTGCAGTTCCTCAACATGCTCGTGTGGCCGGTCCAGAGCCTCGGGGAAATGATCGCGAGCGGCCAGCGCGCCCTGATTTCATCCTCCCGCGTCTGGAACGTCCTGAAAGAGGAGCCGACGATCATTGAAGCGCCTCATGCGAAGCACTTGCCGGCGGGCGGCGGCGAAATCACCTTCAGCGGCGTGACTTTCGCCTACCAGGACAACCGTCCGGTGCTCGATAACTTCACGCTCGATGTGCCTGCCGGCGCCTCCGTCGCGCTTGTTGGCGCAACCGGGAGTGGCAAGTCCACCGTGGCCCGGTTGTTGCCTCGGTTCTATGAGCCGAGTGCCGGCGTCGTGCGCATCGACGGCGCGGACGTCCGCGAACTCCGCCTGAAAGACCTCCGACGTAGCATCGGCATCGTTTTCGAGGACACCTTCCTCTTCTCGGATTCCGTCCGCAACAACATCGCCTACGGACGCATCGACGCGACCGAAGAGCAGATAGAGAAGGCGGCACGACTGGCTCACGCGCACGAATTCATCACCGGCCTCGCCGAAGGTTACGACACGGTCGTCGGGGAGCAGGGCTTCTCGCTTTCGGGTGGCCAGCGCCAGCGCATCGCCATCGCCCGCGCAATCCTCATGGAGCCGCGCATCCTCATCCTCGACGACGCCACGTCGAGCGTGGACGCGCGCATGGAGGAAGAAATCCGTTCCGCGTTGCGCGAGGTGATGCAGGGCCGGACCACCGTGATCATCTCGCACCGCCTTTCGACGATTTCGCTCGCTGACCAGGTGGTGCTGGTGGACGAGGGCAGGGTCGCGGCCGTGGGGACGCACGCCGAGCTCATCCGGAGCTCGCACCGTTACCGGGAAGTGCTGGGGCAGTTGGAGGCAGTGGCTTCATGAGCGACGACGTCACCGAACTCCCGGACCACGCGCCGCGCGCCAACGGCCTCGCCGGAGCGCTGCGCATGCTGGCGCCGCGCTGGCCGGCCATGGCGGTCGCCACGGCCGCGATCGTCATTTACACCTTCGCGAGCCTCGCCCGTCCGCTGGTCATCCAGTACGCGCTCGATGAAGGCGTCGGCACCGGTGGTGGCGGCGGCAGCGGCGAAAAGCTGTTCTGGGCGGGCGCCGTGTTCTTCGGGCTGCTCGTGCTGGTCTACGCGTTCCAGGGACTGAGCACCTACCTCGTCAACAAGATCGGGCAAGACTTCTTGCGGCAGCTGCGCGTCCGCTTGTTCACCCACTACCAGCGGATGTCGCTGGCCTTCTTCGGCCGCGAGAACGCCGGCCGGCTCGTCGCCCGCATGACCTCGGACGTGGCGGCGGTGAACGATGTGCTCAACAACGGCTTCCTGATGGTGGTCCAGTCCACCCTCACGCTGGCCGGCGCGACCATCATCCTGTTCGTCCTGAGCTGGAAACTCTCGATGGCGACGGCACTGATCCTGCCGCCGCTCATCGTTTCGACGGTCATCTTCCGGAAATACTCGGAGCGCGCCTACGGGTCCGTGCGGGAGCGGATTGCCGACGTGATGATCCACATGCAGGAGAGCTTTTCGGGACTGCGCGTGGTCCAGGCCTTTGCGCGCGAGCAGCAGAACATGGAGCGGTTCGGCGCCATCAACGAGAGCAACTTTTGGGCGAACGTGAACACGGTGCGCATCTCGGCCGTATTTTTCCCGTTCATCGAGTGGCTGAGCGCCGTTGGCATAGGGATCATCCTCTACTTCGGCGGCCGGTTGGTGGCGGGCGACGCGGTGACGATCGGGACGGTGACCGCGTTCGTGTTCTATCTGGAGTTCATCTTCCAGCCCATCCAGAACCTCTCGCAGGTCTTCGATATGGTGCAGAGCGCCGGGGCCGCGCTGAACAAGATCTTCGGTATCCTCTCAATCGAGCCGGACGTCCCGGAACCGGAGACGCCGGTTGTGCTGGCCGCCCCGCTGGCGGGCCGCATCGCGCTGCACGGCGTGACCTTTGGCTACAACCCCGAGCGTCCGGTGCTTAACGACATAACAACGAGTGTCGCGGCGGGCGAGCATGTCGTCCTCGTCGGCCCAACCGGGGCGGGAAAATCCACGCTGGCGAAGCTCATGACGCGGTTCTACGACCCCGTCAATGGCCGCGTCACTATCGATGGGTACGACCTCCGCTCGCTGGCGAACGCAGACCTCCGGCGCAGCGTCACGATGGTCCCTCAGGAGGGCTTCCTCTTCACGGGCACCATCCGGGAGAACATCCTCTTCGGGAGACCGGATGCCCCGGACGCGGAAGTCGAACTGGCATGCCGCACGCTCGGCATCCATGAGTTCATCGAGTCGTTGCCGCAGGGCTACGAAACAATGGTCAGCTTCCGCGGGTCCCGGCTGTCCGCGGGCGAAAAACAGCTCGTTTCGATTGCCCGTGCGTTCCTTGCGGACCCTCCCGTCCTCATCCTCGATGAGGCGACCAGCTCGCTCGACCCTGCCACGGAGGAGCAGGTGGAAGAGGCGCTTCGAAAGCTGCTGAAGGGCCGTACCAGCGTGGTCATCGCGCACCGCCTGAGCACCGC
>CAYTBM010000242.1:0-4935 GCA_964436025.1 uncultured Anaerolineaceae bacterium
ACTTCGGCCAGATCTTCTCGATGGAGGGCGCACCGGCGGGCCTGGAGATGTTCGCCCTGATGCGCGAAAGCGAGGATTCCGAGCGGCTGCGCAGCTTCCTGCGAGAGGTGGTGGGCCTCTCGGATAACCATCCGGAGATCGGCAACCCGTTCGTCGCGGGTGAGACATCGATCTACGTCGGCGAGCACAGCGAGGTCCGGGGACAGGCGAAGGAACCAGCCCGCGTGTTGCTGAACCTCCCCGTGGCGGACCTCGCGGCCGAGCAAGCGCGACTCGAAGGTCAGGGCGTGCAGTTCATCCGCACGGCCGGCAAGGAAGCCTGGGGCGGCGTGATCAGCACCTTCGTGGATCCCGACGGTAGCTACTGGCAGCTGATGGAGTACCACGGGTAGGGCGGTCCCGCCGTCCGCTTATCGCGGCGCTGGGATCTCGGGCAGGCTGTGGGGGTCTTTCCCACCCAGGACGTAGGTGAGGTACTTCAGACCGTCCGGATCCGAGATATCTACGTAGTCAAGGAGGGAGGAGATCCTCCCGTCTTTGACTGTCACGATGCGGACGCCGCGCTGGAGGGCGACTCCGGCGCCGGGGGCGGGGCGCTCGTAGCGAAATGTGGCAGTCGCCGGGGAGGCCGTGGTCGGTGTGCCGTCCTCGTAGAGTGGCCCCGGCTCAAGGTTCGGCAGCCAGGTCGCTTTCGAAATTGGCCCTCCAGCCGTGAGGACGCGCTTGCCGGCCTCCTCGTACCCGATCGCAAACGTGGCGTTATCGTCCAGAAGGTCCAGGGCTTTCGCGCGGTCTCCGGCCGCGACCGCGGCCCGAAATGCGGCGAGCACTTCCACTGCCGTAGCGGCTGGCTTCGTCGAAGGCGCCGTGGTGACGGCTGATGCCGCGGTGGAGACCGCGGTCGCCGTCGCCGGAGACTCGATGTCGTCGCCGCCGCATGCGCCGACGACGAGCAAGAACAGTGCAGCGGCTGGAGTGGAGCAACGCGTAAGTCGTTCAGAGAGATGCCGTGCAGCCATGGTCGTAGCTCCGTGAGAGTTCATCCGAGGTCTGTACGCGAGCGTGCCAGTCGGTCTGGCCGTGGGGGAATCGATCGTTTGTGCCATTCGCGGACGGGCGGGTTGGCCAGAACTGTGTAGTCCCATGCCCAGCAGCCACGTCCGCAGGATGCCCTGGCCGACCGCCCGGTCAGTGGATGGCAGGATCGACCGGAGTCTCGATTGCGGCGGGCTTCACCACGAAGGCTTGTGCCGGAAGCACTCCGGGAATCGACTGCTGGCTGGAGATCGCCTCGGCGATGGCGCTGGCTTGCTCCTCGGTGGCGGCGGTGAGGACTTCGGCGTCCCGCTGCCGTTCGCCGAGCCGCTCGCGCAATTGAGATTCAGATTCAAGTAGCGCTCTCAGGACCGTCGCGTCGTCTTCGCCGACCACAATGATGTACAGGCGTGCATCGAGGTTCGGGACAGTGAAGGATTGGGCCACGAGCGAATCGTGATCTGGAGCGACGGGCGGGGGAACGCCGGCCTGGTTGTGGGGCATCGACGCGAATGCCAGCAGGGCGATGCCCAGGCCCGCCAGCGCCAGGATTGCTCCCGCCGAGGCGAGCTCACCAGCGGCCCCGCGTCGCCCGAGCGTCGGTATGTTGTCGGTGGGGTAGGTGTCCATTTCGAGAAGGTAGGCGAGGGGGATCGGCGAGACATCGCTAGATCTATGTATTTGTTGTAGCGAAGGTTTGCGCCGGCGGGGCGGCCCTCCGGAGGATCTGTGCGCCGTTTTGAAGCCTGCCATCCGGGACCCAAACCATCAGATCAGGCCGCAATCAATCCCCCCTGGCCAAGAAGGGCACGCGAGAGAGCGTTAAGAGGTGGCCCGGACCCCTCCTGGCCTGAGGAAGCTCGGGTCTGGGTATGGCCGATCAAACTATGTAACCCGCGCCGGCGGGCCGGCCGAACCCTCACTTGCGATCCCGTGGAAGAACGCCGCGGCCTGAACCCGGTTGTGCACGCCGAGCTTGGCGAAGATGTTCGCGACGTGGCGCGTCACAGTAGCGCCGCTCAAAACGAGGGCTGCCGCGATTTCCGCGTTCGAGTGCCCCGCTGCGACGAGGGCAAGGACCTGCCGTTCTCGCGCGGAGAGGCTGGCGAGCACCGGGGCCGCAGTGGCGCCCCGGCCCTCCGGCGAGATGAACCTGGCGAGTTCGGCGGCCTGTTCCCGCGGCAGAGTGTTGCCGGCTCCGGGTACCAGGAGACTGCCGGGGATGGCCTCTGCAAGCTCGCGCGCGAACGGATCGAAGAAACTGGTCTCGGTGGTGATCACCGTGGGCACCGAGAGCGCCCGGACCCGGGGTAACAGGTCAAGCTGGTGATGCAGTTCCCATGCTTTTTCCCAACAGGCTTCGCCTTTAGGAGTGGAATTGGATTTGAGGATGGCCTCCATCAGGCGGACGGCTGATTCTGAGGTGAAGTCTCCGGCGTGCCTCCGTGCCTCGTAGGCGATTACGTCTACACCCTCGACGGCCGCCTGGGAACTCACTACCCGGCGGTACTCTGCGCGGCGCTCGTCGGTGGTCCAGTCTCCGTCTCTGACTACAGGGTTGTTCAGCACCAGGGCTGAGACGCGCCCCGGGTTGTGGACCGCGTATTCGACGGCAATCGCACAGCAGTGCGCCGAGGCCCTGATGGCGAACGAGTCCAGTCCCGCGGCGTTGGCGACAGCGTCGATGTCATTCTGGACGTACTCCAGCATGCTCCGAGCAGGCGGGGCGGCCGACGAGTTCGCCAGGCCGCGAGCCTCGAACCGGAGGTACCGAAGCCGCCCGTGGACGGCTTTGAGCCATTCCTGAATCTGAGGCAATCCCCAGTCGAGGGCGAGGTTGACTGTGCTCGCGACGAAGAAATCGATGACGGCGGGGCCGGCGCCGGTGTCCGTGAACGCCACGCTGCCGCCATCGATGGTGTTGGCAAAGCGCAGCGGCGGCCTCACGGCGGGATTGTACACGCGCGAGCAATCGCCTCCATTACGAAAGCGCGGTAGTGGAGGAGGCCACACAGCCGCGCCAGCACGAACGCTGGAGTACCTCGGGTAGGGAAACCCCAACGGTTCGGCGGGTAGACTGCCTCCATGCCATACAAGCCCACGGGACGGCCGCCGGGCAGGCCGCGACACCCTGAACGGCTCACGCCAGCCGAACAGCGAGTGCTCCGGCATCTGCGGCAGGGCAAGACGAACGCTGAGATAGCGGACGATCTCGGCGTCTCGCCCGATGCGGTGAAGTACCACGTCTCGAACATGCTGGGGAAGCTCGAACTGGAGAGCCGCGAGCAGTTGGCCGCCTGGCGGGAGCGATCCCCGCTGGCCCGGGTGTGGGCGGCGCTGGGCGGACTCGGCTGGAAGCTTGCAGGCGGCGCCGCTGCGGTGGTGGCTGCGGCAGGAGTCGGTGTCGCCGGGTGGCTCCTGCTTCGCGGCGACGGTTCCAGCACCGAGCGCGCGGACTTGAGCAACCTGGCGACCGGCGTGCTGACGACCGGCATCGACGGGCAGCCCGGCAACGGCCCCTCGCTGAATCCCTCCATTTCCGACGACGGCCGCTACGTGGCTTTCGAATCCGAAGCCACGAACCTCGTCAAAGGGGACAGCAACGGTGTGAGCGACATCTTTGTCGTTGACCGGGTGGACGGCTCTATCCGGCGCGTCTCGCTGGCGCCGGCCGGTAAGGAAGCGAACGGCGCCTCGCATCGTCCGGCCATTTCCGGTGACGGGAAGTGGGTGGCCTTCGATTCGGAGGCGAGCAACCTGGTCAAGGATGATGTGAACGGCGAGTTGGACCGGGTGTTGGACCACGTCTCAGAAGGCTTCCTGGAGTCATTTGGTGACAACACCGACGGAAGAGACGCCTTTTTCGCGCAGCGAGCGACCTGGGCGGGCAGCGACGTATTCGTGGTCGAAGTGGAGACGCATAAGGTCGAACTCGTCTCTGTCACCAACTCCGGAGAACGCGGAGACCTCGGTTCATTCTGGCCTTCGATTTCGCGCGATGGTGGCTATGTGGCGTTCGAGTCATCAGCAGCGAACCTTGTCGGTGAGCAGCGTGCCCGGTCGGCACCGCCTGCCATTATCGGTGTTGCCGGGTTTGGTACTGATGTGTTCGTCCGAGACCGGGGTCGGCGGACCACGACCAGGATCTCCATTGGCAATGATGGAACAAAGCCGTTCATGAGCAGCGGTGGTCCTGTCATTACGCCAGACGGTCGGTTCGTCTCGTTCGTGTCGGCCGAGCCGTCGCTGGCCCAGCCGCGTCAGAGGCAGGTCTGGAGCGGATATGTGTGGAGTCGCGAGACCGGGAAGCTCCAATTACTGAGTGAGCCTCAGTTGGACGCCGACTCTGATTTTGTGTTCGTAACGGAAATGTCCCGGATCGCGATCTCCTCGGACGGAGAACTCTTCGCGTACCAGGCGACGTTCGGGCTGGCCACTCCGGCGGGAAATCAATCTGAACTGCGGGGTTGCTTCGTCTACGTCGAAGGCGAGGACGATTCGCGAGTCGTGGATTCCACGTCGCCAGAGTGCGTGGTCTCCGCCGGCACGAATGGACCCGCTTTGTTGGGCCGGGAGATGGTCTACCCGGTCGCCAATCGGGGACAGCTCATGATCTTCGACATCGACGGGCGGACGGGGGCAGAGGTCGGTCTCCCAAGCGGAATCGACTCACTTGTCTTCCCCGCCGGAACCGTCGCTTCAACTGGGACGTGGATCGTTGGATGTGGGTACTCAGGCAACGGATTGGGTCCCGACCGGCGGCTGACCTTTCAGATCGTTGTCTTTCAGCGCTAGCTCTGCGACCGCAAGCTGGAAACGGTCGGGAAGTTGGAAACGCGACACCATTTGTCGCGCATGACCGCTATCCATAACCGGTGGACTCCGTACAGGAACTATCAA
>CAYTBM010000243.1:0-4927 GCA_964436025.1 uncultured Anaerolineaceae bacterium
ACGACGCGCTCTAACCATCTGAGCTAACCGCCCGCGAACTGCCAGTCTATGGCCGGGCGGCCAGCCATTCAACCGGTCGTATGGCAACCCGGCGATGGGCCCTTGCAAGTTCATATCAATCCTGCGTAGGGAATGACTCACCTGCGACTGATTCAGGTGCGAGCTAATCAAAACACGGCTGAAATGCCATTACAGCCGCATTGCAAGGGCGTTTGTCGAGGTTGCAACGGAATCCGTACGCTCTACCAATGCCGAAAGCCCGCCTCAGGTCGGACGTGTTCGCTCCACAGTCACTCTGGCTCGCCCCCGGCCGCTTCAGCGGCGCCTGGGGATATGTCCTGGGCATAGCGGCGCTCGGTGTCGCCATTGGTGTGAGGGGACTGTTCGAGGTCTGGCTCTCCGGGCGAGCACCCACCTACATGGTGTTCCTCGCTCCGATCGTTGTGGCGGCGGTGCTGGCGGGCTTGCGCCAGGGAATCGTGGTCTGGCTCCTGGCCTGGGTTGTGGCGTACTGGGTCTTCGTCGACCCTATGTTCTCCTTCAAGTCTTCCGGGACCGACCTGTCGATTGAGCTTATCTTCGGGGTGGAGGGCCTTGCCCTGGCCTGGCTGGGCGGCACGGTCCGCTCGTCGTTGAACAACCTGGTGGAACGAGATCGCCAGCTGGCGGCGAGCGAAGCCCGTCTTCGCATCGCCCGCGAGGCTGCCCGCATTGGTACATACGAGTGGGAACCGGCGTCGGGACGGGCAGTGTGGTCGGACAACGTGGAGGAGATCCTCGGGCTTGAGCAGGGGAGTTTCGGCGGCACTTATGCGGACGCGGTGCGGCACGTCCACCCCGACGACGCACCGCTCATTGACGCGGGCGCCGAGAAACTGCTGGCCACGGGCGAGAACCAGATGGAATACCGCGTGATCGGCGCGGATGGCGCAATCCGCTGGATCGAAGCGAACGGCACCGCGATGACGCGGCCGGACGGTTCCATCGAGTTGATTGTGGGCGTGATGATGGATGTCACGGCGCGGCGGCGAGCGTCCGAGCGCGCGATGTTCCTCGCCCGCGCGACGGCGGACCTGGGGATGTCGCTGGACTACGAAGCGGCGCTGGCGAAAGTGGCGGAGGCCGCGGTGGAAGGATTCGCGGACATCGGGGTGGTCTCCCTCCTCCCCACTCGCCGAGACCCCGCGCGGACAGTGGCGGCGGTACATAACGACCAGGACGTGCCGGACCTGTTGGAAGGCTTGCGAGAGATCATCGAGAGCGACGCGAACACGGTGGTTGGGTCGCTCGTACGTTCGGGGCAGGCGGCCTTCGTGCCAACGTTTAGCGCGGCGCAGGTGGAAGCCGCTGCCGTTTCTCCGGCGCATCTGGAGCTCTTGCGGCGCATCAATCCGTCGTCGCTGATCTGCGTGCCGTTGAGCACTCACGGTACGAGCCTTGGCTCCCTGGTCTTCGTGAACCGCAACGGGCTGGTGTTCGACAAAGAGGACTTCGAGGTCGCGGAAGAGCTGGGGCGCCGCGCGGCTTTCGCCATTGAAAACGCGCAACTGCTCGAACAGTCGTTCGAGCGCGAGGCTGAGATCAGCAGAGCCAACGAGTCGCTCCAGCTTCTGGCGGACTCTGGTACGGAGCTGGCTCAGTCGCTGGAGATAGGCGAGACGGTTGGCCGTTTGGCGAAGCTGGTTGTGCCGCGGTTCGCGGATGCCTGCACGATCTCACTGGAAGAAGACGGACGTTTGCACCGGGTGGCGAGTCATTGTGCGACACCGGACCTGGAGAAGGCGCTCAACGCCATCCCGTCGGACCCCGCCTCGGACAAGGAGCTGACGCTTCAGGCGGCCAGCGTGCTGCAGAACGGCCGGCCGATTTTCTTCCCACGCTTGCCAGACGAACTACTGGAGCGGCTCGCCACCAACCCGGTGCGGGCCGAAGCCCTCGATGCCATCGGCCTGAAGTCGCTGATCCTGATGCCGATGTCCGTGCGTGGGCACACGATTGGCGTGATGTCGTTCCTGCGCACGGGGAATTCGCCGAATTTCGACCGCGAGGACCTTTCACTGGCCGGGCAATTGAGCCGCCGCAGCGCGGTGGCCGCTGACAACGCCCGCCTGTACACGGAAGCGCGTCGCGCGAATGACGCGAAGGACGAGTTCCTGGGCATGATGTCGCACGAGCTGCGTACGCCAATCACAGTTATCCGTGGCGGGGCGCGGGTGCTGCGATCGCGGGCTTCGCACCTGGACGACGAGACGCGCGATGGACTTCTCAGCGACATCGAACGGGAGTCCGAGCGGCTCTCGCGCATGCTTGAAAACCTGTTGGCGCTTGCGCGCGCGGAGTTGGACCGGGAGGTGATCCTCGAGCCGGTGCTGCTCCACCGGCTCCTGCCGAAGCTGCTGGACTCGCAGGGTGCGGGCGCCGGCCGCCGGGTGACCCTCGCGACGGAAGGGAGCCTCCACGCCGTCGCCGCCGAACCCGGGTACATCGAGCACATCGTGCGGAACCTCGTTGGCAACGCGATGAAGTACAGCCCGCCTGACGCGCCGATCGACGTGGTGGTCGCGGGATGCGATGACGGCGCGACCATCCGCGTGCTGGACCGGGGATTCGGCATCGCGGACGGAGAGGCGTCGAAAATCTTCGAGCGGTTCTACCGTTCGGACCGCACCTCGCGGTTGGCGGGTGGCGCGGGCCTTGGACTGGCGGTGTGCAAGCGGCTGGTCGAGGCGATGTCGGGTGAAATCTGGGCGAAGCCCAGGGAGGGCGGCGGACTGGAGGTTGGCTTCAGCCTCCCCAGCTATCAAGAGGAGATCGAACCATGAGCACCGAACCACTGTTGCTGGTTGTGGATGATGAAGCGGGCATCCTCCGGCTGATGAAGCTGGAGCTTTCCGCCCAGGGTTTCCGGGTCGTGACCGCCGGCGACGGCGAGGCGGCCGTCCGTCTCGCTGAAGAGCACCGTCCAGACGCCGTGCTGCTCGACGTAATGATGCCCGGTCTTTCGGGATTGGAAGTCATGCGCAGGTTACGGGAACGGTCGAACGTGCCGGTCTTGCTGGTCACAGCCAAGGACAAGGACACCGACAAGGTGCGCGGGCTCGAGCTGGGAGCAGACGACTACATCGTGAAGCCGTTCAACCCGGATGAGCTTGGCGCGCGGGTGCGGGCCGTGCTTCGCCGTATGGTCGCGCAAGACGTGGAGCATGTGATCCGCGTTGCGGACGTGGAGATCGACCTGAACCGGCGGCTGGTGAAGAAAGCTGGCGAGCCGGTGGCGCTCACGCGGACGGAGTGGCTGTTGCTGCAGCACCTGGCCGCGAACGCGGGAAAAGTGATGCTCAACACCGAGTTGCTGACGAAGGTCTGGGGACCGGAATACCGGGACGACCTCCAGTACCTCCGGGTCTGGGTGTCACGCCTCCGCGCCAAGCTGGAGGACACGCCATCGGTTCCCACGATCATCAAGACGCTGCAGGGTATCGGGTATATGTTCGAAGCCGAGGCGGAAGAGCCAGTCGAAGCCTGACCGTCAGGGGTTCAACGGGTAGAAAGCCAGCCCGGTGCCCAGCTTGGGGTGAAAGAAGGTCGACTTCTGAGGCATGCGTTCGCCCTTATCGGCGAGCGACATGACCGAGTCGATGCCAACCGCGTTAAGCAGGAACGCTACACTGCCCGGGTTTTCGTCGAGGAACTCAGTGACCTCCGAGACATCGTGGCTGTAGACGACCACGCCAGCGCGCAGGTCATCGTCCGTGATGCCCCACAGGGGTTCGAGGACGCCGTAGCGGAGCAGATTGGGCGGGATTGCGGCCCACTCTTCGCTCATGCCCGGAGGTACCGAACCGGCGAGCGGCGCCGCCTCTTTGCGGCGCAGGAGGTGGACCTGGTCCCGTTCAAGACCGATAGCCACCGCGTCGGCGTCTGAGACGAGCGCGGCGAGCTCTTCGGAACGATGCCCCTCTCCGCGGACGAGCTTCACGTGCGCGATGTCGAAAGCGGGTTCGAGGCGTTCACGCCAGTCTTCGGGGGCCGGCCGCGGGACCATGCGGTGAATCGGGCGGATGACGAGCCCGGGGTCCGAGGCGGAGACAATGGCGGTCATCGCGAACCGTGCGGGATGGTCGCGGAGAAGCACTTCGTGCGCGGCGCGCCAGTCCCGGTAGTTCACGGCTGTTTCGTAGCGGTGGTGCCCATCTGCGATGTAGAAGCTCTCAGCCAGGAGCGGCGCGACCTTGCGCATCTCGAACGTCCCCGCCTCGACGGCCCAGAGACGGTGATGGTCGCCGTCGACGCTCGTCCCGAAGGCGGTTGGAGCCCCGGAAGCGATGACTTCCTCGATGAATTGCTCGAGCGATCCGGCGCGGTCACGGGCGATCATGAACACAGGGGAGAACTGGACGCCGGTGGCCTGGAGGAGCCGGAGACGGTCGGCTTTGGGGCCGGACATGGTGAACTCGTGAGGTTTGACGGCCCCTTCTTCCCAGGGTTGGGCCTCCACTGCCGCGATGACAGCCCGGCGAGTGTAGACGTGGCCTTCCTCGACAAATTCCTGTTCGTAGACATAGAGCGCCGGCCTGGCATCGCGGTGAATCGCTCCTTCGGCTTCCCATTGGGCGACGAGCTGTGCGACTGCGTCGTAACGTTCGTCACCGCCGTCAGCCAGTTCGAGCCGCACTGCGTTGTGGTTGTTGCGTCGCTCCAGGGCTCGCTGCTGAGCCGGGGTGATGACGTCATACGGCGGGGCGAGCAACTCGCTGAGCGGGCCAGCGGAAGGGGTGTAGCGCAGGCCGCGAAACGGCAGGAACTGGGGCATGCATGAACCTCGGAGCTGAGAGCGGGTTTGTTCAGGGGGCGGGCCAAATCTATGATCGTTGGGCCCGATGCGCCCCTATTGTGTCTTTTGCAACATTGTAGCGGGGACTGAGCC
>CAYTBM010000244.1:0-4905 GCA_964436025.1 uncultured Anaerolineaceae bacterium
TTGGACGCCGCTCGGAGCGCCCGGCCGCGGGCGGCGCGCCAACTGCACTGAAACAAACCGCCACGGCGCCCGTGCGCGTCGCGGCCTCCGCGGTGGCTGCGAGCCGGCCGCCCCAGGCCTCGTTCGACCTCTTCGAGCCCCCCTCGAACCGCTCCAACTGACTCATACGGCTTGCTGGCCTTGTTGAGACAGAGTATCGTTTAGCGAAATGATACTGAGTCTCATTAACCCTCGCTACCGGTTGGCACTCGCCGGAATGGGCCTCGGTCTGCTGGGTGCGTTCAGCCCAGCTTGCGCGCCCGAGTCGGCTACGACCGGCAGCGGCGTCAACGTTGTCGCTACTACCACGCAGATCGGCGCGCTCACCCGCGCGGTGGCCGGGGACCAGGTCCGCCTCACCGTGCTGCTCCCGGCCGGGGCAGATGCGCATGACTTCGAACCGGACCCCCAGGACGTCAAGCAGGTGCACAACGCCAGGCTCGTCCTTCGTAACGGGCTCGGCCTCGATGATTGGATGGACAAGACCATCGCCAACGCCGGCGGCCACGCCCGCGTCGTGATCGTGACCGACGGCGTCGAGCTGTTGCGGGCCAGCTCCGGGGATGAAGCGGGCGAAGTCGACCCGCACGTCTGGCACAACCCCGAGAATGCCGCCGTCATGGTCGATAACATCGCCGCCGCTCTCGCCAGCGTCGACCCCTCCCGTGCAGCCACGTTCACGGCCAACGCGCAGGCGTACCGCGCGCGCCTCCAGCAGGTCGACGCCGAAATCCGGGGGCTGATCAACGAAATTCCCCAACAAAACCGCAAGATGGTGACGAACCACGATGCGTTCGGGTATTTCATTGCCCGCTACGGCCTCGAATTCGTCGGCACCGTCTTTCCGAACAGTTCCCGGGAAGGCCAGGCCTCCGCGAAAGAGCTCGCCGCGCTTTCCGACCTGATCCGGGCGGAAGGCGTGAAAGCCGTCTTCGCCGAAGAAGAAGTGGACCCAAAAGTCGCCCGAGAGCTAGCGAAGGACACGGGCGTCGAAATCGTGACCGGCCTCTACGCCGACTCCCTCGGCCCGCCCGGCAGCGGCGCCGACACGATCGATGGAATGCTCCTGGCCAACGCGAGAAAAATCAGCGAGGCGTTGCGATGAACCATCCCGGCCCGATTCTCGAAATCCATGACCTCGCCGTCAGTTACGGCGCGAACGTCGCCCTCACAGGAGTAGAAGCAGCCATCCCTCCCGGAAGCATCGTCGGGCTGATCGGCCCCAACGGCAGCGGGAAGAGCACGCTCCTCAAGACCGTTGCCGGCGTTATCCAGCCGTCAGCCGGGACGGTCAGTCTGGACGGCCGGCCCATTCGCGAACGCTCGGCGCACGTCGCTTTCGTGCCGCAGCGGGAGGAGGTGAACTGGGACTTTCCGGTCTCCGCCCGGGACGTTGTCCTGATGGGTCGCTTCCGCTCCATCGGGTGGCTCCGCCGGCCCGGCGCTCAAGACCGCCACCGCGCCGATGCTGCCCTCGAACGGCTCGGCCTCGGCGGGCTTGGCGGCCGCCACATCAGCCAGTTCTCCGGCGGTCAGCAGCAGCGCGTCTTCCTCGCCCGCGCCATGGTCCAGGACCCCGAAGTCGTCCTCCTCGACGAGCCCTTCACCGGCGTCGACGTGAAGAACCGCGCGGTCTTCCACGAGGCGATCCGGGAGTTCGCCGCGCGCGGCATCACGGTGCTCATCGCCACACACGACCTCGACGAAGTGCACGAAACCACCGACATGGTGATGTGCCTCAATCGCCGAATGGTCGCTTTCGGCCCGACGGCGACCACGTACGCGCCGGAGAACCTCCGGGCGACCTTCGGCGGCCAGGTCGCCGTCTTCGAGGCCGCGAAATGAACTGGTTCACCGACCCACTGCAATACCCCTTCATGCAGCGAGCCCTCATGGAGATCGCGATCATCGGGGTGCTCTGCGGCCTCGTCGGCTGCTTCGTCGTCCTCCGCGGCCTCGCATTTATCGGCGATGCGCTCGCCCACGCGGTCTTTCCGGGCGTCGTGCTCTCCTACGCGGCCGGCCAGAGCATCCTCATCGGCGCGTTCGCCTTCGGCTCGCTCACCGCGCTCGGCATCGGCGTCCTCTCCCGCACCCGGCGCGTGAGCGAAGACTCCGCCATCGGAGTCATCTTCGCGGCGTTCTTCGCCCTGGGCGTGGTCATCCTCAGCCGCCAGGGCGGCTTCCGCCGGGACCTCGGTTCGCTGCTCTTCGGCAACATCCTCGGCGTTTCGATGACCGACGTCTGGGTCACGCTGGTCATCGCGCTCGTCGTGGGGGGGATCCTCCTGGCGCTGCTGAAGGAGCTAACGCTCGTCGCCTTCGACCCCACCATGGCGCGCTCGGCTGGCTACCCCGTGTTCGCGCTCGACCTGCTCTTACTGCTCCTCGTCTCGGCCACCATCGTGGTCAGCCTGCAAACCGTGGGGAACATCCTGATTCTTGCGCTCGTAGTAACGCCACCGGCGGCCGCCCGGCTCCTTACCGACCGGCTCGGCCGGATGATGCTGGCGAGTGTCGGAATCGCGGTGGGGAGCGGCGTCGGAGGCCTCTACATCTCATTCCACGCGGCCACCGCCGCCGGCGCGACGGTTGTCCTCACGGCGACAGCCGCGTTCCTGGCCTGCCTTGTTTTCGCGCCGAACCACGGCCTGTTGAGCGGCTACCGCGCCCGCCGCCACGGCCAGCACCACGCCCACCACTACCACGCCGGGGAAGATCTGGAGGCCTGACCGCCGGATCTCTTGAATCTCCGACGTAATTTCCGCGCAAAACCGCGAGACGTGGGGTTGCTACCTCTAAGAACCCGGCAGTAGTGTCGTCCAGTGATGCGAGAGTCACGCATCCAGGAGGTGAAGAAGTGGTGGTACTGACTCGAATCGCAAGCCGACTGAGGGAGGGTCCGTGGTTCGTCGCGAAAATCCACGTCGGAATCGTCCTCGCCATTGCCGGTGGGGCATCCGCAGGATGGTTCGGGGTAGCACAAGCTCTGGGTCCCACAGATTCCTGGTCGTTCAGTGGATGCAACGTATCTGCCTCGTCGTCGGCGTTCTACCCGCTGACTTCGCAGATCAAGACCGCGGGCAGCGGGACCTGCGGATCGCTGTTCCACGTTCACGGGTACTTCTGGGGAGCGGACTCCCAGTGGCACTACGATGAGGTCACCGACTACACCAACACGAGCGTCCAGATTTCGTGGACGCAGTGGACGAACAACGTCTACGGATACCATAGGTATCCGAACATCCCGCCGACCCATGAAACATGGGACTACGACTAGGGAGCGTCAAATGAACCGGAAACGAAACTCGATAGTTGGCCTCACGGCGGCATTTGTTGCCGCCCTCGGGCTCGGCCTCGGCGCTCGAATGGCAGTCGACGCCGACGGCGATCCGAACTCGACGCGTGCCATCGTCGAGACGGCCCAACAAGACGCTCCCGCCGCTCAGGTTGATGCCCTCGCCGACGGCGTCGTCACACTCCAGGAGGTGAATGACGCGGTTGCTCAGACGGCGCAGTGTGCCCGCGACAAGGGCGTAAACGTGGAGATGCGCGCCGGATCAGACAAAGTGCCCAACCGGGTTGGCTTCGCGGCTGCAACATTAGAGGACGGCGAGTCCGCCCGCCAAGTCCTTGTCGATTGTCAAACCCGATACTTGGACCGCCTGAGCCAGACCTTCTCGGCGCAGGCACGCCCTGACGCAGAGCAGACGGCCGCCGGGCGAGAGTTCATGGGCCGCTGCATGGCCGCCCGCGGAATCACCGTGCCGGCGACGATAACTCAGCAGGTCCTCCTGAACTGGAGTATGTCACGCGATCCTGAGGTGGGCGGTCCGAACGCCGACTGCGTGGATCAGCACTACCGCGAACTTGGCTTCTGGCCATAGGCCCGGCCCTTCGCCGTCAGATCAAGAAGGCCGCACATTTCTGTGCGGCCTTTCGCGTGCCCGACACCTCCCGCTCTGGCAGCCCTTCTCCTCACGCGGTACAGTTCCAGCGCCGTAAATTTCACTCTCAGGACACCTCCCATGACCGCACCCCACGCGCATGCAACCGACCGCAAGCTGACCGACGCCGAAGTGAACGACCTCCGCGAGAAGGTAAAAGCCTTCATGGAGTCAGACATCTACCCGAACGAGGACTTCTTCCATCACAACAGCCCGCGTCGCAGCGAAGCCGGCGTGAAGAAGATGAAGGAGCTCCAGGCCAAGACGAAGGCCATGGGCATGTGGGCCCCGCACCTGCCCGCCGAAGCCGGCGGCATGGGCATCGGCTTTATGCCCTACGTCTACATGAACGAGATCCTCGGCCGCAGCGGAATCGCACCGATTGCCTTCGGCTCCCAGGCGCCTGATTCCGGCAATGCCGAAATCCTCTGGCAGTTCGGCTCCAAGGAACTGCAGGACAAGTACATGAAGCCGCTCGTCAACGGCGACATCTTCTCCTGTTACTCCATGACCGAACCGGAAGTCTCCGGCGCCGACCCCACCAACCTCCAGACCACCGCCCGCCGCGACGGCGACGAATGGGTGATCAACGGCCACAAGTGGTTCACCAGCCAGGGCGAGGGCGCCGCCTTCGCGATCGTCATGTGCGCGAGCGAGCTCGACCAGCCACCGCACCGGCGCATGAGCCAGATTGTGGTCCCCACCGACACGCCCGGCTTCGAAATCATCCGGCCGGTCCCCGTCATGGGCGAAACCGAAGGCTCACACGCCGAAGTGCGCTACACCGATGTTCGCGTCCCGCTGACCAACATCCTGGGCGAAGCCGGCGGCGGCTTCCGCATCGCCCAGAAGCGCCTTGGACCCGGCCGCATCCACCACTGCATGCGCTGGCTCGGCCAGATGCAGCGCGCCTTCGAGC
>CAYTBM010000245.1:0-4871 GCA_964436025.1 uncultured Anaerolineaceae bacterium
GAACGGATCGGCGTGACCTTGTCCAGCCGGTTCTTGATCTTCTGGTCCAGGTTCTCATTGAAGTCCTTGATCACGAAGAACTCGACGTTGTCCCGGCCGTAGCCGCTGAACCCGTAAATGCCGTACTGGTCGCCAATGGTTTCCAGCGCGGTCATCAGCAGCACCGTCGACTCCTTTTCGAGGTCGATGATGCGCTTCGGCGGGCTGGTCAGTTCCTGGCGCCGCTTGGAAACCCACCAGCTCAGGTACTTGCGCGGGTCGTCGTCGTAATCGTCGTCGTCGTACTTCTTCTCGCGCTTGTTGATCTCCTCGTCGGTGCTCGCCGACATGTCGATGAGGAAGGCCACGGCCACGTCCCGCTCGATCTTGTTCCGCCGCCAGTAAATCTTCTCGTTGGGGTACACTCCCGCTCGTCGTTCGATCATCCACTCGATCGCAGCGTCCAGGTCGAAGTCCTCGCCGTCCGGCAGCTTCTTGATTTTCCGGAACATCTCCGGCTTCATGAGCTCGAACTGCTTTCTGGTCTGGCTGACCAGGCCCGCGTGCTCCCGCAGCGCATTTTCGTAGAAGTTCTCTTCGCCTTCTTCGAGCTTTGATTCCTTCACCGCACACCAGCGCGGCTTGTAGTCCTGTGCGCGGAAGTCCCACTCGTCGTAGTAGTAGACGGTCACGATCGGGATGAGCGGCTCTTCGCCCTCACCGGCCCCGGTGCTGTTGTCGCTCGTCGGCTGCCCCTGGTCACCCTTTTCCGACGACGGATTGCCCGCTTCCTTCATGAGGTTGCTCATGAACATGCCCGTCGAGGCATCGAGGTCGCCGTCGTACATCGCGTCGAGGTCGATCTCAACGCTCTTCGCCAGCAGTTCAGCAAGCTGCTCCGGCGTCAGCGGCACGGGTGACATCTGGCCGCCCTCACCCATCTGCGCATTCTCGCGCAGCTTCATCAGCAGGTCGACGAGCTCCGGCTTGAAGTCGCCGCGGAAGTCGATCTCCTGCGGGCTCTCGTAGTCCGCCTCCCCTTCCGCTCCGTCAACGCCGCCCATCTGCATCTGGGACCCTTCGCCGCCGGATTCGCCGCCCTGCATGGGCATCGCCTGTCCGGCTTCCATGGGCTCAACCGAATCCCACTCGTCGGTGTCCATGTTCTCGTAGATGTTCGGGATCGAAATGGCAAGCTCATACAGCGCGAGGGTAGCCTCGGCCGCATCTTCAACCAGCGATTCCTCGCTTTGGACCGCCTGGAGCAACCCCAACGCTCGCGACATGACTTCGGTCCGGTCCTTTGGCCAGCGCACCGCTTCCACACCGTCCAGGCTCGCCCGCACGAGGTTCTCGACGAAGCCGTTCCGCAGAGGCAGTTGCCGGACATCCGGCCTTTTCGGCAGCTCTTCCAGCTGCATCCGCATCAGTGGCCGCCGTATGCCGCCATACTCGCGCTTCACCCGCCAGTCGATGCGCGAGTCTTCAGCAATCGTGAACAGGTCGCTGGCCAGTTGACGCTCCGGGAAGAGGTCGAAGTACTCCTCCATGTCGGTTGTGGCCGGCCGCTGCCGCTCGGCCGCGAAGAGGGTCCGCCGCAACGGGAACACGGCGCCGGGCCGAGTGAACTCGAAGTCGAAGCTCCCAAACTCGATGTGGGCCGCCTGGTGCGTCGCGAAAACCTTCATCGCCGCGAAGTTATCGTCCTTCTCGTGGAAGCGTTCCATCAACTCAGGCAGGAAAATCGTGCTCCCGTCCGTGCTGGCGCTGTGCTCCGAAACCCAGCCGATACCCTTTTCCGCCAGCGACTCAGCCGTCTGGATGCTCACGTTCCTGCCGGTCAGCGCCTTGCAGTACAGGCGCATGATCTCGCCGATCTTCGATAGCTCCACGCGCGCGGAAAGGTTCTCGAGGATGTCCTCGCCGCGCGTCGACTGCAGCCGAAAGTACGCCTCTCCCCCATCGTGGCTGGACTGCAAAATGCGCAAACCCGCGTTGTGCCACGGCTCCAGTTCATCGATCCGGATCCGGTCGAGCACCCGCGGCACGCTCGTAACGAAGTCCATAGCCGCGTAGGCCGAATACGGCGCCAGCTGCTCGGCAAGCTCGATGACCTTGTTGTGGTCATCCGGCTCAAGCTCACCCAGCGCGTTCGACGCTTCCTCGAAGTACTGGAACGCAGAGCGGTTATGTCCGCGCGCAACCTGAGCGGCCAGCAAGAGATAGCGCTCTCGCACCGGACCGTGCACCTTCTGAATCAGCACCGAGCCTCGATCGAAGTACAACCGCGAGTCCGCCCAGCTGGATTGAGCCAGCTCCACCGCGAACCCGATGAAGGGCAGCCTGTCATCTTCGTCCAGGCGCTGAAGTACGGTTGGCGAAGACGAAAGGCACGCGGAAGCCAGCTCGTAGCTGTGCCGCGAGAGTTCGTCGATAAAGAGGACCAGCCGCGCCGCCTGCCCGATGCGGAGCACATGAAACACGTTCGGCGCGAGGTCAAAGAACTGCGCCGCAAGCGAAGAGCTCTTCCAGTTGCCCTTGTACAGACGCCGTCCCAAATCCGCCCACTGGCGGACGTGCGCGGGTCCCACTGCCTCCATCGTCGGCGCCGAAGAGCGCAGGAAACTCACCGCCAGCGGCGCCGATTCGCCCGCCATCTGCACGGCTTCCCGACCCAGCGTCTCAATCGATTCCCAAGTTGCGCTCTTCGGGAAGGCCGCGCCGGCCTTGAAATACTCAACGGCCGCTTCCCACGAGCGCAGGCTCAGCGCCGTCAATTCGACGCCCGTCTCGGCCCAACTCTGAAGCTGGTTTGGCGAAAGCCGCGGCGCGAGAGCCCGCAGCCCGGCCTCGTAATGCTGCTCCAACGGCGCCGGGAAGCCTGAAAGCCGCTCGTGGTGGCGCGCCAGGAGTTCTCCGATGATCGTCATGCCCTGGTCTGCCTCCCATAGCTTCCCGCTCGTCTCCACGCGCTTCCCCGCGCGCACGTCCGTGACGGGCTCTTCACAGTGCCCCCGAACTCTTCACGAAGCTGCGCGTCGGGTCCCGATAATCGTAGAACGTGACCTCGTCAGTTGTCGTGTCCCACGTCGCGCACGAAAGCTGAAAATCATTGCGATGGTCCCGCGGATCACCTGCCGATCCCGGATTAATCACAAGGCACCGCCCAAACTTTTGCGCCATCTTGTAGTGCGTGTGCCCCACGATGATCGCATCGCACTCCAGTTCCGTTGCCTTGCCCCACACCCGCTCATGCGGGTAGTGATAGTCCTTCCACGGTTCCCAGGGCGAGCCATGCGTCATCACCACCAGCTTGCCGTCCACTTCGCGTTCCACCCGGTACGGCTGCTCGCGCATCCATGCCACCAGGTCCTGGTCCACCTTCGGCGAAGACAGCGCACGCTCGCCATCCCTCCCGAGAATCGTCTCTTCGTGGTTCCCCAGGACCACCACCGCCCCCAAATCCCGGAGCCGCGCCACCACATCGTTCGACCACCGGAACTGGAACACTGAATCGCCGGCGCACCACAGCTGGTCAAACGGCGCCATCAGATCAAGCGCCAGCTCCAACCCGGCGATATTGCAGTGGATATCGGAGACGATGCCCAGCTTCACGAGTTCCGAGTTCCAAGTTCCGAGTTCCGATCAATGGGAGCGAGCGAGCGGCGCAATCCGCCCAATACGCGTTGAACTTCATCGACCTTGCTCTCAAGCGTTTGAACGTCGCTTCGGCTCACATAGCCCGCGTCCAGCGCCACGTAGAGATGCGATAAGACCTCAGCGCACGAGGCCTTCGCGATCTCGACGAACCGAAAGAACTCAGCGCGTCGTCGCCTCTCGAAGCCCTCCGCTAGGTTCGCCATCACAGAGACAGCCGCTCGGCGAGTTTGATCCGCGAGGCTGCGGTCTTGAGCGAACTCGCGGGTTCGCGTTACTGCGTAGATCTCGCGCGTCAGGAGCCTGGCCTTTTGCCAGGCAACCAGATCCTGGAATCGCTCCGCGGTCGGCATGACACAAGACGTCCTCTCGGCACTCGGAACTCGGGCCTCGGTACTACTCGAAAATACTCGTCACCACTTCCTCTATGCTTCGCTGCACTTCCGAGTCGTCGGTCAGGGCCCACGTGATGCCCACCTGGCAGGCGCGTCGCGCGGGCACACCCTGCGAAATCAGCTTGCCCGCGTAGATCAGCAGACGCGTGCTCACGCCTTCGCCCAGCCCGTGCTCCTTCAGATTGCGCACCTTCTCGCCGAGGCGCGCCAGGTCCATCGAGGCTTCACGGCTGCAGCCGGACTCATGTGCGATGATCTCCGCTTCCTGCTCGCGCGGCGGGTAATCGAACTCGATCGCGATGAACCGCTGGCGCGTCGAGTGCTTCAGGTCTTTGAGCGCGCTCTGGTAACCCGGGTTGTAGGAGATGACCAGCAGGAACCCGTCCGCCGCCTCGATCACCTGGCCGAGCTTCTCGATCGGCAGCAGCCGCCGGTAGTCAGTCAACGGGTGGATCAGGACCGTCGTATCCTTCCGGGCCTCGACGACCTCGTCCAGGTAACAGATGGCGCCGACCTTCACCGCGCGGGTCAGCGGCCCATCCACCCACTTCGTGCCATCGGTATCGAGCAGGTAGCGCCCGACGAGATCGCTCGCAGTCAGGTCTTCGTGGCAGGCCACCGTGATAAGCGGCATGCGGTGTTCGGCTTCTTCGCCCGTGCGCGAGGAGACCTTCATCATCGGCCGGCCCAACTTGTAGGCCATGTACTCAACGAAACGCGTCTTGCCCGCGCCGGTTGGGCCCTTCAGCAGCACCGGGATGCGCTGGGCGTAGGCCGTCTCGAAAAGCTGCACTTCATCGGCGATGGGCAGGTAGTACGGCTCGTCGTGGACCGCGTACT
>CAYTBM010000246.1:0-2646 GCA_964436025.1 uncultured Anaerolineaceae bacterium
TGGATGCCGTCGCTCGCGCGGAGGACCTGGGGGACGCCGTTCTCGTCGGGAAGGACATCCGCGTACGAGCCTTCGGAGTAGGACGTGAGCGCCCAGGTGTCGACGTAGCGGACCCAGGAACGCTTGGCGGCTTCGGCCTGGAAGATTTCGTTGACGGGCGGGATGGCCTGGGCCAGCGCCGGGTTGTAGCCCTGGGCCGGGTCCGGCCGCATATTGGGCTGCCCCATCCAGACGACGATACGGCCGGGCCTGTACATCTCGTCCATGACGGCGCCGACCCGCGCGGCGTAGTCGGCGTAGGAGCGGATCTGCATCGCGTCGTTCGCGCCGACCATGAAGACGGCCACGTCGGGGTCGTAGGCCGCCATCTCGGTGGCAATGTAGCCGGGCCAATCGAAGAAGGTGGAGTTCACCAGCCCGGACGAGATCTTGTAGTCAGCGCCGCGGACGGGGATGGCGCCCTGTTCGGCGGCTATCTGGAAAAACGCCACGGTCATGAAGTAGCTGGTTGAATCGCCGTCGCTCCAGACGCGCAGGCCCTCGAGCGAGGTCCGCTGCGGCGCGGGCGTGGGCGGTGGCGCAGGGGTCGGCGTTGGCAGAGGCTCAGGCGTCCCGTCGAAGGCGAGGTCCGGCACGCGGATGAGTGCTGTGGCCGGCGCGGCCGCGCTCGCCCGGTCGGTGTGCGATTCGCCTTCCAGCACGCTGAAAGCGATGGCGAGGAGACCGGAAAACGCCACCAGGCTCACGCCGAACACGTGAGTCCACCGGTTGCCGCGGGGCTTGCTCTCCAGGGCCACACCCTCCCTCTGGACCGTCCCCCGCCGGCCGCGCTCAGTCTGCGCGCTAGAAACATAGCCAACTGTCGATTTCTTCACAAACCGAAAGGCTCCGCGGGCGGTGTTCGCCCGTGCCGAGCCCCCGGGGGACAATGCCGGCGGGGCGGCGGCCCACGACGGGCCGTGGGGGCCTGAGAATCGGATGCTCTTCCCGACCGTTGATTTCGCGATCTTCTTCGTGGCTGTTTTCGCGATCGCCTGGTTCATCCGCCCGTGGCATCTCGGCTGGCGTGTGTTCCTCGTGCTCGCGAGCTGGTTCTTCTACGCCTTCTGGGAGCCAAGGTTCGTCCTCCTCCTGATCGCGTCGACCGGGGCGAACTGGGCCATCGGCCGGGACCTCGCGATGATGCGCGACGAGGACGGCAAACCGACGCCGGGCGGGCGCGCGCTCCTCACCTTCGGCGTCACCCTGAACCTTTTCGCCCTTGGCTGGTTCAAGTACTACGGGTTTTTCGCTTCCGAGCTGGACGACGCCTTCGGGCTGGTGGGGCTGGGGAACCCCATCCCGCTGAAAGAAATCACGCTCCCGATCGCCATCTCGTTCTTCACATTCCACGCCATCAGCTACCTGGTGGACATCTCGCGCGGGGATATCCAGGAGCCAATGTCGCCGCTGGATTTCGCGCTCTACCTCTCGTTTTTCCCCCACCTTGTGGCGGGGCCGATTGTGCGCGTCACCGAGTTCGCCCCGCAGATCCGGGAGCCGATCCAGAAGCGCATCATCGACGCGACGCCGGCGTTCCAGCTGATCCTGTTCGGGCTGTTCAAGAAAGTGGTGATTTCGAGCTACCTGGCGAAGCAGATCGCGGACCCGGTGTTCGCTTCGCCCGGTTCGCACAGCGCCCAGGAAGTCATCATCGGGGTGTACGCCTACGCGGTGCAGATCTTCGCGGACTTTTCCGGGTACACGGACATCGCCATCGGCTGCGCGCTGCTGCTCGGCATCCGTTTCCCCCAGAACTTCGATGCGCCGTATCGCGCGCTGAGCTTGCAGGACTTCTGGCGGCGCTGGCACATGACGCTCTCCCGCTGGCTGCGGGATTACCTCTACATCCCGCTGGGCGGCAACCGGGGGACGAAGGCGTTCATCTACCGGAACCTGGTCCTCACGATGGTGCTCGGAGGCCTCTGGCACGGGGCCGCGTTTACCTTTGTGGCCTGGGGCGCTATCCACGGCGCGGGCCTCGTCATTGAGCGCGAACTGAAAGAGCGGTTTCCTGGACGCCTGGGGCGAGCGGCTCCCGTGCTCAACTGGCTGATCACGTTCCACGTGGTCTGCCTGGCGTGGATCTTCTTCCGCGCCGAGACGTTCCCGGTCGCGTGGGACATCCTGGGGCGGATCCTCACCGGATGGGGAGCATCGCCGGCGATCACCCCGCTGTTGTTGCTCGTGATTGGCGGGAGCATCGCTTCGCAGTTCGTGCCGGCGCGCTGGTGGGAGCGGGTGCAGGTGTCTTTCTCGCAACTGGCGCCGTTCGCGCAGGCCGGTACCCTAGCGGTCGGACTGGTCTTGATCGATGCGCTGGGCCCGGAGGGCGTGGCGCCGTTCATCTACTTCCAGTTCTGAGGACGGGATGGCGCGTACCGACACGCGAGGAGAATCGGAACCGGTGGACGGCGGCCGCCTTGGCTACCGGCCGGGCCGCGTGCTCTGGGTGATCCTGGTTGGCCTCCTCATCGCGCTGATGCTCAACGCAACCGAACTTGAAAACGAAGCGAAGTCCAAGCCCTACGGCCGCAACCGCGACATCTGGGTGGCCGTGTGGAAGCCGTTCGCCGTGGTCAGCCACGCCCTGTACATCGACCGGCC
>CAYTBM010000246.1:2746-4855 GCA_964436025.1 uncultured Anaerolineaceae bacterium
GATTCGATGTCGAAGATCCTGGGCGAAGCGCTCGTCCGGCAGGCGAGCGAGACGGGCGTGATGAAGCCAGTGCAGGACTCGCAGCTCTCGACGGGCCTGACGCGGCCCGACTACTTCGACTGGCCTGGACATCTCAACGACCTGGTGCACGCGGCGCAGCCGAACGAGGTGTTCGTGGTGATGTTCGGAGCGAACGACTCGCAGGGGATCAAGACGCCGGACGGCAAGGTGTTCGAGGATGCCGGCACGGACGGCTGGAACGCGGAGTACCGCCGGCGTGTAGCGGGGACGATGGACCTGCTGAAGGCCGACAACCGGCTCGTCATCTGGGTTGGTCAGCCGATCATGCGCTCAGACGACCTTTCGCAACGGATGGAGTCGCTGAACGCGATTTACAGAGAGGAGGCGGCCAAGCGTCCGTGGGTGCGCTACTTCGACCTCTGGCCGCTCTTCGTCAACTCGTCCGGCGCCTATGACCCGTACGTCGCGGACGACGACGGCGAAGTGAAGCTGATGCGCAACCCGGACGGGGTGCACCTGGTGCGCGACGGCGGCGAGAAGGCGGCGCGCCACATCATGGAGCTGATTAAGAAGGAAGCGCAGATCCCCTGAGTGCGGAATCCCCGGGTGTTGCGACGATTTCGCAACACTCGCGAACCGTCCGCCAATCTTTCCATGCTCGCAAGCTGACTACGATGCCCGCATGAACGATACGTTTCGGAAGTTTTCACGCGGGGCATCGGAGCGGCTGGGTTCGCCCTGGGCGTTCGTGGTCGCGATTGGCGTGGTCATCATCTGGGCGGTCCTCGGGCCGGCCGCGCAGTACTCCGCCACCTGGCAACTGCTCATCAATACCGGCACGACGATCGTCACATTCCTGATGGTGTTCATCATCCAGAACACGCAGAACCATGACTCGCGGGCGCTTCACCTGAAGCTGGATGAACTGATCCACGCGGTCGAGTCGGCGCGGGACGACCTGGTTGACATCGAAGACGCGACCGAGGAGGAGCAGACGGCGCACATGCAGGAGTTCGAGGAGATCAGGAAGGGCGCGAATGGTACGACAACGATTCCTGCCGGTTAATCGCGGAGGGAATCGAAGAGCTGCTGGAGGTCGAGTTCGAAGGCGCTGAGCACGGGCGCAGCGCTGACCCTGGCAGGCGCCTCGAAGTCTTGTGGGAGGGCGCCGGGCCGCCAGACAGTGAGCTTCTCGTCGGCGGGATCGATGACCCAGAGGATGGAGACGCCGGAGCGCATGTAATGGGCGATGCGGCGCTGGAGCCGGCCGGGGCGATCCTCGGGCGAGAGGACTTCGATTGCGAGGTCGGGGAGGATCTGTTCCGGTCCGTCGCTTTCGATGGCTGGTCCCGTGCGCTCGCGCAACGTGACAGACACGTCCGGAAGGAACACCCACTCGTCGTCGGATTCAAGATGCCGGACTTCTGTGTGGACGCGAGCTTCGCGCGATTCTGCGAGGTAGTTGCCGAGCATCCGGAGGATGAACGCGACGAGTGTGCCATGGATGCGGTTGGGCATGGGTTTCTCGATGACCTCCCCGTCCATGAGCTCCAGGTAAGGCTTCGTCTCGGGGAGGGCGAGGAATTCCGCCAGCGTCGTGCGGGTCTTGAGCACCATGCGGTCAGTGTAGCAAAGGGCCTAGCGTCCGAAGGAATCCGACCCGGCCGTCATCACGAACGAAAGTCCCACCAGTGCCAGCAGCGCCGCGCAAACACCCAGGGCGACCATTGCCACCCACGGGGAGGAACCGCGGGCCCGGCGCTCTCGGTCGGAACGGAAGATCGCAGCGCTCACCATCGCCATCAGTAGGGCGATGGTGAGCAGCAAGGCGCCGAAAACACCGAACCACTGCTGCATGGCCTATTCCGCCAGGAACTGCCGGACCACGCGGCTGAATTCGTCCGGCTGGTGCAGCGGCACCTGGTGGCCCGCGTCCGCGATCTCGACGAAGCGCGCGTTCGGGAGGCGTTCGACCATCTGCTCGGCGATTTCGCGTGAGAGGACCTTGCTCTTTTCGGCCCGGATGACCAGCGTCGGGCACGTGATGTGCTCCAGGCTTTCCCAGAGGTACGGGATTTCGGCAATGGC
>CAYTBM010000247.1:0-2017 GCA_964436025.1 uncultured Anaerolineaceae bacterium
AGCCTATGAGCGCAAGCGCGACCACCATGCAGGATGTCGACCGCGGCCGCCGGCCACCGTTTCGCCTCCACTATGCCTCGTTTGAATCCCGCGTTGCCGCCGGCGCCCTGGACGTGCTGGTGATGTTCATCATCGCGGCCCTGCTGGTGACGGCGGGTTCGCTCATCGTGCTCATCTCCTCCGATTTCGAGCGGGTCGAACCCTCGAGCACGGCTCTGAACGCGTTTTGGGTATGCGTTGGCTGTATCCCGCCCGCGTTGCTCCTCTATTTTTTCGTCGGCTTCGCCTGGAAAGGGCAGACGATCGGTGCTTCGGTGATGCAACTGATGGTTATCCGTTCGGACGGTCATGCCCTGGGCGTCCTCGGGGCGATGGCGCGGGTGGTTGGCCTGCTCGTCTACGTCCTCATCGCGGCCGGGGGGGCAATCGTGGGGTATGCATTCCGCGACAACTCGGCGCTCGCTGCCGCCGCGGTCGGCGGGGCGCTGGTGGTCGCTGCGTTCGGCTTCATCTGGGCGGCGTTCGACAAGCACAGGCGGACGTTGCACGACCGGATTGCCGGCACGATTGTCGTGCGGCTCGTCTAGGCGCGCGCAATCGTGTATCCGGCATCCGACGACTACGAAATCGACGTCCGCGACCGCGTGTACGGGCGTGCCACGTCTTCGTCCGAAGGGCGCAGGTCGATCGTTGTGGTGCTGCTGTCGGTGTCGGTCTTTGTCCTGATCTTCTCGATGAGCTGCCGGCAGGTAACGGCGGAAGCACCGGCGCGGAACATCATCGAGGCGGGACTCGTGAGTCTCACCGACCTTGACCAGTTGCTGGCCGACGAAGGCCCGGCGCTTCGCCAGGCGGCGCTCGAGAGTAAGGACCCGACGATCAGCTTCGAGGGCTACCCCCTGGACGTGGTGCTCACGCGCGATGAGGTCCTCAAGAGCTCGGACGCCCAGTTGCGGGAGATCATCCTCGAGCGTTCTTCCGCGCTGCTGTATGCCGACGGCGTCGATGCCTTCGACCGGACGGGGAGCGGATCGGTGCGCCGGTTCTCGCTGCAGGGCGCCATGGAGATGGCCATCGGGCAGGTGTCCGAGACGAACCACTCGCGGGCGACCCTGTTCACCCTTGTCGGGCTGGCGGGCTGCGCCCTTTTCGGGGTCGTGACGGCGGCGACAGGGCAGGGATGGGGGCGGATGCGGGCAATCGGCATGGCAGCGGCTGCGGGTGCAGTGCCAGTCGTTCTCCTGTTCTTCGGCGCCCGGGCACTGGTTGGGGCGGTGGGAGGCGGAGATCCGTTCGAAGACAGCTTGCGCGACACGGCCGTCGCGGCGCTGACCGTCCCGCTTCGGAACGGGATCGTGGTGCTGCTCGCAGGGATCATGGTTGTCGCGGGTGCGTTCGTGCTCAGCCGGGCGGACCGGCTGGTTTCGCCGGCGGACGGGACGGACGAAGAGGATTACTGACGCGAGTCGACCATGACGCGCAGCACCCGCGCGAGCAGCGGCATCCAGTTCGTGCCGGCGCCGACGCGGTCGATGCGGACCTGGTTCGGACCGACCAGGACGCTCTTCAAGCTCAAGGCTTCCACGGCGTACTTCATCGCCGGCGGCGTGCCGCCGCGAATACGGAGATGGAACATCTGCTCGTCCGTCTTGAGGCTTTCAACGTTGGCGCGGCGTGCCATGGAACGAATGAGGGCCACGTAGAGCAGGTTTTCGACCGAGCGGGGCACTGACCCGAAGCGGTCCGCCAGCTCCGCTTGCATTTCTGCGATACCTTCTGCGGACTCGATCTCGGCGACGCGCTGGTAGACGGCGAGCCGCGCGTGGATGTCCTCGATGTAGGTTTCCGGGATGTGCGCGCTCAAAGGGAGGTCGACCAGGGGTGAGGGAGGGAGCGGTGCAGGCCCGGCGGGAGCCTCCGGCGCCACGAGCTTCTTCAGCGCGGAAACCGCTTCAGCCACGAGCTTCGAGTACATGTCGAACCCGACGGCCGCGATGTGGCCGCTCTGCTCGTTGCC
>CAYTBM010000247.1:2117-4815 GCA_964436025.1 uncultured Anaerolineaceae bacterium
ACCCGTTCGAGCTGTTCCTCCGGCATCTGGCCGTGGCCGACGGTGATGCGCGCTTCCGGGACGATTTCTCGAAGGCGGGAGACGATCCGCTCGATGTTGTGCACGCGGTTGTGCACGAAATACACCTGCCCGCCGCGTTGCAGTTCGCGGTCGATGGCCTCGCGCAGCAGTTCATCGTCCCACTGCAGGACGTAGGTGCGGATGGGCTGGCGCTCTTCGGGCGGCGTCATGACGGTGCTCATGTCGCGGATGCCAACCAGCGACATCTGCAGCGTGCGAGGGATGGGCGTTGCGGAAAGGACGAGGCTGTCGACTTCCGAGCGCATCTGCTTCAAGCGCTCTTTGTGCGAAACGCCGAAGCGCTGCTCCTCGTCGATGATGACGAGGCCGAGATCCTTGAAGGCTACGTCTTTCTGGACAAGCCGGTGTGTGCCGATGGCGATATCGACTTCGCCCGAGGTGATTCCCTTGACGATTTCGCGCTGTTGCTGCTCGTTGCGGAAGCGGGAGAGCACTTCCACGCGCACGGGGAAGCCGGCGACACGTTCCCGGAAGGTGTTGCCGTGCTGTTCCGCGAGGACGGTGGTGGGCACGAGGACAGCGACCTGCTTGCCGTCCATTACGGCTTTGAACGCGGCGCGCACTGCGACTTCGGTCTTGCCATAGCCGACGTCTCCGCAAATGAGGCGGTCCATCGGCTTCTGGTTCTCCATGTCCGCTTTGACTTCCGCGATTGCCTCCAGCTGGTCCTGCGTTTCGACGAAGGGGAAGGCCGCTTCCATCTCCATCTGCCAGGCGTTGTCGGGCTGAAAAGCGTGCCCGCGGGACATCTCCCGCCGCGCGTACAGGTCGAGCAGCTCTTGCGCGAGTTCGACCACGGCCTGCTTCACGCGCCGCTTTGCCCGCGCCCAATCCTGCGAGCCGAGCCGCGTCAGTGAAGGCGGGTGATCAGTCGGTCCGACATAACGCGAGACGGACTCGAGCTGGTCGGCCGGCACGTACAGCTTGTCACTTTCGGCGTACTGGAGTTCGAGGTACTCACGCTCGACGCCTTCGACGGAGCGCCGGATGAGGCCGGCGTAGCGCGCGATGCCATGGTCCGCGTGGACCAGGTAGTCGCCGACTTCAAGCGTGGAAACGAGGTCGCTGCGGATGCCCTGGCGCGAGCGCGTTGGGCGGCGGCGCTTGCGGAAGCCGAAGACCTCGGAATCAGTGATGACGGAGAGCTGCTCGCCGATTGTGAAGCCACCACTGACGGCCAGCGGGAGCAAGACGATCTCGCCGGGTTGGGGCGGCGTGCCCAGCGAACGCAGCTTCGTTGCCGAGATGCCCTCTTCGTCAAGGAGTTCGGCCAGGCGCAGGGCTTGCTGGGAAACGACGGCGACCGCCCGTCCCTGCTTCGCCCACGCGCCGGCTTGCTGCGCGAGGGTCCGGAGCTTCCCGGCGAAGCTGGGCGAGACGCCGAGAGGGAGCCGCTTCGCGCCGAGTTCTTCCGTGCCGAAGCGCTGCAGTTCGACGATGGGCCGCCGTTCGAGCTCCGCGCGCAGTGATTCGGCGTTGGTGCGGAGGGCGGGCAGCCCGGCGGGGATCGCCCCACGCTGCTCCAGCTCAACACGGGTGCGTGCCTCGTGTTCGGCGGACGTGTCGAGTGCCGTCACGCCATCGTCGGGCTCATCAAGGACAACAAGGGCGCCGACCGCGAGGTGCGACGTCGCGTCGGTCAGATAGAGCAACGGTTCGAAGAAGCCTGCGAAGTCACTGCGGTAGCCGTCCGCGAGCAGTTCGAGCTGTTCGACGACGGCTTCGGCCGATTCGCCGACGGCTGAGACAGTTTCCGCGAGCCGACGCGCGGCGACGCGGGCGCCCTCGGAGTTGGAGGCTGCCGGGGGCAGGTGCAGCTCGTCCAGCCGTGCCACGCTGCGTTGCGTGGCCAGGTCCAGTTCGCGGATGCTCTCGATTTCGTCGCCGAAGAATTCGATACGGAAGGGGCGTTCAGCGGTGGCCGGGAACACATCGATGATCCCACCACGGCGTGAGGCGGTTCCGGGCGCATCGGCGAGGTGCTCGACCGCGTAGCCCTCGGCTTCGAGCGTCGCCATCAACGCGGCTGGGTTGACGCCGCTGCCGGCGCGCAGGGTGACCCCTTCGCCTTCGACCTCCGGCCCTGCGCAATGCTCGGAGAGCGCCGCCCAGGAGGCGACGACGAGGGCCGGCTCCCCGGACCGGAGGAGGCCGAGCGCGCGGCTGCGGTCAATCGCCAGAGCGTGGTCGTCGCGGACGAATTCGTAGGGGAGCGATTCCCGTTCGGGGAGCCGTGCCAGGGGGATGTCCGGGCGGAGGAACATGCCCAACTCTTCGTGCATGGCGAGGGATTTGGCCGGGCTCGCGACGACGAGGAGCACCGGGCCATCACTGCTGCGCGCAATGGCGGCGGCGACGGGGGCGCGGCCGGCTTCCGGGAGCCCGAGACGCAGAGAACCCTCCCCGATTCGCAGGAGGGGCTGGATTTCTTCGGCAACGGCGGCCGTCAGGCCGGCAAGCTCTCCGGACAGGCCGGTAAACCCTCAACCGGGCAACTCTGCGTTTGCCCGAACGTAAACTGTAGCATTCGCAGGCTCTGGTAGCATGAGACTGTGCACGCACACCCCGAGCAGGCACGCCGCGCGCTCCTTGCCGGCCTCCTCGTCACGGCCGCCTT
>CAYTBM010000248.1:0-1203 GCA_964436025.1 uncultured Anaerolineaceae bacterium
CAAAATGGGGATAAGAGTTCCTATGTCCGCCTCCGCCCCAGCAAGTTCTCAGCAGTTTCTAAGCTTCAGCCAATACTGATAGGGCAGGATCGGATCAAGTCCGCCAGGGAGTCACCATGGGCGCCAACAGTGAAGCCGTCCCCACTCGCAGCGCCGAAGCAACCGCGAAGGTGCTCGTCGTCGATGACGAAGATGCCATCACCGACCTGGTCGCCACCGCGCTCCGGTATGAAGGCTTCGAGGTGGCCGTCGCCTCAGGCGGACGTGAGGCGCTCTCCGTTGTCCGCTCTTACCGTCCGGATGTTGTGCTCCTCGATGTCATGCTCGATGACATCGACGGCTTCGAAGTCATCCGCCGCATGACCTCCGAGGGCATCCGCGTCCCGGTGCTGTTTCTCACGGCGCGCGACATGCCGGAGGACCGGGTCCACGGCCTCACCCTCGGCGCCGATGACTACATCTGCAAGCCGTTCAGCCTCGCCGAATTGATTGCTCGAGTTCGGGTCGCGTTGCGCCGCAACGGCCGCAGGAACGACGGCGAGCGGCTTCACTTCGCCGACCTCGATATGGACCTCGAGACGATGGAAGTGTCCCGGGAAGGCCGCTCCATTGAGCTTACCCCCACCGAATTCAAGCTCCTCCGCTACCTGCTCCTGAATGCCCGGCGCGTGCTCTCCAAGGAGCAGATTATCGACCACGTCTGGAACTACGACTTTGACGGCGACGCCCGCATCGTCGAGACCTATATCAGCTACCTCCGCCGCAAGGTCGATGCGGCGGGTCAGCCGCTCATCCACACGGTTCGCGGCTTCGGGTATTCGCTCCGCACGGCCAGGGAATGAAGTCGTTCTCGCTTCGCACGCGTCTCGTCCTGGGACTTATGGCAGTCGTCGCCGTCGGGCTGGGCGCCGCCGAAATCGCCACCTATTACTCCGTGCGGTCGTTCATGCTCGCGAGGGTGGATGATCAGGTGGAGGCAGCCCGCGGACCGGCGACGGCCCGGCTGTTGGACGAGCGCTTCCGCGATGGTCCTGGCTTCATCATCCAGGGTGGAATGGTCCGCGGCGTCACCGGCTCGACCGGCGAAGTTCCCCAGGCGACTACGGACACACGTGGCGGCCAGCCGCCACGAGGCGTGCCGCAGAACTTCCAGGCCAGTATCCCTCCCGGCACTTATGCGGAAGTCCGCTACGCGGGCGACAC
>CAYTBM010000248.1:1303-2626 GCA_964436025.1 uncultured Anaerolineaceae bacterium
GCCGCCACCGCCGCCAGCATCGCCGCCGGCGACATGACCCAACGCATGCCGGTGACTTCAAAAGGAACCGAGATCGGACGTCTCGGCCTTGCGATGAACGAGATGCTCGACGATCTCCACGACTCGTTCCGCCGACGTGACCGGTCCGAGCAGCAGCTGCGCCGCTTTCTCGCGGACGCATCGCACGAGCTCCGCACGCCGCTCACGTCCATCCGCGGGTATGCCGAACTGTTCGGGCGCGGTGCGAGCACCCGTCCGGAGGACCTGGCCAAGGTCATGGGCCGCATCACCCAGCAGTCCGAGCGAATGAGCCTCATCGTCGAGGACCTGCTCCTCCTCGCCCGGTTGGACCAGGACCGCCCGCTGGCAAGCGAGCCGGTCGATCTCGAAGGCATCGCCCGCGAGGTCGTCGAAGTGGCGCGCGACCGCGAGCCGGAACGCACCATCTCGCTTCGGACTGAGGGCCCGGCGGGCCTCACCGGCGACCCCGACCGCATTTATCAGGTGGTCAACAACCTCGTTTCGAACGCCCTTGTGCACACGCCGGCCGACGCCGCCGTTGAGGTCGCGCTCACGGGCGCGGAGAGCGGCGTTATCCTGGAAGTTCGGGACACGGGCCCCGGCATCCCTCCCGAGGATCAGGAGCATGTCTTCGAGCCGTTCTACCGTTCATCTGCAGGCCGCGCCCGCAAGGACGGCGGGTCGGGCCTTGGCCTTGCGATCGTGCGTGCAATCGTCGAGGCGCACCGCGGCACTGTCTCGGTTGAGAACCGCGAGCCGCATGGCGCGGCCTTCACCGTACGTTTGCCACGCAGCGCCTGAGCATCCGCGCGCCGCGGCGGTCCCGTAGACACCACCCGACCAGAGCGACAGAATCCTGCCATAGCCACACTTCCAAGGATCCAACCATGACCGCACTTGCCGCCGAACCTGCCGGGATTACCGGCCGCCTGCCTGAAACCGTCGATGCCGTTGTTGTTGGCGCGGGGTTTGCCGGCCTTTACCAACTGCTTCGTCTTCGCCGCATGGGCATGAGCGCCGTCGTGATCGAGGCCGGCGACGATGTTGGCGGTACGTGGTACTGGAACCGCTACCCCGGGGCTCGCTGCGACATCGAAAGCCTCGAATACCAGTACGGCTTCGAAGATGACCTCGCGCGCGAATGGAAGTGGTCCGAGCGCTATGCCACCCAGCCCGAGATCCTGCGCTACATCCAGCATGTCACCGAGAAGTTTGAACTCCGAGATGGCATCAAGTTCAACACCCGCGTCACCTCCGCTGTCTTCGACGAAAGGGCCAACCGTTGGACGGTGAAAACCAACC
>CAYTBM010000248.1:2726-4789 GCA_964436025.1 uncultured Anaerolineaceae bacterium
GAAGAGGCGCGGATGACCGCGAAGTACACGGACATTCGCCAGGAAGCCCGCAACACGACGGGCGGCATTCTTCAGCGCCTCCCAACCGAGAAGTCGGCCCTCGAAGTGTCGGAAGCAGAGCGCCGCGCCGAATTTCAGAAGCGCTGGGACATCGGAGGTTTCGCCATCGGCGGCGCGTTCACCGACCTGGCCATAAACAAGGACGCGAACGAGACCGCAGCCGAGTTCGTGCGCTCGAAAATCCGCGAAATCGTGAAGGATCCCGCCACGGCCGAGCTGCTGTGCCCGAAAGACTACCCCTTCGCCACGAAGCGCCTCTGTGTCGATACCGGGTACTTCGAGACATATAACCGGCCCAACGTCTCGCTCGTCGACGTGAAGAGCACGCCAATCGAGGAGATCACGCCCGACGGCGTTCGAGTCGGGGACACACAGTACGAATTCGACGCCATCGTCTTCGCAACCGGTTTCGACGCGATGACCGGCGCACTGCTGAACATCGATATCCGCGGCCGAGGCGGTCTCACCCTCAAGGACAAGTGGGAACACGGCCCGCGCACGTATCTTGGCCTCCAGGTCGCGGGATTCCCGAACCTGTTCACCATCACCGGCCCGGGCAGTCCATCGGTGCTGAGCAACATGATCGTGTCGATCGAACAGCACGTGGACTGGATATCTGACTGCCTGAGCTACCTCCGCGAGCACGAACTCCAGACCATCGAAGCCACCGTCCAGGCCGAGGACGCGTGGGTCGACCATGTCAACGAAGTCGCCAACTTCACCCTCTATCCGCAGGCCAACTCCTGGTATATCGGTGCGAACGTTCCCGGCAAGCCGCGCGTGTTCATGCCCTACATCGGCGGCGTGAACCTTTATGCCGAGCGCTGCGCGCAAGTCGCCGCGAACGACTACGAGGGCTTCCAGCTCGGCGGTATGTAGGCGTCTCCGCTCAGCCCAGTGCCCGCGCCATGACCACAAACATCGGGTCCGAACCCGGGCCAGGGCTGATGTCGTACGCTTCCGGTTGGCCAAACTTCCCCGAGAGGCGGAAGTAGAGGCCGATCAGCTCTGCGTGCTCGCGGCTGTTCAGGCTCTGCCAGACGGCTACCGCCTTCATGGGAAAGCAGCGGTTGGAGTAGGCGACGGCGAATGGCGCCCCCGGCGCCAGCACACGGCCGACTTCAGCGAAAACGGCCGCCGGACCTGTAAGGTACTGCACGGAGACGGTGACGATTGCCGCGCCGAACGTCGCATCTGCCCACGGCAGGTTGGAGTCCCGGTTGAGGTCCTGGATCACTCGCTCCGTGAGCACCGGGTTTTGCGCCAGCTCGTATTCATTCATCCCCAGGCCGGCAACGCCGTCCAGCTCGAGGTCCGGCGGCAGGTGGGACACCCAACTCGTCATCAGGTCCAGCACACGGGTACCCGACGGGATGAGCTGGCCGTAGAAACGCGAAACGGCCTCGATGGCGGCGTCATCGATATGTGTGACCAGCCGCGGCTCGCGGTAGAAGAGCGCGTCCTCGCTCTCGTCCACGCGCCGGAAGTGCTCCGGCCGGAGAGGCGACTCAGGCTCTGTCGTCATCCTTCGAGGGAGCTCAGGTCGCCCTGTTCCGCGAGCACCGCGTCATAGAAGCGAGCCCGCGGATGCCCGGCCAGTACACCCTCGGCGTTGCGCACGCTGTGCGCTTTCCGGAAGGCTTCGGACTGGGTCCACTGGAGGAAATCCGCTCGCGTGCGCCAGATGGTGTGCGAGACGTAGTCTCCGGCCTCATCGCCCTTGAGCAGGGCAAAGTGGACAAAGCCATCGAAGCCCTTGAGATAGCTCTCTCGCGTCCGCCACCCTTCTTCGAATTCGGCTTCGCGGCCGGACGTTACGGAGAACTGATTCATTGCGATGAACATTGCGCCTGGCTCCTCCCCCTGGTTATCGGCGCCTAGTCTATCCCCCAGAGCGCAGAGCAGTTGGCCCAGCCGCCGCTGCCGCCGTAGTGGCCGCGTACGGTGCGCAACCACAGTGCGGTTCGGAGGTTCACCACCGGGTCATAGCGCATGGCGAAGTC
>CAYTBM010000249.1:0-4778 GCA_964436025.1 uncultured Anaerolineaceae bacterium
CCTTGAGCAGGTCCAGCAGGTAGGCCTTCGCGTTCTCCGGCACTTCCCAGACCGCCCCGGGTTCGACCGCGATGTCCTGGGAGCCGGTGACGCCTTCGAGTACGGCGATCGGGTTTCCGGACAGTTCCAGGATCTGGCTGAGCTGGCTGAACGCACGGTTCAGCTCGCGGTTCGATTCCATCAGCGGCGGAATGTCGCTCGAACCCCAGTGCTGCTTCGGCTCGCGGACGTTGGGGAAGACCACGAAGGGGATGAAGCCGTACGGGTTCGGCTCGCTCAGGGTCAGTTCAGTGCCGTGCCAGAGTTCGAACACCTCCGCCGTCCAGTATTCGGTGACGGTCTCATCCGCGCTCGAAGTCGGGCGGCCCGTCTCGCAAAGGCGGTACTGGCTGGCGATGGCTGTGACGCGGGAGGAGTCTCCAGGTTCGCGCCAGGCGAATAGGCCCTGCACGTCCGGCGCGGTTATACGCACACCGCCAGCTTCGGTGTCCCAGGTCAACTTGTAGCAGGCGTCGCCGAGCACGGCGCAGTCCAGTTCGGTCTCGTAGTCGAGCTGGGCGAGACCGTTCGCCGACTCCATCGTGCGCAACGCTCGTTCGGCGGCACGGGCGCGAGCACGGCCTTCAGTCGTCTCGCCGCCTTCCACCTGCAGGGAAGAACCGTTGAGCAGGTAGCTGGTCACTTTGTCGACGAAGGCCCTGGCGTAGTTGAAGGTCAGCCTGCGTTCACCACGGCGTGCGCGACCGGGCCACTGGCGGCCCTCGTAGAAGGCGAGGTTCTCGCGGTAGCGGCTGCGACGTTCGTGGTCCAGGTCGTTGAGCTGGAGAGGGAGGGGAGTCTCGGGGATGGCGAAAGCTGGGGGCATCGTCGGACCTCGGGTTGGAGTGTGGTTCCAACGTCAGCGAGCGGACGAAGATGCTCCAAGGCGCGTTCGTCACAGTGGCCCCGAGCTACTGATGGGTGACCCGATGAGGCGCTGTAAGGAATGTGAGGTCCGGCGGTCTAACGGGTGGGAATTTCCTCCCCATGCCAGGCGGGCCCGGCCGCAGAAGTCCCAACGCGGCCGGGCCCGCGCCCCCATTCGCCGGAACGTACATCGTCGATTTCGACTTGCCGATTGCCCGCGAACGATGAGTCCCGACCGCTGATTCACGATTAATGAACTTTTTCCGGGAAGGCCGTAACGAACGGCGGAGGGCTCCGTAGAGCAAGAGGACTCGGGGGAGCACCATGCCGCTGCACGCGAAATTCCGGGCGTCCACATCGCTGCTGTTACTCGCGGCAGTCGCGTTTGGCGTTGCGCTTGCTGCGCTCAGCGGCAGCCAGGCGGCGTTGGCCGGGAGCACCGGAATCCTGGTCCCGGTGAGCCAGGGCTATTACTCCGGATGGAACGAGAGCGGCGGCGGAAGTGAAGTGGCCGCGATTGACGACGGCACTTGCGGCGCAGGGGACGGATTCTGGATCACCGGCCAGTACTACACCAACCAGTCCAGTTCCTACACGCTTGACCTCTCTTCTGTGCCGTTCAACGCCCCCATCCGCGATCTCGCCGTCACGGTTTGTTACAGCGATGCCGACGGCACGGACCTGCTCCAAACGGTCACCCCATTTGTTCGCGTGGCCGGCGCCGATACTCCCGGAACCGGGATCGACCCAAAGGGCTCCACGACCATCCAGTCTACGACGCAGCACTTCTACGCCACCGGTTGGCTGCGGACGACACCGGTGGAAATCGGCCTGAAAGACGTTGGGTTCATCGGCCGGGTGAAGGTCCATGCCATGTGGGCAGTGGCGACTTACGATCCGCCTCCCACGTTCACGATGGAGAACACGACGTTGGCTGGCGTGGCGCCGCCGTATCCGCAGGGGCAGACGTTCGACTGGCAATCCGTCGTGACGATTTCGCAAACGAACTCCTATCCGGCGGAACTGATCCACACCTGGGACCCCGCCGTCTTCGGTACCGCAGTGACAGCGAGCTACTCGGGCCCCGGGGTCATGCACTGTTCCGGCGGCAGCCAGCTGTCGTGCACGTTCGGCAGCTACGTCAAGGGCACGTTTACTTTCTACGTGCGCTTACAGGTCAAAAGTGCCGAGGCATGCTCGTCTCAGAGTTCGATCACGGTCAACCTCAACACACCGGAGGGCCCCGTCCTTGTGCTCCAGGCGCACCCGACGGTTTCCCTCAACGGTGGCTGTGCCACGCCTACGCCGACGGCCACCGCGACTTCGCCGGCGACGTCGGCACCAACAAGTGCGACCACCTCCGCAAGCTCAATCCCCACTGCCACCGGCACCTCCGCCCTTTCCACCAGCACGCCCACGAGTACCGGCACGACCGGCTCGAACACGTCCACCACGACTCCTGGAACCGGTACGGCCACTCCGACTGCGACACCAACATCGACCGGCACGCCCTCGGTCCCGAAGCCGTACCACCTCAGGGCCATGGAGTTGGCGCGGGACGGTTCGAATTAGCCCGCCACCAGCCGCCTTCGCATCTCAGCCAGCGCGCGAGCTTGCTTCCCTTTGACGGAGTCGATCGACATGCCCAGGGCCTGAGCAGTTTCGTGCAGCGAGAGCCCGTGGACGAAGCGAAGCGTCACGACTTCCGCCCAGGACTGCTCAAGCGCGCCGATCGCCTTGTAAAGGTCCAGCCTGCCGGCATCGAGGCCCGGGTCGTGTCCGGCGCGGTCGTGTTCCTCGAGCGAGAGCGCAGGCGGGCGCTGGACCAGCCTGCGGCGCTGGTTGTTCACCACGTTTCGGGCGATGCCGAAGAGCCAGGCGCGCACGGGAAGGCCATGGTCGGCGAAGTCGCAGGCGTGTTCCCAGGCTTCGGCGAAAACCTGGCTGGTGGCGTCCTCGGCTTCGGAAGGCGAGCCGAGCCGGCCCAACGCGTAGCGGTAGATGGCCGGGTGCTGCGTCTCGAACACCTGGCGCCAGGCATCCTGGTCCTGGCGGCGAAGCGCTTCGTGCGCGATGCGAGGGCTCGCATCTTCTTGCCCTCGGCCGTGGCTCACGAACGCTGCGAACAGCGCGCGGAAGCCCCGCCATGGGCGGGGCGCCGCGCCAACCGCAACGGTGGGGAACGCGCTCAATCGTCGTGCTCCGGCAAGTCGTCCTCGTGTTCGGACTCATCGTCGTCATCCGGGGGTTTCGTCGGCGTCGCTGACGGAGTCGGCGTTGCGGATGGCGTCGAGGATGGGCCTGGCGTGGCAGACGCCGTTGGCGTGGAGGTGACGGAGCTGGGCGTGGCGGTCGGTTGCGGCTGGTTGCTGGCGGGCGGTTTCGTTGGCGTCGAAGTCGGGAAAACCGGTGTCGGCGTGGCTGTCGCGGGGGCCGAGGGCGGCAGGAAGGCGCCACCGGGAGTCACCGCCGGCGACGGCGTGCGGGTCGGAGGCGGGGTCGTCGTCGTGGAGGGAGTCTCGGAGGGCTCGGGCGTGGCTTCCGGGCTACCGCTTCCCTCTGCCACAGCCCGCGGTTCTGGCGATGAAGACGGCTGTTCGCCGGTCGATGGTGCCGCGTCCGGCCGGTCCGGGGCTGCAACGGTAGTAGCCGCCGTGCCTTCGGCAGGGGGCTGCACCGCCGGGGCGACCTCCTCCAGGAAGGTGTGCGGGCCCAGGTTCTGGATCGCGCCCGTAACCACGCGGACGGTGGTGCGGGCGGCTTCGGCGGGCGTTACCCCTGTAGCGACACTGGCCGTCCCGCCGATGGCTGTGACCATGAGCGCCCCGGCCGCGAAGCGCTGCGCGAGCGAGGGACGCCGCCAGCCGGCGGCCGGGAAGGGCCACCACCAGGCGGACGCGCGATGCGACTCGCCGGCCATGACGGCTTCGAAACGAAGCCGCATGCGGCGCGAGGCATCGGTGTCTGGCCCGGGAGGCGACAGGCGCGCGAGCCGCCGGGCCAAACGCACGAGCGCCGAAAGCTCGGACTCTCCGTGGGAGAACCCGGCTTCGATGGCGTTGTGCAGTTGGTCCGGCGTGTAAGTCATTTCAGGCGGCCTGCGCTTCCGTCTTCATTGGTACAGTCGACCGTTTCACGGCCGCGCGTCGATAGGTGATCCGGAGCATGACGCCGAAGACGACCGCGAGCGTGGTGGCGAGGTAGGTCCCCATGAGCCACGGCGCACGCGAATCGGTCCCCAGCGCCATGCCGTGCCAGAAGGCGCCGCCAAACGCAGCCACCGACGAGTAGTGCAGGTAGCGCCACGCCTTCATGCCCATCTGCTTCCGGAACCAGAAGGAAAGGGAAACGATGGCAGAGAGATAGAGCGCGACCGTGCCGATCGCCGTCAGCCAGGTCTTGTAGTACGAACCGAACGGGACGAGCACGTCGAACAGTTCGAAGTGCGTCCATTCGTCCGGGATCAGGACGAGGCCATGAGCAAGGCCGAGGAGCACCCCGGCGATGGTCGCGGTCTGGTGGAAGGCCAGGAGCCGGGCGCGGCTGACATAGCCATCGAACCACGCGGACGACATCAGCAACCCGCCGACCAGGCCGAGCCAGAGGAACAGATAGCTGGCGATGCCGGCTGCACGGCTGGCGTACCAGGCCCCGTGAGGCCCGGTTGCCGCGAGGCCGCGAGAAACGGCCTCGCCGAACATGCCATTGCCGACCAATACCCCGGCGGCCGCGGCCGCAATCGCAACGCCCCAGTATTTCATCGCTAGGAACCCTTCGTCGTCTTAGTCGGCGCGGGAGCGGCCGTGGGCGGCGGCGCCGGAGGCGAGGTCGGAGCGGGAGGGGGCGGCGGGGCCTGGGTCGGGGCCGCCGGT
>CAYTBM010000250.1:0-4765 GCA_964436025.1 uncultured Anaerolineaceae bacterium
GATTGCCTCGTGCTCTCCGAACGACACAAGCGAGGTAACCGGTCGTGGTCGATCGTTTAGAACCCCATGTAATCGAACCCAAATGGCGTCAGCGCTGGGAGGAAACCCGCCTCTACGCCGCCCCCGATGATGACCCGCGGCCGAAGTGGTACGCGCTCACGATGTTCCCCTACCCCTCCGGGGACCTCCACACGGGCCACTGGTACGCCATGGCGCCGAGCGATGTGGGCGCTCGCTACCGCCGCATGCTCGGCTACAACGTGATGTTCCCGATGGGCTTCGATGCGTTCGGCCTGCCCGCCGAAAACGCCGCCATCAAGCGCGGAATCGATCCCAAAGAATGGACCTACCAGAACATCGACCGGATGCGTGGCCAACTCCGCCTGATGGGCGCGAGCTTCGATTGGGACCGCGAAGTCGTAACCAGCGATCCGGAGTACTACAAGTGGACGCAGTGGTGGTTCCTGCAGTTCTACAAGCACGGCCTGGCATATCAGGCTGAGTCACTGGCGAACTGGTGCCCCGGCTGCCAGACGGTGCTGGCCAACGAACAGGTGCTCGACGGCCGCTGTGAGCGCTCCGACGACGTTGTCGAGCGCAAGATGATGCGCCAGTGGTTTTTCAAGATCACCGCGTATGCGGACGAACTGCTGCGTTACGACGGGATCGACTGGCCCGAACGAATTCGCACCATGCAGCGCAACTGGATCGGGCGCTCGGAAGGCGCGCACCTGGACTTCCGCGTCGATGTGCCGGGTGTGGCGGAGCCGCTCACGGTATTCACCACGCGGCCCGACACCGTCTACGGGGCGACGTTCATGGTGATCGCGCCCGAACACCCGCTGGTCCAGCGAATCACGGCCGATAGCCAGCGCGAGGCCATCGATGACTACATCGCCGCGACGGCGCGCGCCACAGAGATTGACCGCCTCTCGACCGATCGTGAGAAGACCGGCGCTTTCACCGGGGCGTATGCCATCAATCCGTTCAACGGCGCGCGTGTGCCCATCTGGATCGCGGACTATGTGCTGGTTACCTACGGAACCGGCGCAATCATGGCTGTCCCGGCACACGACGAGCGAGACTTCGAGTTCGCAACGAAATACGGCTTGGAGATCATCCCCACCTTCGACCACCCGGATGTCGATACCAGTAAGCCCCTGACCCGGGCCTACGCCCATGGCGGCAGGATGATCAATTCCGGCCCGTTTAACGGGATTCCAGAGAGCGAGGCGATCGGCAAGGTTGTCGCCTACGCGGAGCAGCAAGGGTTCGGGAAAGGGGCCGTCACCTACCGCCTTCGGGATTGGTCTGTTTCGCGCCAGCGGTTCTGGGGTGCGCCGCTCCCGTTCATCCACTGCCCCAAATGTGGCACTCAGCCCGTACCGGACGAAGACTTACCGGTGACGTTGCCTGAGAACGTGCAGTTCATGCCTACCGGCCAGTCGCCGTTGACCCTGTCAGAAGACTGGGTCAACGTGCCCTGCCCGAACTGCCACGGCGCCGCCCGCCGCGAGACCGACACGCTGGATACGTTCATGTGCTCCAGCTGGTACCAGATGCGCTACGCGGACCCACACAACCCCGAGCGCCCCTTCTCACGCGAGGCTGCCCAGAAGTGGTTCCCCGTGGACCAATACACAGGCGGCGCCGAACACGCGGTGATGCACCTGCTCTACACGCGCTTCTTCTGGAAGGCGGCGCGGGACATGGGCATCGTCGAAGGCGACGAACCGATGACGCGCCTGTTCAACCAGGGCGTTGTCTTAGGGCCTGACGGCAACCGCATGTCCAAGAGCCGGGGCAATGTCGTGGCGCCCGACGACCAGGTTGAGAAGTGGGGCGCGGACTGCTTCCGCTGCCAGCTCATGTTCGTTGGCCCGTGGGACCAGGGCGGGCCGTACAACCCCACCGGCATGACCGGCATCGCCCGCTGGCTCAACCGCCTGTGGTCGCTGGTGGTCGAGCCAGCCGCACTGGTGGATTCGCCGAAAGCTGCCGCCGCGAAGGATCTGCGCCGGGCTACGCACAAGACCATCCTCGCAGTGACCGAAGAGGTCGAGAACTTCCGCTTCAACACGATGATCTCGCGGTTGATGGAGCATTCGAGCGCCCTGCAACGGGCGCGCGAGGCCGGCGCGGTCGACCGGACAGCCTGGGAAGAGGGCGTGCGTACCGCCGTGCTGCTCACCGCGCCGCTCGCCCCGCACATCACCGAAGAGCTCTGGGAGCGGCTGGGCGAGCCCTACAGCGTCCACACCCAGCGATGGCCTGTGGCCGACGCGGAGCTCGCCCGCGAAGACACGGTGGAACTGGTGGTGCAGGTGAACGGGAAGGTCCGCGACCGCGTGGTGCTCCCCGCCGGCTCGCCTGAGGCGGACGCGCGCGCCGCGGTGTGGGCGCTCCCCCGCATCCGGGAGCACCTCGCCGGCAAGGAACCACGGCGGGTGATCTACGTGGCGGACAAGCTGTTCAACATCGTGCTCTGATGCGCGGTGGCCATCGTCCACGATTGTGCTTAACGATAGGCGTATCGCGAGCGTAAATCGTTTGTCAAATTCCTCGCGAGGTGGGTGGACGGTGGGTGAAGGCCCGAATATGGTGCAACCCAATCGGCCGCACCCGCCCCCCGCGCGAAATCCCTCGCCGGCCGACGGAAGGAGGGGCCTCATGCAAATCAAGAAGAATCCTCGTGATGCCCACTACCCCGAAGCCGCGCAATACGAGCAGAACGGCTACAACTCCGACTCCACTGACCAGTTCGGCGATGCGCCGGAGGCATTTCCTGTCCGCACCAGCCGCCCTGGCGCAGCCCAGGCCGCCCAGGGCCAGAATGAGTCCGGCGACCGTACCGCCGCCCAGCGCTCCGAGAGCGTCATCGACCAGTACTCCTCGTTCGATGGCCGCTTTGAAACCGAGCATGACCTTCGCGTCGACGGGACGATCAGCGGCGAAGTGACCTGCCGCGGCCTCTTCACCGTGAAGAAGGACGCTACGGCCCGCGTCCGCGTGCAAACTCGCGATGCGCACATCCTCGGGCGTTTCGAGGGGGACCTTGTCTGTTCCGGCAAGCTCCTGCTGGCGGCTACGGCCCACGTGACCGGTACCCTCAAGGCAGCCATCCTCGTTGTCGAGGAAGGTGCGGCCGTCTCCGGCACCGTCGAAACCATGGCGGCCGGCTCCGCTCCGTCCCGCGCGAGCGCAGCTTCTGAGCCGGCGGAGAAGCAACCGGCTCGAGAGCCTGCCACCGTCTCCCGCGCCACCCGGCGCGACCTCCCCTCATTCGCCATCGTCGCTTCGGACGGGGCCACTGCCGAGCGCAACTAGCGCCCGCAAACGCACGAAAAGAACGAGGGGTGCCGGAAGGCACCCCTCGTTCTTTGTTGCCGTGGTTGCTGGTCAGGAAGTCTTGAAGTAGACAGTCCCGTCGACAACCCATGTTTCGCTCGCCTTGTTCTGGCGCTTTGCCGCGCGGCTAATGCGAAGAGCGATCCCACGCGGAGTTTCACCGCGTGCGGGCACGAGTTTTCCGACCTTGCCGCTGCCAACTGCTTCGACGAACTTCTCGTATTCGCGCATCCGCGTTGCGAGCCTACCCGTCTGTCGCGCCGGACGTGGGGCGTCTGCTTCCTTGATCACAGTAAATTCGGCCATGAAGGACCTCCCGGAGTATCTCCGCGAAATGGGCGTAATCGCGTGTTACCCAAATTGTGCACCGCAAGGTGTGCGCTGCGCTAGCGTTTTTCCTGCAAACTGTCCTTGCTCACCCGGATCGAGTCGAGGAATGCTTCCATCTGGTGTTCTAGCCGCCGCAGCACTTCCAGTGCGTATTGGTCGGCATCATCGAGCTGCTTGCTCGCTGCTTCGGCGGCTTCGCTCAGGTGGGCAGCGGCTGTCGCGTCCGCGTCCGCAATGACCTGGCGTGCGCGCGCTTCCGAATCCATCAGGAGTTGCTTGCTGCGTTCCTGCGCCTCGCGAAAGACGGAGTTTTCTTCGATCCTGCGGGCGCGCTCGGTTTCTGCGCGTTCCACTGTCGCTCGCGCCGATTCGTGCGCATCGGTGATGATTTGTTCTCGCGTTTCGAGTACCTGTTGGGCCTGGCGCAAGTCCGAGGGAACTGCCAGACGCATCTGGTCGATGACGTCAAGCATTCGCTTTCGGTCCACCACCAGGTTGCCGCCGACAGGCAGTCTCCGTGCCTGGATGACAAGCTCTTCGAGCATGTCGATCAGGTCGAGGATCTCCATGTGCGCCCCTTCCGGGCTCACGGGTTACTCCTGACCGTACTTCTGGCGCAGCGCCGCCCACACATGCGGTGGCACAAGGTCCGAGACGTCGTATCCAAGCCTGGACACTTCGCGGATGCGAGTCGCGCTGATAAGGAGGTGCTCCTGGCGCGCCATCAGGTACACGGACTCGATGTTGGGCGCCATCTTGTGGTTCATCATCGCCATGTCGAATTCTGCCTCGAAGTCGCTCACGGCACGGATTCCACGGACCACCGCCACCGCGCCTTTTCGCTGCGCATACTCCACCATCAGCCCGTCGAATCCATCCACTTCAACGTTGCGCAATCCTTCCACCGCCCCGCGGACGAGTTCGACGCGTTCATTCCAGTCGAACAACGAGCCCTTGTCGCGGCCCTTCACCACGGCGACGATCACCCGGTCAAAGAGGTGGGTCATCCGGGTTACCAGGTCCAGGTGGCCGTTGGTCACCGGGTCGAATCCGCCCGGATAGACTGCGATCCTCATTACCCCTCCTG
>CAYTBM010000251.1:0-4759 GCA_964436025.1 uncultured Anaerolineaceae bacterium
TGGGCGCGCTCAACGTGCCTGTTGCGTCCCCAAGCGAAGGTAAATTATGAGAAGCGCTTTACAAATTCCACGCATTGCGATGGCGCGGTTTCGGTGAATAGGTGTGTAACGGATGGGCTAGCGCCCCGGCTCAGGCGTACCGTACTCTATCGACCGAGCGGTAAGTCCCTATAGCTCACCTGCCGAGGCTGCCGTTTCATGACCACCGAGATTGCCCCTTTGACTCTTGCCGAGATCGACCTCGGCGACGAGTTGTTGTTCGAATCCGGCCGCGCCCACGAGGCGTTCAAGATCCTCCGCCGGGAGGCGCCGATCAGCTGGAAGCCGGAGAACGAGTTCAGCCGCGGCTGGTGGAACCTGGTGAAGTACGCCGATGTCCTCCAGGTTTCGCGGAACCCGCAGATCTTCTCTTCCGAAAAGGGAATCGTCTCGTTCTTCCCGGTGAACGAGGACGAAACGACGGCTGCGGCGGCCGGCAATGGCAAGATGCTGATCACGATGGACCCGCCGCGACACGTGAAGATGCGCCGGCTGGTGAACAAGGCCTTCACGCCGCGCGCGGTCGCACTGTGGGAACCGAAGGTCCGCGAGACCACGAACATCCTGCTCGACAGCATCGCCAAGAAGGGCGAGAGCGACTTCGTAATCGACATCGCCTGCAACATCCCGCTGGCCGTCATCTGCCGGATGCTTGGCGTGCCGGAAGAGGACTGGAAGCTGATGTTCCAGCTGACGAACAAGGTGCTCGGGCCCGGCGACCCCGAGTACCAGACCGACGTTCCGGAAGACCAGCGCGGCACGCAGGAAGCGGCGCAACTGACCGGCAACATGGGCACGATGCAGATGTTCGGGTATTACGCGCAGGCGCTGCAGAACCGCCGCATCTCGCCCAGCGACGACATGATCAGCATCCTCTGCGAGTCCGAAATCGAAGGTGAGAAACTCACGGACGAGGACATCCTCTGGTTCTGCTTCCTGCTCATCCTGGCCGGGAACGAAACCACGCGGAACGGCATGTCCGGCGGCTTGTTGACGCTCTGCGAGCACCCGGAACAGAAGGCGAAGCTGCTCGATGACATGACGCTCCTCCCGGGCGCGATCGAGGAGATCCTTCGCTGGGTTTCGCCGGTGATGCACATGGCGCGCAACACGCTCGAGGACACGCAGGTCGGCAACCAGCTGATCAAGGCCGGTGAGCGCGTAGTCATGTGGTACCCGTCGGTGAACCGGGACGAGGATGTGTTCGCGAACGCGGACGTGTTCGACATCACGCGGACGCCGAACGATCACCTGGCGTTCGGAATCGGCGAGCATTTCTGCCTGGGCGCGGGGTTCGCAAAGCTTGAGCTGCGCGTGCTCTACGAGGAGATGTTCCGGCGTTTCCCGGACATCGAGCTGGCCGGACCGGTGCAGCGTCTGCGCTCGAACTTCATCGGCGGGATCAAGCACCTGCCGGTGCGGTTCACGCCGGAGAACTAACGCAGAAGCAGGTCCACCAAACCACGAACGGGGCCGTCAGGCCCCGTTTTCGTGGTCCCAGGGATTGATGACCTCGACACCCCACTCGTGGAAATCGCGCGCGTTGCGCGAGACCACGGCAAGGTCGTTCGTGAGGGCGGTCACCGCCAGCAGCGAATCGAGCGCCGGCCGAGGCCTACCCTGGCGTTCGAACAGGCCGTAGCGCCTTCCCCACTCCAGCATCTCGTCCATACCCAGCCCCACGAACCGGCCTGAGAACCGCGGAATGATGTACTGATCGATCCATGTCTGAATTGCCGTTTGCCGGTCACCCGGGCTTAGCCGCGACGCCCCACGCTGGAGTTCGCCCAGGGTGATCACGCTGACAGCGATGTCGTTTTCATCGACTGATCGCAACCAGCTCATGACGCCCGGATTCGGGCGCCGCTTGAGGAGTTCGCTGAGAAAGTTGGTGTCGGCGAGATACTTCAATCATCTTCCTCTTCGAACCAGAAGGATGGGTCCCGGTCCGGTATGTCCCCCAGCGGCGGGACCTCAAAGTCGCTCCCGGCAGCGGGAGAACGCTGAAAGAACTCCCAGAGGTTTTCGCTGAATTCCCGCCGTGCCGGGGCGCGAGGAGCGCGCGCCACTACCACCGCATCTTCGCCGCGCACGGTGATGGTCTGCGGGCCTTCTTCGCGGGCGCGGCGAATGACTTCGCTGAGCTTGTTTTTCGCTTCCTGGAGCTGCCAGGTGGATTTGCGGGCGATCACGGGAGCACCCTCGCCGTCTAGACTGTCTAGACAGCATACGCCGATAGCAGCGGTTTGTTATCCTCGATCCATGGACGGCGGCGGCAAGATTCAACACTGGCGGAACGAAATCGACCGGGTGGACGATGACCTGTTGCGGCTCTTCAACGAGCGCGCGCATTACGCCATCGAAATCGGCCTGGAGAAGCGAAGGTTGGGGCTGCCGATCGAGGTGCCCGAGCGCGAGGCCGCAATCATCCGGCGGATGATCGCCGAGAACCACGGGCCGCTCGACGGCGATTCGGTGGGGCACCTGTTCGATGCGGTGATAGCCGAGTGCCGGACGGCCGAAGAGGCGATGCTCTCGGGCTAGCCAGGCGGCGGGAAGCGCTTCTTGAACGTGAACGCGCTCGCGGTTGGGCCGTTCGCCTTGAGTTCCGCGAGTTTTGCTTCTGCTTCGTCCACGCTCGGGCGGTGGCCGGCGGGGACCCACCAGAGGACTGCGTAGGGCTGGTCTTCGTGCGTGAACCATTCGTTGCGGCGGCGGTAGTAGTCGGTGTGGCCGCTGTAGAACGCGTACTGGAAGAGCGATTCGGCGTCTTTCCAGACGCTGAAGTTGATGATGATGCGGTCGTCGTCACGGACGCGGATGGCGGTGCTGTCGCCGTCCTCGGTTTGATGGCGCCAAACGAAGCCGGGCGCTTCCTCCGCCAGACTGTTGATGGCGGCGATGTTGTCCGTGAAGTCCGCCATCTGCGGCGAGTCGAGCGGGGCCACAGTCCAGGCAATGTTGTACTGGGCAAGTTCGTAGCCATCCATGGCTGCGTAGTGTGGCGCGCCTCACAAGGGCGGGACAACCGCTGCGTGTTCTCCGCCGAAAGTCGCATGTCACGGCCTGCGCCGCGGATGCACGCTGGAAGGACAAAGACTCGGATGTGAGCAATCAGCGCACATCGCCGGAGGTAGGTATGCCTCGCTGGGAACGCAGCATCGAAATCAACGCTTCGCCGGCTCGCGTCTGGCAGGTCATGTCGGATGTTTCGAAATGGCCGGAATGGGCGCCGTCGATTGAGTCGGTCGAAGGGCTCGCCGGCAGCATGGGCCCGGGTTCGACCGCTACGGTGAAGGCGAAGGGAACTCCAAGAGCAACGTGGAAGGTGACCGAATGGAAAGCAGGTCAGAACTTCACGTGGGTGACGAGCGTGCGCGGCTCGAAGACCGTTGGGGAGCACATCATCGAGCCGAACGGGGAAGGCAAGAGCCGGGTGACGCTCGCCATCGAGGTGAAGGGCCTGATGGGCGCGATTTTCAAGCCCATGATCAGCAAGGGCATCGTTGAGAACCTGGAGCTGGAGAGCAACGGCCTGAAGCAGCGCAGCGAGGCGGGCTGACCGGCCGGCGGGCTATCCTTTGCGCGTGGCGCATATCCCGAGGATTTACCACGCAGGCTCGCTGACGGCCGGGCCGCTCGCACTGGACGGCGACGTAGCGAAGCGGCTCGTGGGTGTCATGCGCGTGGGGCTGGGCGAAGAATTTCTCCTTTTCTCGGGCGACGGGCGCGAATGGAAGGCGCGCGTCACGGGTGTGGGCCGTCCGGGGATGACCGCGACCGTTGAGGGCGTCGCGCGGCAGGCTTCGCCGCTACCGGTGGTGCTCGAGACCTGGATCGGCGTGATCCGCCCGACCCGCTTCGAGACCGCGCTTGAAAAGTGCGTTGAAGCCGGCGCTGACATCATCCGCCTCATCGCCGGGGAGTACTCGCAGCGCGGCGACGAAGCCTCGGCGAACCGGCTGGAGCGGTGGCAGCGGATCGTCATCGAAGCGGCCGAACAGAGCGGGCGGCTCTTCCTGCCGGTCATCGAGCCTCCGGAGCGGCTGCCGCGGCTTCTCGATTCTTACCGGGGTGCACTTGTAGTGGCTGACGGCGCGGGTGGATCCGCGCTCGATGTCGCGCCGCTGCTTCCTCAGACCGGCCGGTTGGCGCTGGCGGTGGGGCCGGAAGGTGGGTTCAGCCCGGACGAGGGCGCAATGTTGAAGCGGAGGGGAGCGCTCCCGCTGACGCTGGGGCCGTACATCCTGCGCACCGAGACCGCGGCGATTGCGGGCACCGCAGCGCTGCGGGCGCTTACCATGCCTGCCGCGAACGGGTGATATCCTGCGGGCGTGCTGCAGGCTGTGAAGGGACTCGTCGTCACATTCGTCGCGTTTGCATGCGCGTTCGCGCTCCACATCGTCGGTGGGGCGACCGACCAGGGCTGGCTGTTTGCCATTGCCGTAGCGTTGATTTACGCCATCGCCACGGGGTTCCCGGCGATCGCACTGTGGGTTTCGGGGTTGGCGTACAAGGGTTCCGAGCCGGCGAAGTTCACCTACACCGCAGGCGTGATTATCGGGACCGGACTCACGCTCGGCGCGCTCTGGGCAACGAACGACCGGTCATTCGCTGCCTGGCACTTCCCTGCGTCGATTGTGCTGGTCGCGATAGTGAGCGCGGTGGTGTTGCTCATCCGGTCGCGGGTGGAGCAGGCGCAGGTGGCGGGGCGCGCTAC
>CAYTBM010000252.1:0-4742 GCA_964436025.1 uncultured Anaerolineaceae bacterium
GTCTGGGTGGTGTACCCGGAGTCGCGCTCAATCGATGTCTATCGCGCGAGCGCCAACAATAGCCAGCTCTCGGAGACGGACGTGCTCTCCGGCGAGGACGTTGTGCCCGGCTTCTCTCTGCCGGTGCGGGAGATCTTCGACTTCTAATCCCGAACGGAAGGCACACGCCGTGCTCACGGTCGGTCTTCTGATAGCTGGCCGCTGACGTTGGTGGCGGGTGCTGCCTGCCCCTCGCCGTTTGGCTAGCTCGCTTCCTCGCCGCCCGGGCGGTCACGCGTCGCCTGCCGGATGCGAACCTCGCAAGCATCAACCGGTCTTCCGGTTTGCAGAGGTCCCCATGTCGAACGAAACAAGCATGCTCGCCCAGGTCTCCGATGGCCTCGCCGCAGCAGTCGAACTAGCCGCCCGCTCCACCGTCGTCGTCAGCGCTCGCCGCCGCTTTCCGGCCAGCGGCATCGTCTGGAGCGCAGACGGCGTCATCGTCACGTCGGACCATGTCATCGAACGCGAGGAGGTCGAGGTTTACCTCCCCGATGGTTCGAAACATTCCGCTTCCATCGCCGGGCGCGACCCCGGCTCGGATGTCGCCGTGCTGAAGATTTCGGCCACGGGGCTCACCCCAGCTGTTCGGGCGCCGCAGGGCTCCGCGAAGGTCGGCAGCATCGTCCTGGCTGTTGGCCGGCCTTCTACTGAGGGGCCGATGGCCTCGTTCGGAGTGGTTGGCGGCATCGGCGGCCCATGGCGGACGTTCCGCGGCACCGAAGTCGAGGGCTACCTCCGCTCGGACACCACCTTCTACCCCGGCTTCTCCGGCGGGCCGCTGATCGACGCCGAAGGGCGCGCCGTGGGCATGAACAGTTCCCGGCTGGGGCGCGGATCCGGGCTCACGCTGCCGGTCGTCGCCCTCGAACGCATCGTGGGCGACCTGCTGAAGGGCGGCAGGGTGCGCCGCGCGTACCTCGGCATTAGCAGCCAGGTGGCAAAGCTGCCTGCCGCGCTCCAACCTCTTGCCGGCGGCCACGAGACGGGCCTGCTCGTCGTCTCCGTCGAGCCCGGCAGCCCGGCCGACGCTGCGGGCATGTTCATCGGCGACATCCTCGTCGAATTCGCGGGACAGTCCACGCCGGACACCGACGCGCTCCAGTCCCAACTTGGCGCCGCGCGCATCGGCCAGGCGACACCGGCGGCTGTCCTCCGCGGCGGCGAACGAAAAACGCTGACCGTGAACGTCGGCGAACGTTCCTAGCGTCGAGCACGAGGAGTCGCATCATGTCCACCCTGCTCAACCCGCTCGCTTTTTCTGAGGAGGCGGCCGCACTCGCCGCCTACCTCGACCGCGTCCTCGTTACCGTCCGGAGCGCTGCCGGCGGCGGCTCTGGGACATCCTGGAGCGCTGGCGGCCTCATCGTCACCAACCACCACGTCGTTCCCGGCGATGCGGCCACAGTCGTCCTCCACGACGGCACCGAGCATCGCGCCCAGGTCGAAGCACGGGAAGCCGACCACGACCTCGCGTTGCTCCGCATCGACGCAACCCTCACACCGGCAGTCGCAGGCGATTCGGGCGCTGTGCGTCCGGGTCACCTCGTCTTCGCCATCGGCAACCCGTGGGGGCACCGCGGCACGTTGACCAGCGGCGTTGTGCTCGCCCGAGGCCCGGACGAGGACGAGAACGCCGTGCGCCTCCCGGATGTCATCCGCGCCGACCTGCGACTCGCTCCGGGCAACTCCGGCGGCCCGATGGTCAACGCCCGTGGGGAAGTCATCGGCATCAACTCGATGATTGCGGGCGGCGTCGCAGTCGCGATCCCCTCGCGCACTGTCACGCACTTCGTCGCTCATGCGGCATCTGGCCGCCCCGGCTTCCTCGGTATCACGATGCAACCGGTGGAGATCCCGCATGCGATCGCCGCTTCGTACGGAATCGACGATGACGCCGCACTCATGCTCACCGGCATTGAGCCGGGCAGCCCGGCCGACCAGGCGGGACTCCTGCCAGGCGATGTCGTCCTCGGCGTCGGCGAACACGGTCGCGGTCTCCGCCATCTGGGGCCAGCGCTTCGCGCCATGCGCGCCGGCCGGCCCATTGACCTCCACCTCCTGCGCGGCGGGAAGGTCGTGCGCACCCACGCGACACCGGCCGCCCGAAGCTGAGTCAAGGGAGAACGGGAGACGTCGCCCGGACGAGCGCGTTCTATGACCGGGCCATGCGGATCGAGTCCGCTACACGATGAGAGGCTTCGCCGGCGGTGGTTCGCGTTCGTGAGGACCGAACGGACGCGGTTTTGGAGCCCACGGTCTCTGGGCCAGGCGACTCGCTCCGGCGACGCTGGAAGCATGACGACCGTCACAGGCCAGGAGGCGCCGGCCGGCCGTAGCCGTGACCCCGCCACCGTCGCAGGTTGGGTCGTGATAGTTGGCGAGGTAGCCGTGTTCGGTCTCGTTGGGATCGTCACGCTGATCGCCGGACTGAACGCTCCCTACGGCGAGACCGGAGAATGGCAATTCACGCCGACCGGGAGGGAGTACCTTGTCATTGGGGTGGCGATCCTCGCCGGGGTGGCGGCACTCGGCGTCGCAGCCTGTCTGACCATGATCAATCAGCTCGCGGGAGGGATCTTCCTGTTGGTCTCGGGCCTTGGGCTGCTGGTCTTTGGACTGGTGGCTTCTGAGACCAGCGCGTTCGTTCGCACGCTCGACCGGGAGGTGTGGCCAGTGGCAGCCGGCCTTGCTGCTTTCCCCGGCGCACTATTTCTCATCGGATCCTTGGGCCCCAGGACCGAAGGCTGAGGTCATCGGTTAGAAGTGCCCTCGCCAGGTCCGCGCGGTGACCGGGTTCGCGCCTGCGCGATCCGGCCGAGCCTCACCCTCGGCTGGGTCTCCGCCTGACGGTGCTCGGTCTACAGGCCGAACGGGCAGGCGAACGAGCCGGCAGCAATGCGCTACGATCGAGGGAGCAATGACCACCACCCTCCTTGAAACCCCGCTGCTCAGAGTCGCCGTCCAGGCCGCGTACCCGTCAGTGCGCGCGGGTTTGCGGGCAATGCTGGCGGCGGCGCCGGGCCTGGAGCTTACCTTCGGACTCGACGAAGCGGCGGACGTCACGGTTGCCGACCTGGAAGAGGGCGCGACCGAAGAGGAGTGGCCGGCCGGACCTTCCGTCCTGCTCGTCGCCTCACCCGGCGAATTCGCCCAGATGCGGATCACCGGCGATACGCCACGCGCTTACCTGCTGAAAGAAGCTACGGCAGACGAGCTGTCCGCGGCTGTCACGGCCGTCGCCCGGGGCCTGGTTGTGTTCGATCCCGCGCTGGCGACCCTCGTGGCCAACCGCCCGCACGAACAACCGCTCCTCCTCGAGGGGACAAAGCTGAGCGACCGCGAAGTGGAAGTGCTCGGTCTCGTGGCCAGCGGCCTGCCGAACAAGGGAATCGCCCGCGAGCTCGGCATCAGCGAGCACACCGTAAAATTCCACGTCGGCACGATCCTGGGCAAGCTCGGGGCTGCCAGCCGGACGGAAGCGGTCACGCTCGCCGTACGCGGCGGCGTCCTTCCCCTCTAAACCTGCTCGGGCCGATTCTGGTAGCGTTCCCGGCACAACTTCACGCTCCGGAGCTGCGCCGTGCCGAACCGCGTCTGCGAACTCTTCAACATCCGCTACCCCGTCATCATGGGGGCCATCTCCCAGACCCCGGAACTCGCCGCCGCTGTCTCGAACGCCGGCGGTCTCGGCTGCATGGCGGGCGCGGCTGCGCCGCCGGCCCTTCTCCGCGAGCGTATCCGCAAGTTCCGCGACCTTTCCGATAGGCCGTTTTCCATCAACTTCCCGATCGTCCTCACGCCAGAGAAGGAGCTGCCGGGGAAGATGGAGGTGATGCGCGAAGAACGCGTCCCGGTCGTCATCACCTCAGCGGGCAACCCCAAACTCTGGACGAAATACCTCCAGGAAGGCGGCTCACGTGTCGCCCACGTCCTCCCGACGCTCTACCACGCCCAGAAGGCGGTGGAAGCGGGCGTCGATGCGATCATCGCCGAGCCCGCCGAATCCGGTGGCTACCGAGGCGAGCAGGAGGTGAGCATGATGGTCCTCATCCCCGCCATCCACCGCGCCTTCCCGAACACGCCGCTGCTCGCCGCCGGCGCGGTTGCCGATGGCGCGGGGCTGGCTGCGGTCATGGCGCTCGGCGCCGAAGGCGTCCAGCTCGGGACCCGATTCATCGCAACCGTCGAAGCCAACGCAGCCGAGCACGTGCGCAAGCTCATCCTCGCAGCGACGGACACCTCGACGATGTCAGCCGAGGGCCGCGTGAAGCCGCGCGTTAATCGGCCCGAGCTGGCGGAACAGGTGCTGGGCGAGGCGAAGCGCACGCAGATGGGCCAGGTGTCCGCGCTCATCGACAGCATCAAGACGGTCGAAGAAGTGATGCGGGACCTGATCGAAGGCGCGGCACAAACCGGAGCGGCGCTGGCGCAATCAACAGCCGAGCTTGAACGCGGCGTGGCAGCGCGCGTGTAGACCCGCACTCCTCAGAGACACAGGACGCAACGGACAAGAAGCGCCGAAAGTTCAGCGGAGACTCCGTGCCCTCGGCGCCTCCGTGGTGAAACTATTGCCCGTCGGTGATGCCGGGAACCGGGTAGGCGCGGGCGAACTCCGCCACTTCGTTGCGGACCGCCTCGCGGACGCCGTCGCCGTCCGGGTCCTTGAGGACGCGGACGATCCACCGGCCGACGCGGCGCAT
>CAYTBM010000253.1:0-4737 GCA_964436025.1 uncultured Anaerolineaceae bacterium
CTCACCTCTGGCTCAGTGGGGCCGGTGTGAGGGGTCATATCGTGAGGCCGCCAAGCCCCTGCACCCCGCGCACGTACTCAATCTCGCCAACGTGCCGGTATCCGTGGCTCAGGCACACGCCGTAGATGCCGTCCCAGAGGGACATTGGGCCCAGCGGCTTAATTGTCACCTGGCGCTGGTCGAACTCCTCGGGCGACATGTTCGCCAGGTAGTTGTCCGTGGCGGCCCAGACCTTCTGCTGGTATTCCAGCCACTTCGGCACGTCGTGGACCTGGACGGCGTTCGCTTCGTCTTCGGTCATGCCGGTGCCCTGGCTGTTACGCGGCAGCCCGAACGCCTCGTTGTAGCCGCCGTCGAGCCAGACCGTGGGCTTCCCCTGCGAAACGAAGTTGATGATGTTGTCTTCCGTCCGCACGTAGTGCCAGAGGCTAAAGAACGCGCTGACGCCGCCCTCCTGCGGGCGGAAGTTGAACTGCTCGGCCGTCATGCCTTCGACAGCTTTGTCGAGAAGCGCGTGCATGGACTTGAGCGAACTGCGGAGGATGGAATGCGGCGTGGACATGAATGCTCCCGGCGTGACGATGGTCGCCGATTGTGTCCGGGAAGCGGCGTCGGCGTCTACCCGGCGCGTGCGGCGGCGCGCCGCGGCTCCTCAAGGGCGTACCCGGACCCCCAGCGGTTCACGATGTATACCGGGTTGCTGGGGTCGTCTTCCAGCTTTTGTCGCAGATACCGGACGTACAGCCGCAGATAGTGCGTTTCCCCCGCGTACTGGTTGCCCCAGACCCGCGCGATGAGCGCCTTCGAAGGGATCACCTCGCCCGGGTGTTCCGCGAGCGTCGCGAGCAGCCGGAACTCAGTCGGGGAGAGAGGCACGAGGATGCCATCCTTTGACACCTGCTGGCTTGCCGGGTCGATGGCGATCCCGCCCACCCGCATGACGGCGGGCATCGCGTTGCGACGGTCTTCGGGGACACCCATTTCGATCCGGCGAAAGATGGCGCGCAGGCGCAGGTCGATCTCTTCGGTGGGGCACTTCGGGCGGCAGTAGTCATCGCCGCCGGCTTCGTAGCACCGGAGCATTTCGGCGAAGGTGCCCGCGCAACCCACAACGACCAGTGGAGACTCGCTATGTTTGCGCACCGCAGCGGCGACATCGCCGGGGAAGGCCAGTTCACGGCCGAGGTCCAGGACCACCGCGTCCGGCGGCGTGCTTTCGAATGCAGCCGCCACATTGCCCGGGTCGCCGCAGGGGAACACGCGGTAGCCGAACTCTTCCAGGCCGCGCGCCCTGTCATGCGCCCGTTCGAGGCCCTGAGAAATCACGGCAACATGGGTGCCGACGAGCGGTGGGAGTCCGGCTGAGTGGGTGTTCGTTGTGCCCTGCATGCCGAAATTCACCCCCATCAGTGCCTACCCCAATGTCGTAGCGGCACAGAGCCGCCGAAAGTCTAGGTATGGCGAAAATGAAGCCGTTCCACGGGCTCCTTGCGGCGGGCGCGCTCTGCTCACTGGCAGGACTGGCCTTCACTCGTGTCCCGGAAGGCACGAGCGCGGCGAACTCGACCGCCACACCTGATACTTCGGCAAGCACGGCGGCTTCCTCCGTAGCTGCGGCCTCTCCTTCACCAGTTGTCACCCAAGCGTCACCCGCCCAGTCCGATACCTTGCAAACCGAGCCTGCTTCGGCCGCCGCGGATGATGCCAGCGTCGGTGGGGTACTGGCGACACCAACCGCGGCCCTGCAGGCAGCCCCCGTATCGACGGTCCAGGCGCTCCCAGCGAATACCCGGCAGGCCGCGGCGCTCCAGAAGTTCCCGGAGAAGGCACGCGCCCTGTTGGACTCCATGAACGAGGCCCGCCGCGCCGAGGGCCTCGCGGCGCTGGAGTGGGACGCCTCGCTCGAAGACGTCGCTTACGCCCGCGCTCAGAACCTGGTAACCAACGGCTACTTCGACCACTACGCCCCGGACGGCGAAAGCGCATTCTCCGAACTCGCCGCGCGCGGCATCCGCTACCGCCTGGCCGGCGAGAACCTGGCCCGCAACAACTACATCGAAACACGCACCGTGGCGGCGGCCTTCGATGGCCTTATGAACTCGCCCGGCCACCGCGCGAACATTCTCGAGCCGCGCTTCAGCTCGGTCGGCGTCGCAGCCGTCCGCGACGGCAAGATGTGGGTCTACGTCACGGTGTTTTTGAACTGATGGCCGCTGCCCGACGGTTGATCACGACGAACAGGCCCCGGTGACGGGGCCTGTGGGAAGGATCGAAGTGGTAGCAGTCAGGGCAAGGTGAAATCCCACACTGCAGGCGTGGAATCCGCGAGCCGGGCGGCAAGTGCCTGGGCTGCAGCCGCATCTCCACCTGTGCCTTCGACTGTCGGCGCTACCTCGAGGTGGGCGTTTCCCGAAGCCGGGGCATACCGGATTTCCAACGATTCTCGTCCTGGGCCGAAGCCCGCCCGCATGCCGACGAACGGCAATGGCTGGCCGTCGACGGTCAGTGACGGTCGTGCCGTCAGTGCGGCCAACTGGTCTCCGGAGTACCCGGAAATGTGGCCGGCGATCACGATCTGACTGGCCGCCACGGTGATGCTGTCGAGAACCATCGTCCCGGGACCGAGCGTCTTCGCGGTGTGGTCGACCTCAATGTTCAGCCCCGTGGCCCGTGCCGGCGCGGGAAAGACCAGGTTCCATTGCGCGTCCACCGCGTGGAACGTGGGAGTCTCCCCGGCTGAGACCCGGCTGACGAACTGCAGGCCGTTGAGCTGCAGCGTGACCGTCCGAGCCGCCGGATCGAGGGCCGGGAATGTCCGCGTGACAAGCCTGGGATTCGACTGATCGGCACTGCCCGACACTTCCCGGTAGATTCGTCCATCCTGATCGACCAACTGGGCCATCCCTAGCGGCATTGCTCCTTCGCCGTATTCAGGATGCCCGGCGAGTTCGAGGCCAACCACGGTCCGCGTGTCGTCCGCGGTTACGCCCGTAAGCGAGACGGTGATGCCTGCCTGCGTGTCGTTCGCGGCTGAACTCGACGAGGGTGCATGCAGCACGCCTTGGTCTCCTCCGCCGAAGAAGCCTCTCGTCGATGCGGCGGCTGCCAGGGCTCCGAACGCGGAGACTGCCATCGCGCCGACGACGACAAGGGCGGTTCTCCGGATGTTCAGGGACTTCCAACCGAAAGATCCACTGAGTGAACGTGGCGCGTGCATGGTGCTTCTCCTACTCATCGTATGTGTACGCGTACGCGAGGATGCTCAGGTCTCCATTGATCGTTTTGGCTGCTGCATCGACGCGGTGGTCGATCAAACTATCGTAATCGGAGCTGACCGCGGCATCCTGCGTAGCCACGTTCGAAATCCCAGACTTCTGGTCCCAGAAGTACGGACCCGTCCAGTTTCCTGAGATGGTCGGAACCCAGATCTGAGGTGTCTCATACAACCTCATGTTGCACTGCAACTCACACAGTATGACTCCGCCCATGTACCCTGGTAGCAACTCTTCGACCCGCCGTAGTGGTCGTGGCAACCGCCAGTGTAGTTGTTTCGATAGCTCTTACCCCATTGGTTCAAGCTGATCCACTGCTGGTCAGCCGACCCTCGTGCACACTGATGAGGTCGATGCCAAGAACTGAGGCGATGGATGTCAGTAGGCAGACCACACTGATTAGCTTCTTCATTGGAACTCACTCCTCAGAGGAAGCGTACCGTCGGAGTGACGGCGCGTCGTGAGCGCTCAGCACCAGTGGACTAGTCGGTTTTCATCAGTCTTCGTAGAACCGAGTCCTCGAGCGGAGAGCGGAATTGATTAGGCCCAGTCTGTGGCGACGCCGTGCCGAGTGACCGCCCCAAACTCTGGTAAGCAGCAATCGGAATGCTCGTAGGCCCAGGTGATTGAGAGGCGGCCCTGAGGCGTGAATCCGGGTGGCGCTACCTTCGCTCGGGCAAGCGTCAGGTGGTTGCGGGCGGTGACTTCTTCGATCCCCAGGAAGCCGGCGATTCGCTGCTCGTCCAGCCCACTGGCTCGCAGCGCGAGAACCTCGCGCTGGCGAAGCGTAAGTGCGCAGTGATAATCGCGGATCTGTTGAAGACACGCCGCTGCGTGGTTGACCGCCTGGAGTTTCATCCGTCCCTCCTGCAACAACCCTACGCGGGGCGGCTTCCCGGCTGCAACCGGGGAAATTGGCGCACCGCCGAAACTTTCCGCGCGTGTAGAGTGCACCGCATGGCATGGACAGAAGGCGATGTGAACCTTCGGGGTGTGCGGCTCCACTACTACCGGCGCGGGAGCGGCAGGCCGCTGGTCCTGGCACACGGGTTCAGCGACAACGGCATGTGCTGGGACCGCGTCGCAACCGTGCTCGATGACCGCCACGACGTGATCGCGTACGACGCTCGGTACCACGGCAAGTCGGATGCGCCCGCGGACGGCAGCTTCGGCGACGGCAGGGACCTCTGCGCGCTGGTCGAGGCGCTCGGGCTGGAGAAGGCCGCGGCGCTCGGGCATTCCATGGGCGCCGGCACTGTTGCCCAGGCCGTCCGCGAGCGCCCCGAACTGTTCCGCTGCGCGATCCTCGAAGACCCGGCATGGCGCGATGAGTGGCCCACGGCGGCCCGCATGGAAATGCCGAGGTGGTCCGAGCTCTCAGTCGACGAGATCATCGAACTTGGCAAAAGACAGAGCCCGGACTGGCACGACGACGAGTTCCCGGCCTGGGCCGAATCCAAGCAGC
>CAYTBM010000254.1:0-4707 GCA_964436025.1 uncultured Anaerolineaceae bacterium
CCAGCGGCGGTTGGGTGTACGCCAACCCGTGGGTGAAGAACTGGTACCACAAGGTTGGCTATGCCTATCTCCCTGACTCCCTTATGAAGGCGAACTTCACCGAGGAGCGCGTCAAGAAGGGCTAACCGGCCCTCAACCCCCTGGAGTGAGAGGCGGGGCCGGGTCGCCAACCGGCCACGGCCTCTCGCCACGACAGGAGTTCGTGCATGGCTCAGTACATCGTCCGGCGCCTGCTGCTGATGATTCCCACGCTGATTGGCGTGTCGCTGGTGGTCACCGGGTTGCTCCGCTTGCTGCCGGCTGACGCGGTGGACGTGTTGGTGGCCGGCGGCGAAGTGCAGGGCGGCGGAGAAGCGTTCAAGGAACTGGTGGATAAGCGCCTCGTCGCTGATGGGAAGAACCCGGCGACCGCGACCATCACCGACAAAGCGCGAGCTGAGAACGCGCTCATCGCCGAGCAACTTAAGCGCGACGGCCAGGACCCGGAAACGACGAACCAGTCGCTCCGCCAGACCGCGAAGAATACCCTCGCGCTCAACGCCTACAAGGACAACATCCGCGAACGCCTCGGCCTCGACAAGAACTACGTCGATCAATGGTCATCGTGGGCGTTCAATGCGCTCCAGGGCGACCTCGGCACGTCGATCATCGGTTCCCGGCCGGTGTCCGATGAGCTGAAACGAAGGATCCCGGTGAGTATCGAGCTCGGTGTGCTGGGCATGCTGATTTCGGTGGTGATCGCTCTCCCGTTGGGCGTTGCATCGGCCGTCAAACAGGACGGTCCTATCGACTACGGAATGCGGAGCCTCGCCATCGCGGCGCTGGCTATCCCGTCGTTCTTCCTCGCCACGATCATCATCGCGGTGGCCTCGCGCTTCTGGAACTACTCGTTCCCGATTAAATACGAGGAACTCTGGAACGACCCGAAAACGAACCTGGAGCTTGTCCTGGTGCCGGCGTTCATCCTCGGCATCGGGCTATCCGGCACGCTGCTCAGGCTCACGCGGGCGCAGATGCTGGAGGTCCTTCGCCAGGACTATATCCGTACCGCGCGAGCCAAGGGGCTGGCGAGTAGATCAGTCGTGGTCCGCCATGCCGTCCGAAACGCCTTCGTGCCGATCGTCACCGTCATCGGGCTGCAGGTGCCGGTCCTCGTCGGTGGATCGCTGGTGCTTGAGAGCATCTTCGGCATCCCCGGTGTGGCGCGATACCTGTTCGAGTCGATCTCGAACCGCGACTTCCCGGCGGTCATCGGCGTGAACATGCTGGTCGCCTTCGTCATCGTCTTCACGAACCTTGTCGTCGATGTGCTCTACGCCGTCCTCGATCCACGCGTGCGGCTCGCCTGAGGGGTTTGCAACATGGCTTCAACCGCGGTCGCCGCGCCACTGCCCGAGTTCTACCTTCGCCCCGAACGGCCGCTCTCGAAGCGCGTGCTTGGGAACATTCTCAGCTTCGCGGCCCGGAAGCCCCTGGGGGCCTTTGGCGCGGTAATCCTTCTCCTCGTGATCGTCGTGGGCGCGTTCTCTCCATGGATCGCTGATGACCCGAATGCCGTCCATCTCTCGGACGTGCTTGCCGGGCCAAGCAGCACCTACTGGTTCGGCACCGACTACAACGGGCGCGACATCTTCAGCCGGATCGTCTTCGGTTGCCAGATAACCGCGATGGTCGGCCTCGGCACGGTGGTCCTCGTGACGGTACTCTCCCTGCTGGTCGGCGTGAGCAGCGGCTATTTCGCCGGCAAGTTCGATTTCATCGTCCAGCGCCTCGTAGATATCTGGCTGAGCTTCCCGGCGATCTTCCTGATCCTCACGCTGGTTGCGGTGCTCAAGACATCGAGCAGCGAGGGATTCTTCGGGCTCGGCCGCGGTCCGGAGGTCGGCCCCAACCCGGTGGACGGCGATTGGTTCTGGTACACGTTCCCACGGACCACGATCGTCATCCTCGCGCTCGGGCTCGTGCTGGCGGGCGGGGCCTCGCGCGTGGTCCGAAGCGCTACCTTCCAGATCCGCGTGAACCCCTACATCGAGGCCGCGGAAGTGCTCGGCGCCTCCCACCTGCGGATCATCTTCCGCCACGTCATCCCGAACATCATGCCGACGCTGATCGTGCTCGCCACGCTGCAACTGGGCACGGCCATCCTCGCCGAAGCAACAATCAGCTTCCTCGGCATCGGGATCACGAACTTCCCAACCTGGGGCCAGATGCTTTCCGGAAAGACACGCGAGCTGGCGGCGGACCACATGCACATCGCGCTCTTCCCGGGCCTTGCAATCTTCCTCGCGGTCTTCGGGTTCAACATGCTGGGCGACGCGCTGCGCGACGTCCTCGACCCGCGCCTCCGCGGCACGCGCTGACAGGCTCACGCACAGCGGACGAACGCGGAGGGATTGCGGCTCAGAGAAATCTGCCGTCGCCCTACAGCGCCTCGAACAGGAACTCGACCTCCACCGGGACACCGAACGGGAGTTCCGCGAGGCCGACGGCTATGCGGGCGTGGCGCCCGGCTTCGCCGAAGACATCGAGTAGCAGTTGGCTCGCGCCGTTCACCACCCGTGGGTGGTCAACGAATCCCTCGGCGCTGGCGACGAAGCCGCCGACGCGGATGACCCGCGAAACACGGTCCAGGCTGCCGAGCTCGCCGCGTACGATTGCGAGCGCCTGGAGGGCACACTGACGGGCGAGCGCGTTCGCCTCGTCGATCGTGACGCCCTGGCCGAGCTTCCCCTTCCGCATCGGCTGGCCGTCCTGCATCGGAACCTGGCCGGAGACGAAGAGTTGCGTGCCGCTGCGCACGCAGGGCGCGTAAAGGCCGGCCGCCGCGGGCACGGGCAGAAGCTCGATGCCCAGCTCCTTCAGCTTCGCCTCCGCGCTCACTGGTACTCGCCGAGCAGCGTGCTCACCACGTTTTCGAACTCTTCGTCGCTGTAGCACTCGATGACGATCTTGGCGCCCTTCTTCTGGGGTTCCACTTTCACGCGTGTGCTGAGGGCGCGGCGCAGGCGGGATTCGATGTCGCCGTACGCGGAGTCCCGCCGCGCGGTCTGCGCGCCGGGGCTGGAGACAGTCGCGGGCGCTTCCGCGAGCTGGCGGCGCACGTACCCTTCGGTGTCGCGGACAGACAGCTTGCGCTTCACGACCTCGCGCCAGGCGTTTACGCGGCCCCGGCCTTCGGGAAGGCCGAGGAGGGCGCGCGCGTGTCCTTCCGTGATTTCGCCCGCCACCAGGCTGCGGCGAATCTCCGACTCCAGCTGGAGCAGGCGGAGCGCGTTGGCAATGGTCGCGCGGTTCTTGCCCACGCGGCGCGCCACCTCCTCCTGCGTCATGTTGTATTCCTCGACGAGCCGACGGTACGCCATCGCTTCTTCGACGGCGTTGAGGTCGGCGCGCTGGATGTTCTCGATAAGGGCCAGTTCGAGCAGCTCCTTGTCGGCCGCCTGGCGGACGACGACCGGGACCACATCGAGCCCCGCGAGGCGCGCGGCCTGGAGCCGCCGCTCGCCGGCAATCAGGAAGTACCCGCCGTCCTCGTCCCGGCTGACAATCAGCGGCTGGATGATGCCGTGCTCGCGGATCGATTCGGAAAGCTCGCGAAGCTTTTCGGGCTCGAAGTTCGTCCGGGGCTGCTCGGGGTTCGGCGCGATCAGGTCGATGTCCAGGTGCTCGGGGCCGCGAGAGCGCGCGGGCACGGCGGGCGCGGGCGAAGGCGCCGGCTGGATCGCCACTGGCCGCCGTTCATAGGGCTCCGGCTCGGGTTCGCGGCGCGCCAGCGGGGGCGGCGGAGGGGATTCGCGTCCTGGCTGTGCCTCGGGTTCTTCGTGTGCTGCCTCGTGCACCTCCGGCTCCGCGGTGGGGGCGGCGGCGCCACCGAACAGGGCGTCAAGCCCGCGACCGAGTCCTCGTTTCGGCTGAGTCATGCTGCTACTCCTGCGCGTTCAAGAAGTTCGCTGGCGACGGCCTCGTAGGCGGTGGCCGCGCGGCCACCCTGGTCGTACAGGAAGATCGACTTCCCGTGGCTTGGCGCCTCGCTCAGCCTCACGGAGCGAGGAATGATCGTCGCGAAGGTCTGGGGGAAGTGGCCCCGCACCTCGTCCACCACCTGCTGGGCGAGCCGCGTGCGTGCGTCGAACATGGTCAGCACCACGCCGAGGACGTTCAGCCGCGGGTTGAGGTTGCGCTTCACAAGGTCCAGCGTCTCCATCAGCCGGCTCAGGCCTTCGAGGGCCATGTACTCGCATTGGACGGGAATAATCACGGCATCGCTGGCCGTCAGCGCATTGATCGTCAACAGCCCAAGCGAGGGCGGGCAATCGATCAAGATCCAGTCGTAGTTGTCCTTCACCTGGGCGAGGGCGTTCGTCAGGCGGCGTTCGCGCGCCATCACCGGGACAAGCTCCACCTCCGCGCCGGACAGTTCTGAACTCGACGGCACTACGCTGACGTGTTCGCCATCCACGGCCACGATGCAGTCGCCCATGGGCGTTTCGTCGAGGATGGCGTCATAGGTGCCGGCGGCGTCCTTGCCGTCCACGCCGAGCGCGCTTGTGGCATTCGCCTGGGGGTCAAGGTCCACCAGAAGGACGCGCTGGCCGGAGCGGCCCAGCGCCACGGCGAGGGAGACGGCCGTGGTGGTCTTGCCCACGCCGCCTTTCTGATTGACCAGCGAAACGATCGTAGCTCCCATCACACCGCCTCCCGAGTCAT
>CAYTBM010000255.1:0-4681 GCA_964436025.1 uncultured Anaerolineaceae bacterium
ACGGCCAGCGGGAACTGGGGCGTGACCACGCGCTACGCGTTCGAGCCTGACCTGGCGCTCGATGGGATGTGGTTCCAGTCGCCGTGGGTGCAGGGCGTTGTGCCTTCGCCGTACAACCCGGAAGTTGTGGCGTTGGGCAAGTTCGCGACGTTGAACATTCGGGAAGGCCAGCTCGTGAAGGCGAACGTCCGCAGTGAGTCGGGGCCGGCGCACATCGACCCCTGGGCCGCGGGACCGGGCTGGCTCACGTTCGCGTTCCCGCACGGCGGCCACGGCGGAGCTTCGCCGCCGGTGTTGTTGCAGCCAAAGTTCGAGTCGCCCGACACGCCGATAGAGTCGCCGCTGCGCTTCAAGGTTTCGGCGCAGGGGGATCGGTTGAACCTGCGCGAACAGCCTTCGCTGAGCGGAAAGGTCATTGCCGCGTTGGAAGACGGTTCGGCGCTGGTGCAGGCCGAGGATGCCTCGCGACCGGCGGGACGGCGCGGGTTGGAGCAGGCCAAAGACGGGACGTGGGTGTTCGTGCGGACGCCGGGCGGCGTTCAGGGGTGGGTGAACTCCGCGTATCTGGCGTGGGCGTGATGGGGTGTCAGGCGAGCGCAGTGCACTGGCGCTTGGCGCGAGCGGGGACAAGCCCCGCAACTACACGATTCCGTTCCTCAGGACGCCGGCGCCGGTCACTTCGATTTCGACATCGTCGCCGGTCTTGATCTGGGGCGGTTCGCCGGGGGTGCCCGTGTAGATGATGTCCCCGGGGAGCAGCGTCATCACAGCGCTGACGTAGCGGACGATTTCCGGAATGTCGCGAATGAGTTCGTTCGCGCCGCCGTGCTGGACCTGCTTTCCGTTGACGCGGGTGACGACTTCGAGCGTTGTGTAGTCAATACCCGTGACGATGCTCGGGCCGAAGACGCCGAAGGTGTCGCTGCCTTTGGCCCGCCACCACTGCCCGTCCGCGCGCTGCCAGGTGCGCTCGGAAACATCGTTGCCGGCGGTGTAGCCGAAGATCCCGGCGAGTGCCTCTTCTCGGCCGGCGTTCTTCAGCCGCTTGCCGATGACGATCACGATTTCGCCCTCTGGTTCCACGTGCACAGCGTCGGTTGGCAGGACGATGTCGTCGCCTGGGCCGGCGATACTCGCAAGCGGCTTGAAAAAGAGGGTCGGCGGGTCCGGCACCGGGCGACCATTGAGGTGGCTGGAGTAGTTCAGGCCGACGCACACGATGGAGCGCGGCTCGGCGGGGGGCAGGAGGCGGACGGCGTTGAGGGCAAGGCGCTCGCCGGTAGCTTTCGCCGATTCCCAGAACGGCTCTTCGATCACGCGGATGGTCTCGCCTTCGAGCTGTCCGGCGCCCTTGCTGCCGTCCTTGCGTTCGAACCGTACGTAGTTGGCCATCATCGCCACCCCCGGGATTGTTCGCGGAGTCTACTGGACACGATGGATAGGGTCGTTTCCAATCCGGAGACCACATGCCCGGGGGTGCCGGTTGCCCGGAAAGATGACCCAGGAGGAAGTCCACGCATTCCTCGACAGCCGCCCTGGCTGGATTTCGTTGACGACGATCAGCAAGAGCGGCTTCCCGCATACGGTGCCGATCGGCTACTTCCGCATGGGCGACGAGGTCTACATCGGCTGCCGCGCCGGGACCCAAAAACTGAAGAACATCGAGCGCAACCCGAAGGTGTCGGTCATGCTCGAATCCGGCAGCACGATGCAGGACATCAGGGGCGTGTGCATCCAGGGCGAAGCCGACGTAATCCTGGACCCCGTGGAGCAACTGCCGCTGCTTCGGCACTCCATGGCTATCCGCGGGACTCCCGAAGACCGGCTTCCCACCGAGGCCCGCCCTGGTGCGGCCTACATCCGGATCAGGCCGAAAAAGGTCATCTCCTGGGACTACGCGAAGCCGGGTTAGAGGCGCCTGTTCGCCGTCAGTCCACCAGCTTCGCCGCGAGCGTGGCTTCCGGATGTGCAGCGTTGCGAGCGACGATGATCTCGAAGTCTCCCGCTTCGGCAACCCAGTCGTGGCGGCCCGGGTCCCAGGCTTCGAACGCGCGAGGTTCGAGCCCGATTGTGACTCGTTGCGACTCGCCCGGCGCGAGGCGCACCTTCGCGAAGCCCTTCAGCTCTTTGTCCGGCCTCAGCAGCGACGACTTCACGTCGCGCACGTAGACCTGCACGACTTCAGAGCCGGCGCGGGCTCCGGTGTTCGCCAGGTCGACCGAAACGTTTAGACCCTCGCCGCGTTGCAATTCCGTGCGGTCGACGGATGCGTTTGACCACGTGAACGTGGTGTAGCCCAGCCCGTGCCCGAACGGGAACAGCGGCTCAATACCGGTACGATCGAACGCGCGGTAGCCGACGAAGACGCCCTCGCCATAGCTGACGGCGCCTGCCTCGCCAGGATACGTGAGGTTCGACGGGTGGTCTTCAACGCGCCGGGCGAAGGTGGTAGGGAGTCGGCCTCCAGGCTCGGCGGCGCCGGTGAGGATGTCCGCCAGTGCGTCGCCACCTTCCTGGCCGGGGTACCAGCACTGAAGGACCGCGGGCACTTCGCCGAGCCAGGGCATCGCGACCGGCGAGCCGGCGTTGATAGCTACGATGGTCCGTGGATTTACTGCGGCAACGCGGCGGATCAGGTCGTCCTGCTCTCCAGGGAGCGAAGGGCTGCGGCGGTCGTTGCCTTCCGCCTCCCATTCGGGCGTGAGGCTGGCCACCACGACCGCGACATCGGCCCGCTTCGCAAGTTCGACGGCCCGATCGAGCAGGTCCGGCGCGATTGGGGGCTGGCAGCCGACTGTAACGCCCGGGATACCAACGCTTTCCGGCGGCTGGAATTCCAGGACGACCTCGTGCGAACTGCCGGCTTCGAAATTGATCGAGGCGCCCTTTTCAGCGCTGCCCGCCCCGTAGAACGTGGTACCGGGTGTCTGCTCCGTCCAGTTGTCGATGACCTGTCGTCCGTCGATGAAAAGCCGCGACAGGCCCGCGCTCGTGAGGGTGAAGCGGTGCTCACCGCTCACTTCCGGGGTGAACGTCGAGCGGGCGCGCAGGCAAAACTGGCCTTCGATGGGAGTGCTGTTCGCCAGCCAGCGCAGCTCGAAGCGGGGCGCTCGCGCCGCGACGGCCGGGGTGCCCTCCAGGGTGTGTCCGGCGTAGTAATCGATTGAAACGCCCGCAGCACCGGATGCCGAAAGGCCAGTTTCGAGGACCGGGGTGCGCCGGTTGATGGTCACGCCCGGTTCGTGCTCCACCCGCTGTTCAGGGTCGAGTTGGTCGCGCAGCGCTGCCGCCAATGACGTGCTGTGGTGCGGCTCCACCGCCGAACTGCCGCCGCCCATCACGCACAGCCTGTCGGCGTGTGGCCCGATGAGGGCGACGATCGCGTCGGGCTCGAGCTGGAGCGGCAAGAGGCTCCCTTCGTTCTTCAAGAGCACGGTCGATTCGATGGATGCGCGGCGGATCAGGTCGCGGTGCTCCGGGCGATCAATCGCGCGCTCTTGCGATTCGGCCGGACCGTCGAGCGCGCCGGTGCGCATGGCGAGCCGGAGTAGTCGGCGCACCTTGTCGTCGAGGATGCCGGCCGGGATTTCGCCGGCCTCGATGGCTTCGAGCAGCCGGCGGCCGAGGAAGCGTGGCCGGCCCGGCATTTCGAGGTCCAGCCCGGCTTCCGCCGCGGCCAGGCTGTAGGTGCCCCACCAGTCGGACATCAGCAGCCCATCGAACCCCCACTCTTGTTTGAGAAGCGCGATGAGCCCGGCGTTTTCGGAGGCGCTCGTTCCGTTGATCCGGTTGTAGGCGGTCATCGCCGCCCAGGCGCCACCTTCATGCACCACAGCGTCGAACGGGGCGAGGTAGATCTCGCGGAGGGCGCGCTCGCCGACCTCTGACGAGACGGTCATGCGCTCGAATTCCGAGTCATTACAGACGAAGTGCTTGGCGGTCGCAGCGACACCCTCGGACTGCACGCCCTGGACGAAGGCGACGCCGATGCTGCCCACCAGGTAGGGGTCTTCGGAATAGCACTCGAAGTTGCGCCCGGCGAGCGGGTGACGGTGGATGTTCAGCGTCGGCGCAAGGAGCACGCTGCAGTCCTTCGTGCGTGCCTCCTGGGCGATGGCCGCGCCAACTTCGCGCACGAGTTCCGGGTCCCAGGTTGCCCCGAGGGCGGTTCCACAGGGGAAGGCCGCGGCCGACTTTTCGCCGAACGTGCCTCCGCGCGCGCCGTGGGGGCCGTCGGTCATCTTGATCGCCGGGATGCTCAAGCGCGGCACTCCGTTCGTCCGCCAGGCGTCGGCGCCGCCAACCAGGCTCACTTTTTCCTCGACCGTGAGCTGGGCGAGGAGCGACTCGATGCGGGCTGCGCCTGCGTCGTTGAGCATGAAGGCACCTCCGCCGGAGGCGCCGGCAGAGGCGAGTATAGAGAGGCCATGGCCCGCCAGTCAGGTTGGGCACGGCCAGGAACACGGCCATTGATTAGTTGTTATGACGACCATGTGTTTCGAACTCGATCCACGTTCGAGGAGATTCGTTGGTTCTATACGTGTAAAAACCTCGTTTTATTCTTGACACGGTCTTTCCGGAAGGTATGGTTGGGCGCAACTGGACCTGTTGGTACCTGAGTCACGAGGAGGGGAAACCTCAATGGCAGAGCAGTCGAACTATTGGAAGCGACGGTATGCGC
>CAYTBM010000256.1:0-4665 GCA_964436025.1 uncultured Anaerolineaceae bacterium
AGAGCGACAGCATCGGCATGGCGCTCACGGACCCGTCGCAAGCGTGGGGACATCGCATCCCGGTGGAACTGGCCGATATCACGGGAGCGGCGCCGCGGACGGTGCACGTGCGCTTCTATCCCTGGGCGGGAAAGAGCGCTGAATACCTCGAATCCGTGCTGGAGCAGGGTCCGTTTGACGCCGTGGTGGTGAGCGCGACGAAGGTGGCATTCACGGTCTACTCCGCCGACAACCGCGTACGGAAGGTCCTTGGCGACCGCGCGGGGGACTGGTTCAAGGGCAGCGTCCGGCAGTTCGACAGGCAGACACTCTGGCGCAAGCCCCCGGGACTGCGGCGGAACTTGAACGCGGCAGCACACAAGGCCGCTCGAAGGCTCATCGGGCAGGCGGCTGACACGAGCGCCCGGGTCGTCGCGGAGAGTTACGTGCAGGCGTTTTCGCGGCTCGCCCGGCTGGAGGACGCTCGCATTGTAGTGGTTGCGGCGCCGCCCTTGCCCTCACCAGCGGCCAGGCGGCGGCCCAAACTGCGCCAGGAGGTGGAGTGGTTCAGGAGTGCCATCCAGGAGGAATGCCGGCGCAGGCACTTCACGCACTTCGACGGCGAAAGCGTGCTGCCGGCTCCGGGACCGGACCGCGATGCCCTGTTCATCGATGATGTTCACAAAACGCCCGCCCTTCATCAGATCCTCGGGCGGAGGCTGGCCGAGATCCTGGCCGCTCCCGCTTAGCTGGCGCGCAGCAGACGGCGTTGCACAGGCACGGCCGGTCCGCTGAGCTGGTGAATGGTGGCGACGGGCGAGCGCCATGGCTCGATCCGCAGGTCCGGTCCGGGCCGGGAGAGCGTGAAACGCATGGCCGTTGTCCCGGCAAGCTCGCCGGCGGGAATCCGCCCGCGCACCAGGTCCAGCCCTTCCGCGGCAGTATGGATGGGCGCCTCCGGGCGCAGGGCGAACGCAGTGCGATACGGGCCGTGCTCCACTTCTAGCACGACTTCGCGGTAGCTCTGGTTATAGGGAGCGGCGGCCGCATCCAGCGTGGCGGCGAGCTGCCCGAGCCGCCGGCTCACCGTCGCCTCCGAGCCCGGAGTGTCCAGGGTGAATCCCGCGCTGAACGGTTCGAAGGCCGGTAGCGGCTGTTCCCTCGCTGGGGACTCGCCGCAGAGGACGGGGAAGCGGCGAGCGGTGCGTGCCGCGCAGGAAGCCTCCTGGACGCTCGAGGCGACCGCAGAGCGGACATCGAGGCCACTCCGCGACCGGACAAGCCCACTGATGCTGAGCGCCAGCGCTCCTTCATCGGCGAAGCGCCCGGCCAACCCGGTGATCGCCACGGCAATTTCGTTTCGCGACAGGATCGCGACATTTGGTGTCGCGTAAGTGCGGATGATGCTGACAGCGGCTTCGAGAGCTTCGAGTTCTCGGCCTTGCACTTCGTCGGCGAGCTCGATCGCGGGGCAACGCTGGCGCGCCTGCATGCTGGTCATCCCGGCTTCGACGCCGTCGGCGGTGGCCTCGGCAGAGACCGCGCTCAGAAGCGCAGCGTCACCGTCGCCGCGAGTCAACGCGAACGGCCGCGCGGCGAGCGCCGGGTCCGCGCGACGCGCCAGTTGGATGGGGAGCCGGGGGAAGCTGAGAACGAGGTAGCGCATCTCGGTATTCCTGAGCGGGATGGAAGCATATTAGAACGTTTGTTCTGATTCGTCAATCGGCGAAAGCCTGTTGTCGCATTCCTGGACCCGTCACGAGCCTGCGTTCAGGGCATAACTAAGGGGCGTCCCCGGGAGGACGCCCCTTCTGGTTGGCGCTGCGAACGGAGGAGGGTTAGTTCGTCGGCGCCTGGCTGCCCGACGGCGCCATGCCGTTGCCGGGATTCATGGGGCCGCGCGGGCCGTGCTCACCCTGCGCATGCACTTCGTCGATTTCCGTGTCGAGGTTGGTGGTGAACTGGCTCAGCCGCTCGTCAGCCTGGGCCTGGGTGATCCGCCCGTCGGTCACAGCCTGGGCGAGTGCTGTCTTGACGCTGTCGGTGAGGAACGCCTTGAGCTGGTCGCGGCCCTTGCCGTGGTCGCTGGCGACCGTCGCGAGCGACTTGGTCTGCAGTTCGGTGCGAAGGGTTGCTTCGTCGATGCCCAGGAAGGCGGCGAGGTCGGCGCCATTCATGCCCATGCCAGGCCCGCCCATGCCCTTATCGCCACGACCCCCGCGTCCGCCGCCGATCCCGAAGAAGGTTTCGCCGTTCTGCATGCGTTCCTTCATGGCGTCGGCGCGTTCCTGCGTCATGGTGCCGTCGGCCACCTTCTCATCGATGACTTCGACGTTGGTCTTGTTGATCGCGTCCTTCAGCTTCTGGACATCGACCCCGAGGTTGGCGGCGAGCTTCGCGATGTAGGCGTCGCGCTCTTCCTGCGGTGTAGCCGCGACATTGGTCGCGATCGTCTGAAGTTCGCTGTCGGTGAGGCCGAGGGCCGAGGATGATCCGCTGTTGCTACTGAGTGCGAAGAGGGTCCCTCCCGCGATGGACGCGACGGCCGCCACGCCGGCGCCGAGTGAAATGAGCTTGTTCTTGTTCATGACTTCTCCCATCCGGCCGGTTGTTCGAATTGCGGGTTGTGGGCCGGACTGATGTCATCTTCGACCCCGTTCATGAGCGAAGAATTGGGGATTGCTGAGAGATTCCTGAGTTTGTCGGCGGCTTAACTTCTGGCCGAATGGAGTTCCGGGCCGAGCGTGGCGAACGCGCGGAAAGCCCGGCTCGTGCCAGGTGGGAGCCGCTTTTCAGTCGTCGACGGGCATCAACGGAACCCGCGACGAGAGGCGTGCTCACCCAACGGCTCCTGCCGCGGCGTTCGATGCGTCGCTGGGCCGCCTGCGGCGAGCCCTTACGCGCCGGGTTTGGCGATCATCAACCAGAGGAAAACGAGGAACGAAATATCCAGGAGGACGCCGGCGGCGGTGGTCATTGGATTGTTCAGGTGAGTGTGCAATTCGTCGCTGACCGGGCGTTCGCCGAGCGCTTCGGCCATTGCGTGCGCCTTGCGATTCTGGCGAAGCAGGTACCCGTGGTCGATGGCGAGGACCACGATGAGCAACGTGAACGCGGCCGAGATCCAGGGGTCGCCCATGGAGAAGTCGCGCTTGGCGACAAGGGCGAACCCGAAGATGAGCACCAGCACGGTGCCGAGGGACGTCCCAATCAGCTCTGAGTAGCGGATCATGCTCGTGAGCGTGACCACCGTCCGCGCGCTGGTCGCGCGGGCGAGAGCGATGCCCGCCCCCGTACTCAGGCCGGCGGCTCCGAGCATGAAAAAGACACCAAGCAGGTGCCCGAAAAGGTAGACCTCAGCTGTCGACATGGACTGCCCTCCGAGCGGGACAGTACCACCCGAGCGGGATTCGTGCTGCTAAACGGGGCCGGGGGAAAGGGTTAACCCACCCAGGCTTCGTTGCCGAGGGCGGCGGGCAGCGGCCCGTCAAGGAAGAAACGGCGCATCTCTCGCCGTTCGGCGGGAAGGAAGCAATGCACGCATGCGCGCGGGCGCGGCAACTCGACCGGGACCAGCAGCCGGTGCGCGCCGTGGACTTCGCACTGCAACTCGAACTCGATCACTTCGATGCGCACGCTGTGCCCTCCCATCCCATCGCACCGATGGATCCACAAGATAGTTCTAACTGCGAGGATTACCAGCCCGCCAGGGCCACAGTTTTGTGAACATTCGGACAGGAGCTGCCCGCCGCGCAGCTCGCGCGCTGAATAGCCTTACGGGGGCGTGACCGAGGTCAACGAAAGACCGAGCGACAGGCGCCGAAGGAACCGGCCACAATGGCAGGGTGGAGAGCAAGGATGGGGGCGTCTTTAGCGGCCACCGCGCGGGCCTGACCGTCGGACTGTTGATGGCGGTGACGATCGTCGCTTTCGAAGCGCTCGCCGTCAGTACCGTCATGCCGAAGGCCGAGGAGGATCTTGGCCACCTGGAGTTGTACGGCTGGGCCTTCAGTGGCTTTATGCTCGCGACCGTCGTCGGGATTGCGTACGCGGGCGAACAGGCTGACCGCTTCGGTCCAGCCCGGCCCCTGGGCATCGGGATGGTCTTGTTCGCGGTGGGGCTCACGGTCGCCGGATTGGCGCCTTCCATGTACGTGCTCGTACTGGGGCGGGTAATCCAGGGGTTGGGCGGCGGCGCGCTTCCGGCAGTGGTGTACGTCGTTATCGGCCGGGGATACCCGGAGTCTCTGCGGCCACGAATGCTGGCTATGCTGGCCTCGGCCTGGGTGGTGCCCGGGTTTGTGGGGCCGGCGATCGGCGGCGCGGTGGCGGAATGGGTGAGCTGGCGGGCCACCTTCTTGATGATCGTCCCGCTCCTGGGCCTGACCGCGGTGCTCACGCTTCCGCAGCTTCGGCGACTGGGCCCGCCGAACGATCCCAATCCTCAGCCGACACGGATCCCGCAGGCTATCCGCCTGGCGGCCTGTGGGGGAATCGCCCTCGGCGGCGTGGCCACCGGCAACGTGTGGATCGGCGCCCCGATGGTGCTTTTCGGCACCGCCGGTGGCTTCCCGGCCCTGCGGAGCCTGCTCCCCGCTGGTACGCTCTCCGCCCGCCGCGGCGTTCCCGCGGCGATCGCCGGCAACGGGTTCCTTAACATGGCGTTCTTCAGCGCCGATGCATTCA
>CAYTBM010000257.1:0-4664 GCA_964436025.1 uncultured Anaerolineaceae bacterium
TGGTCGCCGGTGCTTGGTTGATGGCCTCGAGGTGCCCCGTCAACAATGTCTGGTAATCTAGCCGCGTACGACTGGGTTCAGCAGTGGCCATGACCGCGAAACACCCTCGCCCCGCTCACAGCTGGGCGGCCGCCCGAACGCTGTTCCGGGCGGGAGCACCTTCGTCATGCAGCCCCCTGCCGTACCCGGACTCGCCACAATGGTTTCTCGGGCCTGTAGCTCAGCGGTAGAGCAGTGGACTTTTAATCCATTGGTCGAGAGTTCGAATCTCTCCGGGCCTACCAATCACCTCCCCGCGGCCGCTCAGCACACGCCGCGTACGCTGACTCGCGCGAGGCGAGAGCCTCGCCCAACCGACGTGATAATTGTCACATCCCCCACGACACCCCGGGAGACAGCATCCGGCCGAGTAGCAGGCAGGGACGCCGCGGGAAGAGCGGCCACAAGCCCCTGAATGGACGCGCGCGCCACAGGGCACTCGCTCGCGCCAGATCAGTAGCTCTGCGCCGCCTGCCATGCCCGGAGGTGTTGCATGCCCGCGATTGATCCTGGTGACCTGCTGGTTCGGACACTCGTTGATCACGGAGTGCGAGAAGTCTTCGCCCTCTCCGGCGGCCACCTCGACCCGATTTTCCAGGCATGCCTGGACCATGGCGTCCGAATCATCGATACCCGCCACGAGGCGGCCGCTGTCCATATGGCCGACGGGTATGCGCGCGCCACTGGTAAGCCAGGGGTCGCCATCGTTACGGCGGGCCCTGGCGTCACGAACGCCGTAACCGGCATCGCGAACGCCTACATGGACGCCGTCCCGCTGATTTGCATCGCCGGACGCAGCCCTATCCGCGACGACGACCGTATGCCCCTCCAGGGCATGGACCAGATTGGTCTCGTGGCGCCCATTACCAAGTTCGCGCGCACGGTCCTCCAGCCCGAGCGTATCGCCGAGTACCTGGTGATGGCCTGGCGCCACGCCACATCGGGTAGGCCCGGGCCGGTCTTCCTGGACATCCCAATCGACGTGCTCTTCACGCCGGTGGCCGAAGGGTCCATCCCGAACCTGCGCCGTCACGAGCCCGAACGCCGGAGCGTACCCCCGGTAGAGAGCCTGGAAGCCGCGCTCGATCTCCTCGAGCGCGCCCAACGGCCCGCCATCTTCGCTGGGGGCGGCGCCTGGTTTTCGGGCGCACAGGAAGAACTGCGCCAGTTCGCCGCACTCACCTGCACCCCTGTCTTCGCGAACGCGAAGGCTCGCGGCATGGTGCCCGAGTGGAGTCAGCTCGGTTATGGCAACTTCGCTCTGGCGTCCTCGCCACTCGCGGCCCAGGCCGCGGGCGGCCCGCCGGATGTCGTCATGCTCCTCGGCGCCCGCGTCGGAATGAACACCGGCACCGGCGCACGCTCATTGATCCCGCCGGCCGCCACACTCATCCAGGTTGACGTAGAGCCGGAAGAAATCGGCCGCGCCCGCGATGTCGACCTGGCGCTCAACGGTGATGTCCGGGAGACATTGCGCGCAATGATGGACCGCGCCCGCGGCCGAACATTCTCCGAACACAAACCGTGGCTCGCCGGCCTCGAAGCGAGTAAAAAAGCCATGCGCGCGATGCATGACGAAGCCGCCGCACGTGACGAACCGATTCACCAGTCGCGCCTGGCCAGGGTCATCGCTGACACACTGGCCGGCGATGGCGTCATCGTGGCCGACGGCGGCGAAACATCAATCTGGATGGCCGAACAGGCGATCGTCCTCGATGGTGGTGCATGGCTCTCCCATGGCTACCTCGGCTGCCTGGGAACGGGCATCCCCTTCGCCATCGCCGCGAAGGTTGCCCACCCTGAAAAGCGCGTCATCGCCATCCTCGGCGACGGCTCCGCCGGGCTCAACATCGCCGAATTCGACACCGCCGTCCGCCACAACCTCCCGATCGTTGTCGTCATTAACAACGATCAGGGCTGGGGCATGATCCGTCACGGCCAGCGCACTCGTTACGGCGCTGGGCGCGTCGTCGGCGCGGAGCTTGGCGCCACCCGCTACGATCTCGTGGCCGAAGGCTTTGGCGCTCATGCCGAGTTCGTCACCACAGCCTCAGAGATTGGTCCGGCGCTGAAGCGCGCCCTCGCCTCCGGTAAAACCGCCTGCATCAACGTGCTCACCGACCCCAATCAGCCACACATGACCTCGGTCGCGATGGCGAAAGGCACGCTGCCTGACGGCGAAGTCGAACTCCCCTACTACGGGCGCAAGAAGCTGCCAACGCCTGTCTGACGCGCCGTGCCAATACTCTGGACAGAACGACGGCCGCCCCTGAGGGGCGGCCGTCCGCGTATGCAATAAGGATCGCGTTTCGAGTGTCCTCGGCCGCCACCTTCACCTGGTTTCGCGCAGTACGCAGAGCCAGGTTCGTGGCGCAGGAGTTACCTGAAGAACACCAACCCCAGGAGCGCCGCGAAGACGGCCAGGCCACCCCACAGGCCAACGGTCACCGAGACCAGGATCCCGACGCCGAGGAGGGGAGTCTTCAGTTGCCGCGGCTCCCCGGCAAACCAGCCGATGAGCATGATGTACACCGGCAGCAGCACGACCCCAAAGATCAGGATTGTTCCGGTATTAAGACTCATGGTGTGCCTCCACCTCGACCAGCGGGATAACCCTGCTCACCAGCAGGAAGAACAGCGTCACGGTCGAGAACGCCCCCACGACCGAGGACAGCTCAATCCAGGAAGGCGTGTAGAAACCAGGCACGCCCCGATAGAGAGAAAAGACCGGGTGCATCAGCCCTTCGATGACGAACAGGAACTTCTCGATCAGCGTTGCCATCACCGGGAGCGTGGCCGCCGCAACGGTCCGTTCCACCGAGAACCACTCGGGCTTCAGCATCTGCAGCCCGAACCAGGCCAGCGCCGTCGAGACCATAATGATGGCGAGCCAGTAGAGCGGCTCGTGGATTGTGGCCCGCGTGGCGCCGTAGACCGATTCCGGCGCGATGCTGATGCCCGTGATGATCTTCTGCAGCTGCAGCCAGAGGAACAGCAGCGCGAACAGCGAAAGCCAGCGAGACAGCCCGGAGAAGATGCTGTCGTCCAGCAGGTCTTCCCAGCCGTAGACGCGCCGGAAGATGTAGGCGACAACGATGACGGATCCCAGCGCCGAGCTCAGGGCGATGGTCAGGAACTGCGGGCCCTGTGCCGCGCCGAACCAGGCCGGCTGCCCCGGCAACAGTGCGAACAGCCAGGGGATCACGCCGCCGTGAAGGAACAGCGGGGCAAGGATGATGACGGCCAGCGCCAGCCACCAGGCCATTCGTTCGACCTTCTCGTGCTCCGATTCGTCGTAGCCGATGAGCAGCAACGCATACAGCGGTCCGCAGATCTTCGGCAGCCGGTCCTTCACCGCGTGGATGTCGGCGCGAATGGTGAGCGTGAGATAGGTAGCCGTGAGGACGAAGTACAGCGTGATGACCGTCACGTCCCAGGCCAGCGGCGAAGTCGCGATGCGCTGATGCCAGCGAGGCAGCATGCTCGAGACCACCCTGTCTGGCCGGCCGAGGTGCACGATGATGTAGAACGCCGCCACCGATAGCGCGATCAGCGTGAGCAACTCGGCGATTCGCGCCACCGGTTTATAGGTCGAGAGATTGAACAGCCGCACCGCGGCCGAGACGATGATGCCTCCGTGTGCAATGCCCACCCACCAGATGAACGAGCCGACGTACAGCCCCCAGGGGATGCCGCCGCCGCTGCCCCAGTCGCCGATGCCCAGCACGATCATGCCGTGCTGCAACTGGAAGACGTACGCCTGGGCGTACCACGCAAGCCCAAGGAGGCTGAGTCCCAGCAGCACGTAGTACCGCCGGCTGGGAGGGCCCGCGAGTGGGCGAAGGATAGTTTCGGTGCGCGTGTCGCGTTTCATCGCCTTACCTCGTGAATACCCGCTTGAACCACGGTTCCGGGCCTTCAAGCACAACCCGGCGTTCTTCCACGAAACCCCAGTCCTCGTAGCGGACTGGCGGTTCGGCGGCCTCCGCGTGACGTGACGGCTGGTGGCCGATGTACAGCACGTTGGGTCTCGTCCCCAGGTCGTCCAGCAGATGGAACGTCGAAAGTTTCCCGCCTGACTCTTCCACCCGCTTGCGGAGGTACTGGTTCGGCTCGCTCTCCGGGTCGTTCAGGTCACCGAAGTGAATCACGCTCGACGTGCACGCGAGCTCGCAGTGCGTCGTCCCGCGCTGCTTCGGGTCGTCCTGGCGCAGCGGGTCAAACACACACTTTCCCATCATGCCCCGCGGCGGTGCGCCGTCGACTTTCACGCCGCGCGCATCCTTCCGCTCGCCGGTGAACTTTGTGTCCGGGTCTGACCAGCCGAAGTAGTTCACCCCGTACGGGCACGCGACCTGGCAGTACCGGCAGCCGAAGCACACGTCGTAGTCCGTGAGCACAATGCCGTCCCCGCGTCGATGACGCGCTCCGGTCGGGCAGACCTTCACGCAAGGCGCGTTCGAACAGTGCTGACAAGTCCGGACCAGCAAGTTGGTGTCCGGGCGGTCCGGCTCCTTGAACGCCATCACGTAAATCCAGAACACCCCGTCGGGCAGACCGTGTTCCTTCTTGCACGTGGCGATGCACTGGAGGCAGCCGTTGCACTTCTCCAGGTCCATCACCAT
>CAYTBM010000258.1:0-4632 GCA_964436025.1 uncultured Anaerolineaceae bacterium
GCTTCCACCAGCCTGCGCGCGATTGCGAGCCCCAGCCCGCTGCCGCTGGAATCGGGCGACTTCCGGTAGCGCTCGAACACGTGCTCCAGCTCGCCGGGCGGGATGCCCGGGCCGGTGTCGGCCACGGAGATGGCGGCCTCGCGCGCCGTAGCCGTGAGCGACAGGCTGATCGCCCCGCCCTCCGGCGAATGGCGGAGGGCGTTTGCCACCAGGTTCTCCAGCACCTGCCGGACCCGCATCGGGTCGACCTCCGCGGTCACGGCGTCGCCGCTCACCGTGATCGTCTGGTCCTTGCGGGCGGCCTGCGCGCGGAACGCCCCGGCCACGTCCTCGAGCAGCGAGAGGAGGCCGGTGCTCTCGCGGTGCAGCGGCAAGACTCCCGCCTCGGCCGAAGAGAGCGTGCTGAGGTCGTCGACCAGGCGCGCGATCACGTTCACTTCTTCCAGCACGCTGCCGAGCCGGGCACGGTCGGCCGGATAAACCCCGTCGAGCATGCCTTCGACGTTGCCGCGGATCACCGCGAGCGGGTTGCGCACTTCGTGAGCGATGTCCGCGACGAGGCCCCGGCGCTGTTCTTCGGCGCCCTGGAGCCGGGCGGCGGTGACGTTGAAGGACTCGGCGAGGCTGCGCATTGGCGGTGGGCCGTTCGCCTCTACGCGGGCCGAGTAATCGCCGGTTGCGAGCTGGTCCAGGCCCGCCGCGACGTTGTCCATCGGCCCGGTGAAGCGCCGGGCGGCCCGCGTGACCACGAAGAAGAGGAAGCCGAGGAAGAGGAGGACGAAGAAGCCGCCGAACGGCCACGGCCGCCCATCGCCGCGCTGCCAGCCGCCGTCGTGGTTCGCGAAGACGATGGCCGAAACCGCTCCCAGGACGGCGACGGCGAGCATCAACGCGAGGAGCGCGAACAGGATGCGCCGCCCGTAGTTCGCCCGCCGGAAGCGCCGCCCGCGCGGCGGCCAGGGCTCGCTATCCGGCCACCACGGCGGGCGGGACTGTGGCGGGGCGGCCGTCACCGGCGGCCCTCGGGTTGCTCCGCGAACCGGTAGCCCAGCCCGTACACCGTCTGGATGTACTTCGGGTGAGAGGGGTCTGGCTCGATCTTTTTGCGGATGTTCTTGATGTGGGAGTCGATCGCGCGCTCATACGACTCGAAGGCGATGCCGTGCAGGAGGTCGAGCAGCTGGCCGCGCGTGAACACCCGCCCGGGCTGCCGCGCAAGCTGCGCCAGCAACTGGATCTCCGACGCGGTCATGTCCACCGGCTGCCGGCCCACGGTGACCCGAAGGCGCGACACGTCGACTTCCACGTCGCCGGCGCGGATCACCTCCGCAGGCGCCGAAGCAAGCTCGGCGCGACGCAGCACGGCACGCACGCGCGCCACCAGTTCCCGCGGGCTAAACGGTTTGACCACGTAATCGTCGGTGCCCATTTCCAGGCCCGCCACGCGGTCCGACTCCTCGCCGCGCGCGGTGAGGATCACCACGGGCACGTTGGAGGTGCGCCGCAGCTCGCGGATCACGTCGAGCCCGTCCCGCTTCGGGAGGCCGAGGTCCAGCACCACCAGGTCTGGCCCCTGCCGGGCTTCCCGCAGCGCGGCATCGCCGTCCGCGACAACGGTGACTTCGAAGCCGGCGTTCGTGAGATAGTCCCGCACGAGCGCGCTAATCTTCGGCTCATCTTCGGCCACAAGGATGCGTGGCATTGATTACTCCCGCGAACATCGTAGCCCGGTGGCCGCTCGACCACCGGGCGATCGTTGGTTATTGCGCCGGGTTGGCCGGCGGCGGCGTGTCGTTGCGGTGGGCGTCGCGGTGCCAGTCGTCGAAGCGGCTGTGCGGGCCGCCCCATCCGCCGTGGCGGTTGCGCGAAACCAGCGCGATGGTCAACACGACCCCGCCCACGATGAGCAGCGGAAACGCGGGAAAGAACGGGCGGCCCCGCCAGTGGTCGTCGCGGACGACCACCACTGAGCCGCCGTTGTTACCCGCGGGCGAGCCGTCCTGGTTCACCAGGCGGTATTCCACGGTCCGGTCGTGGTCGTCATCGTAATGCCAGGCGATGGCGCTCCCGATGCCGACGATGGCTCCGAGGGCGAGAAGGACGATTGCGATTCTGAGCAGCATGGCTGCCTCCTTCGATGAATGTCGCGGACATCGTCGGAGGGAAATGTGGAGGCACTATGTGCGGACCACGGAGGGATTGCGGTCAGTCGCGGGCGTACCCGCCGTCGCGCAGGCGGCGCCAGACTTCGCCGCTGGCCGCGTACCGTTCGATCAGGTAGGGATAGACCGCGGGCACGTTGAACAGCTCCTCCATGCAAAGCTGCGACAGGTAGCGGTCGAGCAGCGTGGGATGTTCGTCCGGGTCCACGAGGTCGAGGACGAGGCCTTCTTCGTAACCGCCGGCAGCGGCCGGCATGCCGGGCGCCGTGTTCGACGTGACGAGCCCCTTCGCCTCCAGTGATTCGATTGCCGCGCGCAACCGGCTGCGGAACTCCGGGATGACGTGGAGGTTGTCCGGGCCGAGGTAGGCCTCGCGGTCCTCGGTCTCCTGGAGCGCCGCGACGACCGCGCAGACGTGATCAACCCTGAAGGTGTCGCTCCCGGCCGATTTCGAGGGCGGCAGCCCGACGGAGAGGACGCCAAGGACGGTCTTTTCGAGCAGGTCCAGGTCCTCGGTCTGGTAAGCACTCACGGGCAACAGCGTAACAGCCAGGCTGGAAGTGCAAAGGACTGAGGACTGAGTGGCGTCTCGCCGTTGGCGAGGCTTCCCGCGCTAGAATTCCCAGCTCAGCCCTCGGACCCTTCGACTTCCAACCCAGGAGCCTTGCCATGGCCGACATCCGCCACCACCAGGTCACCGCCAACGGGATCAGCATGCACGTCGCGGAGGCGGGCAAGGGGTTCCCGGTGGTGTTCATCCACGGTTTCCCCGAGCTCTGGTATTCGTGGCGCCACCAGATCGCGGCGCTCAGTGACGCCGGGTTCCGGGCGATCGCGCCCGACATGCGCGGCTACGGAGGCACGGATGCCCCGAAGGACCCGCACCAGTACACGATGAAGATCTTGACCGCGGACATGGCCGGCCTGCTGGACGCCCTGGGCATCGAAAAGGCAGTCTTCGTCGGGCACGACTGGGGCGGAGCCGTGCTCTGGCAGATGGGCCTGCGCTACCCGGAGCGTGTGGAGCGGCTGGTCGGCCTCAACACGCCGTTTGGCGGCGCCGGCGGCGGACGGGTCACGGAAAACCTGCGCGACTTCCACGGCCTCACGGACGACACGTTCTACATGCGCTATTTCTTGAAGACCGGTGTTGCCGAGGCCGAACTCGAAGCCGACGTGCGCACCACTTTCAAGAAGATCTTCCTGCCCTACACCCGCGCCGAGGACTTTACGACGTTCATGAAGGTCGGCGGCGACGGCAGCGGCGTCATCGCCAGGATCGAGCACACCGACACGTTCCTGACGGAGGAGGAACTCGACGTTTACACGTCGACCTTCGAACGGACCGGGTTCACGGGTGGGCTGAACTGGTACCGCGGGGCGGACTTCAACGCAGACGAAGTGGGCGGGCCAACGGCAAACACCCTGGCCATCAAGTCGATGATGGTGACGGCGGGCAAGGACACGATCCTCAAGCCGGCGATGGCCGCGGCAATGCCGATGCTCATCCCGGGCGTCCGGATGGAGCACATCGAGGATTGTTCGCACTGGACACAGCAGGAGCGGCCGGCCGAGGTGAACGCGTTGTTGCTGGACTTCCTGAAGGACCTGTCGCCGACCAGTTGAGTTGGAATCGGCTGCCTCGGGCCGGTGCTGCCGGCTCAGAGTGCGCGACGGAAGAAGCGGCGCTGGCGGCGGCGCGCCACGCGCCGGTTGCGGAACCTGGGGAACGGGAAGATGCGGAACATGCTGACCCTCGTGTGGACTGCTGTCAGTGATATGGCGCGGCCCGGGCCGAAGGTGACGGGGACGCGAAAACGGTGCAGACGGTGGCCGGAGATTCCACCGCCTGCACCGGAAAGGGAGGCCGACTGCCCGGGGAGGCTCAGGCGGCCGTTTGGAGACGAAGCGGCGCGAGGTCGATGACCTCAGCCGCCGGGGCGGGCGTTTCCACCGACTCGCGGTAGCGTTGGGCGAACCCACCGACGAAGAAGGCGAGGGCCATCAACTCGGCGCCCTCTTCCACCAGCGTGATGGTCCAGGCGTGGGCTGCGAAGCCATCGATAGCGACGGTGACGACGGCGAACGGCGCCGCGCCGAAGAAGTAGAGGATCGCCTTCGGATGTTCGAACACCTGGCGCCAGAGCAGCGCCGAGACGGCCATGCCCGTGAGCCCGTACACCGCGACGATGAAGTCGCTGGGACGATGGAACCCGAACGGGTGGTCGAAGGGAGTGGTCGCCGCCACAAGGCCGCCAAGCTTGCCGTGGATATCCGGCGTCGCATCGAAGGCGAGGATGACGAAAGCGAGGCCCCAGGCGCCCCAGAGGTCGCGGTAGATGGCGCGCGAGCCGTCTTTCCGCCAGGCCGAGATGCCCATCGTCCCGGCCAGCAGCATCAGCGCTGAAGAGAGGAACGTCACCGGGCCGAAGTCCCGGAAGAGGTCAGGTTCCGCGGAATTGCGGTCGAT
>CAYTBM010000259.1:0-4617 GCA_964436025.1 uncultured Anaerolineaceae bacterium
AACTCCAGGGAATGGTGCGTCAGTAGTGATCCGCCATTTGTTCGAACGCAAAGCAAGCGCCGAGGCCGAACTGCTGGCCGAAGCCCAGTCGTTGCTCGATGACGGGCTGGACCTCGACTTCGTCCTCGGTCTCTTCCCGGACGATGCCGAGTGGCTCGCGCCAATGCTCAGCGTCACGAGCGGCATCGCCGAGACGTTCGCCGCCGAACAACCGAGTTACTACTTCGAAGCCTCCCTGAAATCCCAATTCCTGGGCGCCGCCCGGGAGCCGAAGCCGCTGCTGCCGGTCGTCATGCCGGCGCCCACGTACTCGCCGGTGCGCACGGCCGTCGCGAGCATGTCGGTTGCCGGCGTGGCGGCCGCAGTCGGCGTCCTCGCCCTCGGCTTCATCACGGCCGGCAGCTCCGTCCCCGGCGATTGGAACTACACCTTCAAGCTCGCCAACGAACGGCTCGAATACACCCTCTCCCGCGGCGATGGCCGCGTCGATGTCCAGCTCCACCAGGTCGAAAACCGCGTCTACGAACTGCAGAAACTCAGCTCCCGTGGCGATGTCTCCCAGGGCCAGCTGGAACGCATCCAGCGCGACATCGACGAGCTGAAGGCGACGGCTCAACAGAAGGACCTCGACGAAATGCAGCGCGCCCGCCTGGAAGGCCTCGGCCGCCAGGGCAAGTCCGTCGTCGCCGACATCGCCCAAAAGCAGGCAACCCTTCCCCAGGAAACGGTCGACGCCACCGCCGCCGGGTTCGATGACATCGAGACGCTCGGAGCCAGCGGCCCGCACGAGATCCCGACGCCCACCGCGACGGCGACTTCGACAGCCACGACGCCGGCCACTTCGACCGCGAGCGCGACGGCCAGCGCGAGCCCGAGTACGACCCCGGTGCCCACCGCATCGGCGTCTCCTTCGCCGACCGAATCCGCGACGCCCGACCCGACCGCCACACCGTCGCCAACGGAGAGCGCGACGCCTGACCCGACGGCGACGAGCACCGTCCAGCCGGTCGAGAGCGAGACAGCGACTCCTCCGGGCACGCAGGCGCCCTGAACCACTGATTAACCCGCGCGTTGCCTCCAGCCGGGCCGCTGCCTACCCTCGGAGTTCGCCCCCTCGACACCCAATGGAGAACGTAATGCGACGACTCGCCCTTGCCGCCATGCCCTTCGCCCTGCTCGCGCTGACCACCGCCTGTGGAGACGGAGAGAAGAAGGATGATGCGCGACAGACGACCGCGGCCCAGGAAACGCAGGCCCCGAACGTCAACGAACAGCCGCAGGTGCCTGATCAGCAGCTCCCCACTCCGACGCCCATCCCCGATACCCTGCCTGTTCTCCAGGTAGCTTTTGGCGGCAAGGTGTACGCGCCGACGAAGGCGGACTTTGGCGGCCTGCCGAAGGCGAAGGTGAGCGCCGGAGGTAAGGACTACGAGGGCGTCAGCCTCGCCGCGCTTGTGGAGAAAGCCGCCGCTGGCTCGGCCGCCACAGCGACAATCCAGGGCACGCGCATCGATAACCTTCGCCTCGGCGCCGTGAGATTCCCGGTGGCCGATATCAGCGGTTCCACGGTCTTCGTCGTCGACGACTCCGGCCACGTGGCGTTGTTCAGCTCGACCATCCCCAAAGAGCAGTGGCTCAAGGACGTGACATCCATAGCGCTGAACTGACCGACGAGGACCACCAACGGCGTCGAAGGGCGCCAGGGAACACCTCGTGCTAGGTCGCAGCGCCGGTTGGGGCTCGAGGTTCATCGTCCGCCGGGTCTTCTGGCGGCATGCCCGCCCACGTCCGGATGTCGGCGTAGGTCTGGGGGTCGAAAGTCTTGCGCGCGAACTGCCATTGTTCTTGGGTCCGTGGTGCGAAGCCGTGCATCACGCCGCCGAGGACTGACGATTCGAGCAGCCCTTCCTCCGAATCGCCGGCCTCTGCGCCGAGCCGTTGGATTAGCCTCGCCCAGCCCACGGCACGGTTCGCATCGGTGGCCTCCAGGCGGCGGGAGAGTGCGGCCAGCCATGACCAGGCGATCCCGCGAAGGTCGTCGCGGGCGATAGCGTCCGCCACGCGCAGCTGGTCTTCGGGGCAGGCGTCGCTGCCGTCAACGGTGTCTTCTTTGCTCATGCTTCCACGCTGGCGAACGGCCCCGGTGAGCGCCAAGGCACCGCTGGCCCACGGTGTGAAGATTTGCTGCCAACCCGTGACGACTTCGCAAAAGGCCTGAAAAGAGGCTTGAGCCACAATTAGAACGTATGTTCTAATGCGCCTCCACCACACAGCGTGATCGGAGGTACGCCATGCAAGAGGTGCTTCAACTCCCGGCCCGCAGCGATGCCCTGCCGGAATACGTCGATTACGCAGACAGCGGCTGCGACCTCTATCCGTCCTGCCTGAACTGCCCATTGCCCCAGTGCCGGTACGAAGTGAACGGCGGCGCCACCGCCATGCTGCGCCTGGGCCGCGATGCCAGCATCATCGCCGCCTCCAAGCGCTACGGCGCCACGATCGACGACCTCGCGCGGACGTTCGGCCTGTCTCGGCGCACGATCTTTCGCGTGCTCGAAAAGGACCGCACTCCCGGTGGCCGCCACGGGCGGTAGGAGGAATGGAACCCTCACCGGCAGGGAGCGGATCGCCGAGTGAGCGACTTAGCAGCGCGGCAGCGATCGCAGCGCGCAGAATGGCTCCGGTAATCGCTACCGCGTTGCTGCCTCGCCAGGACCGGAGCCGTTCCCTGCCGGTCGCGGTTCCAAAGGCGTTGCATCACACCGGCGCCGCGCGCGAGTATCTGGCCCAAGGAGTGCGCTGTGGCTGTCATCCCGCCGGAGCTCATGGGGACGTTCGCCGAGGTCGGCAAAGACCTCTACCAGCTGGGACTGGTCTCGTCGCACGGTGGGAACCTTTCAGTCCGCGTGGGCCACGAAATGTGGATTACCGGCACGGGCACGATGCTCGGGCGGCTCCGCGAACGGCATATCTCCTTCGTGCGCCCGGACGGCGGCTACGAAGGCCCTCCACCGTCGAGCGATACGACCCTCCACAGCGCGATCTACGCGCTCGGCGGAGCCGGCGCGGTGGTCCATGCCCACCCTCACCACGCCGTCGCCATGACGTTCGAAACCAACAGGTTCGTGCCGCCGGACTTCGAGGGCCAGCACTTCCTGGAGGACGTCCCTGTCATCGCGCAGGGCCCGAACCAGGTGGCCCAGATTGCCTCGGCGCTGCAGACGCGGCTCGTGGCGGTGCTGCAGGGGCACGGCGCCTACGCGCGCGGCCAAACGCCCTGGGAGGCGCTCCACTGGATCACCGCTTTGGAAGAGAGCGCGCACATCGCCTGGCTGCGCGAGGCAACCAAGCGCTGACCAGCGCGGGCCGCCTTACTGGTTGAAGTGCGGCTGGCGCTTCTCCATAAACGCGGTGACCGCCTCCGTGTGGTCAGGCAACCTGCGCGCAATCTGGTCACGCAATCCCTCCCGTTCCATCACCGCTTCGAGGTCCGGGTCCATAGGGTTTTTCGCGAGCAGTTCCTTGATCATCATCACGGCTCGTGTCGGGTTATCGGCGATTTCAGCGGCCTTCGCGAGGGCCGTTGCGAACAGGTCCTCGGGCTCGGCCACCGCTGATACGAGCCCCATTCGCAAGGCTTCGTCGGCCGGCACCATGCGGCCCGTCAGGCACATGTCGGTCGAATTCCCGAGTCCCACGATTTGCGCGAGGAGCCGTGTGGAACCCAGTTCCGGCATCAGGCCCATTTTCACAAAGCGGATGCTGAACTGGGCGCGCGTGGAGGCGATGCGCACGTCGAACGGCAAGATCATGGTCAGGCCCACCCCCACCGCATAACCGTTGACCGCGGCGATGGTAGGCTTCGCCGCACGAATGGCGTGGGTGAAGCCCGCGCCGCCGCGGCGGAGCGGTTCGCCCGCTCCCCGGGCGTTCTCCCTCGCGCGGTTGGCGAACCCGCCGAGGTCGGCGCCGGCGCAGAACGCCCGTCCTTCGCCCGTCACCATGATCGCGCCGATGCCGGCATCGCCGTTCCAACGGTCGACCTGGTCCAGGATTTCGCCCGCCATCTGCTGCGTGTACGCGTTCAGCTTTTCCGGGCGGTTGAGACGGATGACTCCGACGCGGCCGTGCACTTCGCTGAGGATCTGTTCGTAGCTCATAGCTCCCTCCGGCTTGACCGCGCGAACTGTACGGGATCGAGCGGGGGGAGCGTGAGACGTGGGCGGTAAGCGGGCCGCTACTCGGATTGGCGCTAGCGCGTGACCTCGATCACCGCGCGCAGGCCGCTCTCAATCGCCCCCTGGATCCAGCCGTGCGCGAGCGACGCGTGTTCGCCTGCGAAGAACAACCGGCCTTCCGGCGAGATGATGTGCGAGAACAGGTGCGTCTGCTGGCCGGGGTCGAAGAGCGCGTACGCGCCGCCCGCGAACTCGTCGTCGTGCCACATCTTGCTCGCGCCCACTTCGAAGGTCTCGCGGATTTCGGGATGGATCACCGCCACGTTCTCGATTGCCTGGCTGATTCGGTCGTTCGCGGAAAGCGAGCCCCAGCGCTGCGCGTCTTCGGACCAGGTGTAGCTCGCGAGCAGCACGCCGCGGCCGGTCTGCTTGCCGTGGT
>CAYTBM010000260.1:0-4607 GCA_964436025.1 uncultured Anaerolineaceae bacterium
GCTATTCGGAGACGGCGGCGCCGCGCAGGTAGTCCTCGTTGTACCAGACGGCCGCGAGGATTCGCTCCCAGGCCCAGCCGCGGCTGAGCAAGTGCTCGGTGAGCATCAGCTGCGTGCTCGTCTCGTTGGCCACCGTGGCCATCATGTCCGAGAGCAGTGTGGCGCCGTCTTCTCCCAGCACGTCGTTGAGCTGGACCTCCCGCTTCTGCGCGATGGCGCGGTAGGCCAGCGTGCTGATGGCCATGCGCCGGGTGGCGGCGTCGTTTGGCAGCGTATACGGGTCATTGGTGCCGGCGCGAGAGGATTCGAACATGACGGGATGGATAGTGCGCGCGGCAGAGGCTGGTGTCTCTTGGGAGAAACCCGAAGGCGAGTTGAAAGTGCAAAGGACTGAGGACTGCGTGGGGCTGAGTTCAAAGTTCTAAGAACTGACACCGGGGTGGAGGGTGAAGGCCTACTTACGGGGCCGCTTGATACACGTAACGCGCATCCACTATGATCTTCGTGTCTAGGGGGAGTAACCACCGCGCCACACTCCCGGCGCAGTCGCATGGCCGTCAGTACGCGCTCCGGCGCCGGCCATGCGGGCGAGCCTCTCGCCTGGTGAGACCCTGGCTCATCCACATGTGGATGCGGCCAGGCGTGCTCGATGCCAGGACCGCACAAGGAGGTTTCGCCCAATGGATCTCTTCGAGCTCTTCGATAACGACGGCCCCGACAACGAGCGCCGCCGCGCCAACAGCAACGGCGAGGAGCCGCCGCGCCGCAAAGGCGTGCGCGGCTTCTTCCAGCGCTGGATGGCCAACGCCCGCGACGAGGACGACTACGACCACCGCGACGGCGACCGGAAGAAACGCCGGGACGCCGATTACAGCTGGGACTAAGCCTTCCCGAGAGGCTTGCTCCTTCCCTGTTGCTCCGGGGGGCCGGGCGGCTGACCACTGCCTCGCCTCCCGGAGCGCCCCTTCTTTGTTCGCAACCCCCTGGAGTCCTTGTTGCTCGTCGCTCTTCTGCCCTGGGCGATCTTCCTGGCATTCATCGCCGGCATGCTCGCGCTCGACCTCGGTGTCTTTCATCGCAACGCCCATGAAGTCCACCGGCGGGAGGCGCTCGCCTGGAGCGCGGCCTGGATTGGCCTCGCCATCGTCTTCAATGCTGGTGTCTACCTGTTACGCGGCCCGCAAGCCGGTCTCGAATGGACCACCGGCTACCTGGTGGAAAAGACCCTCAGCATCGACAACGTGTTCGTCATCCTGCTGATCTTCTCGGCCTTCCAGGTGCCCGCGCTTTATCAGCACCGGGTGCTCTTCTGGGGCATCGTGGGGGCGCTGGTGATGCGCGCGGTGCTCATCGCGGCCGCGGGTGTGCTCCTGGGCACGCTGCATTTCGTCATTTACGTGTTCGGCGCGTTCCTCATCTACACCGGGATCAAGTTCCTGCGCGAACAGGAGCACACGCCTGACCTCCAGCAGAACCGGGTGATCCGGCTGGCGCGGCGCCTCTTTCGCACGACGGAGGGCTACGAAGGCCAGCGCTTCTTCGTCCGCCGCAACGGGCTGCTCTTCGCCACGCCGCTCTTCCTGGTGCTGTTGCTCATCGAAAGCACGGACCTGGTCTTCGCTGTCGATTCCATCCCGGCTATCTACGCGATCACCGATGACCCGTTCATCGTCTTCACGTCGAACATCTTCGCGATACTCGGCCTGCGCTCGCTTTACTTCGTGCTCGCCGGGTACCTCTCGGGGCTGGCGTACCTGAAGCCGGCGCTGGCCGCGATCCTGGTGTTCGTGGGCGCGAAGATGCTGGTGATCGACTTCTACAAGGTGCCGGCCATCGCCAGTCTCGCGGTCATCGCTTCGATTCTCGCGGTGGCGATTACCGCCTCCCTGATCGTGGCGAAACGGCGTGAGCAGCTCGCCGTTTCCAGCGCCGCCGTGCCAGCCCACGGCGGCCATTAAGTCCGGATCTCCCCCCGGCACGCGGCAGAACCTCCCCGGGTTCCCTCTCTCCCGGGGAGGTTTTGCCATTCGAGCGCTTCGGATGCGGGACGAGTTGAGCGCTCCCCTCCTACGGTCGCGCCTGGGCGAATGCTTGGGAGAGAGTGGTTCTTCCTGCTTCCTAAACCGCGATGGCGCATCCTGTCTGTATGACACTCCGGACCTTCGTGGCCCTGGCCGCACTCCTCCCCGCCATGTTCCTGGTCGCCTGCAACGGTGACGACGATGATGCAACTCCGACCGCGAGCAGCTCCCAGACAACGACGAACGGCACGGCCGTCCAGCCTTCGCCCACGTCAGAAGGCACGGCCACGCCGGAGGCGAGCGTGACCGCCGGGCCGTTCAGCGGCGGCACCGCGCCGGTCACCGCCACCGCGCCCGCGGGGCTCACGGCGCCCATCGTCCAGGCGATGCGCGCGGCCGCGCAGGACGGCTTCGACCGGCTGGTCTTCGAGTTCAGTGGCGACAAGGTGCCTGGCTACTCCGTCCAGTACGACACGAAGGCGGTTGCGTGCGGCAGCGGCCAGGACCTGACCGCGTTCATCGGTGGCGGGACAGCCCCGGCGGCCCTGCTGACCGTGAAGATCCAGCCCGCCAACGCACACACGGAGAACGGCGCCCCAACCATCCCGCGCGACCTCAATGCCGGGCTCTCCACCATTAAGCGCGCGTTCGGGACGTGTGACTTCGAAGCCGACGTGACGTACGCGGTGGCGCTCTCGGCGCAGAAGCCGTTCAAGGTCTCCACGTTGAACAACCCGCCGCGGCTGGTCATCGACGTCGGCCAATGACGGAGTGAGTTGCACATAGCTCGGGCCGGCGAGACTGTGCCGGCATGGCTCGAACAGCCGGGCTTCGGCTTGCCGCGGGGGTGATCGGCGTGGGCGCGGGCGGCGTGACCTTCGTCTTCGGCGTGCTGATGCTCTTGTTCGGCGGGGTGCTGGCGGCGGTCTCGAGCACTTCCGGTTCGCTCGCGGGGAGCGGTGCGCTCCTCGTGATGTTCAGCTTGCTGGCAATCCTCATTTCCGCCGGGTTCTTCTTCATGCCGTGGGCGAAGGTGGGCGCCCTCTCGCTGGCCGTCATCACGGCGCTGGTGCTCTGGGCGTTCGCGCGTGTCGGCGCGACGGGCGTTGCGATGCTGGTGGTCATCCCGTTTTGCGCGGCGGTGTTGTGCGGGCTGGTTTCGGATGGGGCCACAATGGGACAGCGAAACGAAGGGTAGCCGTTGGTCGGTGCGCGGTGCGCTCGGTTCTTTCGTTCTCACGTCTCACTTTCTTTCCGTCTTCTGCTCACCTCTTTCGGTCTCCTGCTCACCTTCTGCGGTTGTCGCGGCGCCTGTAACCTAACCGCATGAACGAAACGCTTCGCGCGCGCACCCGGGTCGTCGTCACTGGCATGGGGGCGATTACGCCTGCCGGCCAGAGCGTCGAGTCGTTCTGGGACAGTCTCGTCAACGGCCGCTCCGGCATCGACTACATGACCCTCGTGGACACGAGCCAGTTCGCCTGCAAGGTGGCGGGCGAAGTGAAGGAGTGGGAGCCGAAGAAGTTCATCGAGCACAAGGCCGCCCGCCGCATGGCGCGCTTCTCCCAGTTCATGGTGGCCGCGGCGGGCCAGGCGTTCGAAGACGCCGGCATCGATTTCGATAAGGAAGACCGCGACCGCGTGGGCGTGCTCATCGGCAACGGCGGCGGCGGCTACCCGGACATCCAGGAGGGCGCGAAGATCCTCATGGAGCGGGGCGGCATGAAGCTGGACCCGCTCTACCTCGCGCGCAGCCTGGGGAACATGGCGGCCGCCCAGGTGGCGCTGCAGTACAACCTGCGCGGCTACAACGGGACCATCGTGACAGCCTGCGCGGCCGGCACGCAGGGCATCGGCGAGGCGAGCATGCTCATCCGCTCCGGCCGCGCCGAAATCGTGCTCACGGGCGGCTGCGAAGCGGGCATCAGCGAGCTCGGCCTCGCCGGGTTTTCGGTGATGCGCGCGCTCACCGCCCAGAACGACCCGCCCTCCGGCGCCAGCCGGCCGTTCGACCTGACGCGCGACGGTTTCGTGCCCTGCGAAGGCGCGGGTGCGCTGCTGCTGGAGAGCGAAGAACACGCGTTGGCCCGCGGCGCGCGCATTTACGCCGAAGTGGCCGGGTTCGGCTGCACGAACGACGCATTCCACGTGGCCGCGCCGCCGGAAGACGGCGAAGGCGCCGCACGCGCGATGAAGCTGGCGATGAAGGACGCGGGTATCGCCCCCGGCGAAGTGGATTACGTGAACGCGCACGCCACCAGTACGCCGCTCGGCGATACGGCCGAGACCGCCGCCGTGAAGGCGGCACTCGGCGAGCACGCCTATGAAGTGGCCATCAGCGCGACGAAGTCGCTCATCGGGCATGGCCTCGGCGCGAGCGGCGGCATGGAGACGGTCGCGACGGTGAAGACGATCGAGACGGGCATCATCCACCCGACGATTAACCTGCACACGCCGGACCCCACCTGCGACCTGGACTACGTGCCGAACGAAGCCCGCCGGAGCGACGTGCGGGTGGCGTTGAAGAACAGCTTCGGCTTCGGCGGGCAGAACAGCTGTCTCGTGATCACGAAGTACGAGAAGTAG
>CAYTBM010000261.1:0-4603 GCA_964436025.1 uncultured Anaerolineaceae bacterium
CGAGAACGCCGGCGCGCTCGTAGAGGGCGCGCTTCAAGGTGCTGTCGTAGGCGAATGATGTCGCGGAAACCTCGATCACCAGTTCGGGCGGGCCTTCGATCCAGCGGCCGGTGTCTGTTGAGCCGCCGCCGTCTCGGCGGCGCAGCATGGCGTCCGGCTGGACCTCATCCAACCCGAGTAACAGTGACGTGTTGTCCAGGCCCTCAACACCGGAAGCACGCGCCGCGTATGCGGCCAGCCAGCCCATGACCAGCGTGTGATATCTGCCGTGCTGTGGTCCGACGCTCATTTCAAGAAAGACCGTGCCATCGATCAGTTCCGCCTTCTTAATCTCCGGATGGGCATCACTCAGCCGCCGGAAGTCCTCCAGCGAGAGCTGGTCCCCCGCATTCAGCGGCGGGACTCGCGGGGCATCCTGTATTTGTGGGAGTGCCATGGTTTTGAGTATACCAACCCGGCCGGGGCCCAAACCTCGACCCGACGCTACAGCTGCGATTTCGCCTTCAAGACCTTGCCGTTGCGGTCGATGAGGTTGCCTTCGCGGTCGTAGAGCTCGGGTTCGTTGCCGCCGAGCTTGCGGTCCAGGTAGATGTAGGCTGCCAGCGTGGCCACGCCGCCAATCAGCGCGATGACGATGCCCAGTACGATCTTGTCCGGGTCGAAGCGCACGAACAGGTAGATCACGAACGTGACGATGAACCCGATGAGGGCGGCGTTCAGGTAGCGGCGGAGTGCTCGCATCATGCGCGAAGTATTGGGCGCGCCGGGTAAGGCTGTAAAGGCAGGGCGAAGTTCTCAGGCAAACCCGAGGCCGAGCGTTGTGCTCAGTAATCGACTGTCGGCTCAAGGCCCAGTGCGACCTTGCCGATGAACTGCATGTTCTCCGTTTGCGCAGGCGCCATGAACGGGAGCGCTCGCACGTCGCGGTACCATCGGGAGTAGTCACTCCCGGCGATATAGGAACCACCGCCAGCAAGACTCATCGCCTGGTTTACGACGCTGATGGCGGCGTGCTCGGCGAACGTTTTGCTCGCCCTGCTCGCCGCGGTGAACCGGCGCATGAGGTCCAGCGGGGCGTTGCGTGGCGTGTACTCGGCGAATACGCGGTCCACCTCCAGCAGGTGGGCCTGTTGCATGGCTTTCGCCGCCATCAGCTCCATGTCCATCTCAGCGACAGCGATCTGGATCGCGACGCGTTCCGCGGCCGGATGAGTAGCCGGCAATTTCACCCGAGTTTGGAGTTCCTTCAGGGAGCGATCCCTCGCGGCCTGCGCTATTCCGAGGGCTGCGTTCACCAGTCCCGCGTTCGCCACGAGCCCGTTGAAGTAGAAATCAGGGGACTCGGCGCCGAGAGGCCGGCCGAGCGACACTGCCTCGCGCGGGATCTGAACATTCGTTAAGCGAACCACTCCGCTTCCGGAGGCGCGCATGCCCGTCCCGTCCCAGTTGTCTAGGACCTCGACACCCGGGGTATCCCGCGCGATCAGCGCGCTGCCGACAACATCGGGTTGTCCCTCGCGGACAACCCGGCAGGACGTGCTCAGCAAGGTCGCCAGCGGCGAAAGCGTGGCGAACGTTTTCGTGCCGTTCACGACCCAGCCGTCCTCTGCCGGGCGGGCTTCTGTCCCGAAGGTGGCGCCGGCATAGACCCCCGGTTCGGTACCGGCCACGCAGAGCACCTCGGCGCCCTCGGCCACGCCGCGCAGCACCGCGGCGATTCTTTCGAGTGCCGCGCCCCCGCGTGCCTCGAGAGCCCGCCACGCTCCGGCGAAGCCAAACGTCGCTCCGACATGCATCCAGCTCGCTATCGCTGTCGATGAACAACCCTGCGCAAGTTCGAATGCGCCGGCTGCGAGGTCATGTGGCGATTGAACGTCCATCCCACCCAGCTTCGCCGGCACCGCCGCGGCGAGGATTCCGGCGTCTCGCAAGAGGGCGAAACTGCGGTTCGCGAACTTGCCGCTTGCATCGTATTCCCGGGCCAGTTCCGCCAATGCAGGACGCATTTCCTGGATCCGTCGGATGAGTTCCTCGCCCTGTGGCGTTGTGGGAGCGAATGAAAACGGCCCGTTCAAATGGTCCTCCACCGGGGATGGCGATCGTTGGCAGCTGTAGTACCCGCTCTACTCAGCGTTGACTTCGTCGAGGAGCGCTTTGACTCGCGTCAGCGGGTCGATACTGCGGGTCAGTCTGGGATTCAGGCCAACTGCCTGTACCGTCGTAACGCCCGACTGGCGGTAGGAGCGCAATACCTGCCGGATGTCCTCGTCCGTGCCCGTCAAACAGCGATTGAGCACCAGGCTCTCCGGGAGAAGCCGTGCCGCGTCTTCGAGACTCCCGGACGTAAGCCGCCCTTTGATCTCGGTGATCAGGTCGCCATATCCAGCGCGTTCGTACACTGCGGTGTGGTGCGAGTACGCCCAATCGCCTTGCTTCCCGAGAAGGCCGACCAGAAACTGACGTCCCGCCGTGAGCGCCACGTCCCGATTGGGAAACAGGAAGCCGGGGGCCATGAAGTCGAACCTCTCCAGTGAACGTCCACTCAGACGTGCCCCACGGTTAATAGCTTCCAAGAAGTAGCCGGCCAGCTCAGGGCCGAACGATGCTCCCCCGACCCAGCCGTCGGCAACAGCGCCTGTCGCTTCGAGGCTCTTCGGGCTCAGGGACGCGAAGTACACCGGGAAGGAGGCCGCGAGGCCTTCCTCCATTGCGAGTGCGAATGCCGGGTCCCTGGGCAGGCGGTAGATCGTGCCGCTGTATTCGAGAGGTAACCCGCTCGCCACCCGTCGAACGACTTCGGCCGTCTCTCGGAGGTGCGTTGAAGCCGGGTGGAACCTGGCACCTTGCCAGTTCTCGATCATTTCTCGCCCGTTCGCTCCCAAGCCCAAGCGGAACCGCCCGTTCGACATTGCCGCCAGCGACACCGCACTCATGGCCAAAGTGGCGAGGGTACGGCCGCCGATGGTGACAACACCGGTCCCGAGGCCGATCGTCTTCGTCTGCCCGGCGATGAACGCTAGCGGTGTTAAGGCATCGTGGCCGTGGAACTCTGCGGACCAGACTGAGTCGATTCCGATGCGTTCTGCTTCGAGCACAAACGACCGCAGGTCTTCCCAGTCGCGCTGGGCGGTCCCGATGAGAGCGGCGAGTTTCATAGCCCCTCCTTAGTGCACCGGCCACGTCGGCCGGTCGAAGTCCGCGACCAATCACTTCTGGCAGATGTAGTAGTTGTTGCCCATGTCGGTTTCGACGCGTTTCGTCTCCACGCGGGAGAAACCGGCCTCGGCGAACAGCTCCCGGGCCTTCTGCTCTCCCCACATCGTCCCGAGACCCTCGCCGCCGAGTGCGAGCGACACGGTCATGCAGTGCATGACCGACCCGGCGTACATGAGCACTGCCATCGGGTTGTCGAAGTTCTCGTGAAGATTGCTCGATGCGGCGATGTCGACGCAGAGGAAGATGCCGTCCGGCCTGAGTGCGTCAGCGATGCCCTTCAGCACCTTGCGTGGATAGGCCTGGTCGTGGATAGCGTCGAACGCGGTGATGAAGTCAAACCGGGGCGGGCCAGAGAGCGTCGCTACGTCCTTCGACTCGAAGCTGACGTTGGTCACGCCGAGCGCGCTGGCTTCCTCGCGAGCGGCCGCCAGGCTTGGTTCGGAGAAGTCGTAGCCAACGAATCTGCTCTTGGGGAACGCTTTGGCCATGATGTTGATGGCGTGACCGCTCCCGCACCCCACGTCTGCCACGTCGATCCCCGACTCGAGCCGCTCGACTATGCCGGGGACGAGCGGAAGGGTTGCCGAGAGGAGCGTGGCGTCGTAATTGGCGGCGCTCACGGCAGCCATGACTTTCGGAAACTTGGTGAACTTCGAATACGGGACTCCGCCGCCGTTCTTGAAGCACTCGCCCAGGAGGTCTAGCGCCTCGGCGAAGCCGGTGAATCCCCAAGCCCAGAGGCCCATGTTCATCGGTCCGGCCGCGGTGGTGAGACTCATCGCGTGTTCGGGCGGGAGGTGGAAGGTCCCCGCAGTGTGGTCGTAGTTCACGATTCGCGCCGCCGCCATCGTCGACAGCCATTCCCGCACGTAGCGCTCATTCAGACCCGAGGCTTCTGCGATGCCGTGGCTCGTTGCCGGGGCCATTCCGGCCATGGTCTCGAAAAGCCCGACTTCGTAGCCCGTATTCACCATGAATGCGAGCGAGGTGTCGGAGACCATCGCCAGCATTCGCGCCCCGAAGGCCTGGGCCTTCTCCGTGTCGATGTCCACCGGAACGGTCACTGTCCCCTCCCCCCATGCGGGTTGTTCAGTAACGAGTGACGCCTAAGTCACTCGGTGCGAACCCTAAGGGATTGGGCTGATTGTTACAACAGATATTTTGGAAGTACGCGGGACGCCTGAGCCCACTCACCGCACCAAGCGCCGCTCCAGCGCTTCCACTTCGTCGATGATGTGGCGGTAGCGGCTGAGGACCTGGTAGGCGGCTTCGTTCGCGATCCGTTCGTCAGCGGGCGTGACGGTGCATGACGCGACTGCCTCGTCCAGTTCATCGCGGTCTTCTTCGATGATGCTCCCGTCAGGGAACGCCCACCAGTCCAGGATGA
>CAYTBM010000262.1:0-1453 GCA_964436025.1 uncultured Anaerolineaceae bacterium
TCGGCTCGGGCATTGCGGCGCGCCGCGCGGCAACCAGTCTTGTCTCGTAATCAGCACGGACGCGGTTGTAGCTGACGCGGTCGATGAGGCCGGCTTCGAAGTCGCTCGTGAGCAGGTTCAAGTGCCGGACGATTTCGGTCACAGGGTCTGCCATGACGGGGCGAGACCACTCGCTGTTGCAGCCCGGGCAGTGGGTCAGGCCGCGATTGAACATTTCGCCGCACGACTCGCAGTAGTTGCGCAGGCGCCCCGTCGAAGGGGGCAGAGGAGCGGCCGCAGTCCCGTTTGAGGGCTGATCTGCATCGGCAACGGAGGAAGCCACTTGAGGTTTCGTGAAGACGAACCAGCCGGCGAAGAACACACCTGCGGCGACGAGGAGAAATGCGCCGCCGCTCCCGAACATCGAGTAGGCGATCAACATCCCCGCCCCGAGGAACGGAGATGTGACGGTGACCAGGCCGATGAGGATGATGATCTTGACGACCCAGTGTTGGGCCCGAAACTGGCCGAAGAATCCGAGTTGACCTGGCTCATTCATGCGAGCACCGTCCTGGGCCGAACCTCGTGACAGATTGCAGTATGCAATCGCGGCGTTTCAAGCCCAATGGGGCCGCCCGACGGTACCGATCGGCCCGAAGGATCGGGGCGATGCGCGCGTTGAGGACTACACCGGATCAGGCGGTATCGCGCCCTCGGGCGCCTGGCGTTCCGTGCCTCCCCAGCGGGTGCGGCGAAATTGCTCGGCGAACTCCACTCCATAGCGCTTTCCAACTCGCTCGGCGCCACGCCGGATGGTGCGGTCGATGTAGCCGCGGTAGTCATGCGGGTCCAGGCCGGTCACGCGCGGGACGTCATACGGGGCCGATTCGATTGCCATCTGGTGGTCGCGAAGCGTCAGGACCATCTGGCTGTCGTAGCAGCACAATGCATCGATCTTCTTTTGTATGGCGTTTCCGGAAATATCGACGTACTTGTTCACGTCGATAGGGTTCTTGGCGAAGTACCAGACTTCGGGGACGTAAAACGGGCGGACGTCGCCCGCGAGATGTTCGGGGTAGTAAAGCGGGAAGTGGGCGAAGCTCGCCGCTTCCATCGCCGCCCAGCTGACCGCGCGGTGGTCCGGGTGGCCTTCGTAGGGCGCCCATGGGTCCCAGGTGAAAACGATGTCGGGCCGGTGGCGACGGATGGCTTCCATGAACTGGCCTCGAAGCACCGTGTGCGGCGTATCGGAGAGGAAACCGTCCGGGTAATCGAGGCAGGCGACGCTGCGGATGCCAAGCACCTTCGCGGCCGCCTCGGCTTCCTTCAGGCGGAGGCCGAACATCTGCTCGGAGGTCAGTTCGAACGTGCCGCGGGCGTTATCGGTGGCGAGGAGCACGTGCACGTCCCAGCCGCGCTCGCAAAGGAGGGCGATCGTGCCGCCGGCGAAGAACTCCATGTCGTCGCCGTGCGC
>CAYTBM010000262.1:1553-4579 GCA_964436025.1 uncultured Anaerolineaceae bacterium
GCTGACGGGCAGGCGTCTGTTCTTGCCGAGCTTCACTGCCGGGTAGCCCATCGGGATGACGCCATCGATGTGGGTGCCTTCGGGGACGCCGAGGAAGTCCTTAAGCTCCTGTTCCTTGAGTTTGCCGCGGGAAGTAGTGAGGACCGTGCCGAGCCCGGCCGCCTGCGCCGCGAGGAGCAGGTTCTGGATGCCAGGATAGATCGAACCCGCCCACGCGGCGGCGCCGGTCTGGGTCATGCCGAACGGGTTCTCGGCGCAGACGAAGATGAGGACGGGCACCTGGTCCCATGAGGTTCGGCCCGGGCCAGGCGCTTCCTCGACGAGTTCCGCGATGCGCTTCTTCGCCGCCGGATCTTTGACGACCACGAAGCGGAGCACTTGCACGTTCTTGGCGCTGGGTGCGCGGGTGGCAGCTTCGAGGATGCGCTCGATGGTCTCGTCATCGACCGGGTCAGGCGCGAATTCGCGGACGGCGCGCTGGCGTGCCATCAAATTGGCGAGCGAATCGAGAGTCGGGAGGTCGGGCATTGGGTTGGGTCTCCGGAGAAGGTGATCGAGTCTGGCGGATGGCGGTGAGCGATTTCAATGGGCGTCTGTTGGGCGCATGCCTGCAGGCGGGTGGACCCGTAACTACGAGAGCTGGCGCAGGGCGCCGACGGCGGCCTCGATCAGGAGACCGTCGGCTTCGGGGGCGAAGGGGGTGACGCCGGCTTCGTAGCCGCCCTGTTCGTAGGCTTCCGGGCGGCAGAAGTAGCCCGGATAGTCATTCGCGTAAGCGATGACGAGGAGGTTCGGGAGGGTGGAGCGGCGGCGGATGTCTTCGCCGGTCTCGTAGAACACTTCTCCGGGCAGGGCGATGACGTGCAGGTTGTCACCCAGGGCGAAGGCCTGGACTTCCTCGGTGCGCGTGGCGCCCTTCCCGCGGGTGCGGGCGAGCGAGAGGCGTTCCATGCGCGAGGCGGTGAGGCGCTCCATCGCTGCGCGGCGCTGCTCGCGGGACATCGACGGTTCGGCAGTGCGGAACTGGTGTTCCAGGGCGGCGAGGCCGGCTTCGAATGTCTCCGCATCCGGGCCTGTGCGGTACGGGGCTTCGAACGTGTGGGAGAATGCGCGAAGGGGGCCGTTCACCAGCACGCCGTCGATGGCTTTCGGCGTGCGTTCGTCCCAGCGGATGTTGTCGCCCTGGTGGCTGAGCCCGAGGGGCCTCAGTTCCTGCGAGAGCGCGGCGGCTTTCGCCCCGGCGATCGAACCGACGCGCCGGACATTCGCGAAGTCCTGGCGTATCCAGGTTGGATTGATGTTCCCGCAGGCGCCGTTGAAAAAGAGGGCCTGCGCGCCGCCGCCAATGACGGTTTCGACGGTGCGGCAGAGTTCGCCCGGATAGTCCGCGGTGATCTCCAGGTTGTCGAAGTTCAGGGTGGTGGCGTGACAGGCGTAGCGCGCGACGGTAGCGATGTTGCGACCGCCAGGTGTGTCGGCGGCGACGACATCGAGGCGTTGGTCGATGGGCCAGTCGGGATGGCGGCGGTTCTGGGCGAAGCTGGAGAGGGTGGTTGTGCCGTATTTGAGGCTGCCCTCGACTGCGTCACGGTGGGCGACGCGGACGGCGCCAGCGATCTTGCGGGCCGTGGTTTCGACGAGGACGGGCTCGCCCCGGCCGCGGACGCCGGCGGGTCCGGCGTGGGTATGGGTGGCCGAGATCATGACGTTCGAGGGGGCGATGCCCGGCCGTTCCGTGATGAGCTCACGCGCGCGCTGCGCAAGAAAGCTGCCGATGCCGATCAGGTCGCAGACGACGAGGGCGAGCTGCGATGTCCCGTCGTCGAGGTAGAGCGCTCGGGCGTACAGCGGGTCATGTACGCCGAGGGAGACATCCGTGCGCCCGCCATAGCCGTCAAGCGGAGTGCCGACGGGTGGCGTGATGTCGATGGTGGCGGCGCCGATTCGCATGGCGGCGAAGCGTACAGCGGGATTGGACATTCGTCAGCGAAAGTGGGGGCGACGTTTAACGGTAAGTTGTTGCATGCCACGGAATGGCGTCGTAATGTGTTGGTAGCTGGAACGGAGTGCCAAGCGAGCACAGCCAGCCCCCTCCATTTGTCCCGGCACCCTGGGAGCCTCAACAACGGGTGCGGCGGAACCTTCGCTCAACGCATCACTCTTCGTCCGTCCCCGGACAACACTCTGCACCTCTCTGGTAGTCCCAATTGGAAGATACTGAAACGCAAGCACAACTGATGAACGCCAACGGGCATGGCCCGGAAGGTGAGCCCCCGGCGCCCGCGCCTCGCCGCCGGACCACGCGCGCCAAGGCCGCGCCACCGCCCGAAGACGTGGTGGACGTGGCGGCAGTGGTTGCGCAGCAGGGCGACCAGCCGGCGGAAACTGCGGCGGAGCCCGCTCCTCGCGCGCGGCGCACGTTCAAGCGTGAGCCAAAGGCCGAGGCGAGCGCGGAGGCCGCGCCCGCGGCGCCCGAAACCACGGAAGCCGTCGCGCCGCCTGCGGAAGCGGCTGCGCCGCAAGAGCGCACCTTCCGGCGCGAGAACCGGGACGGCGGTTCGGGCGAAGCGAGGACCGAAGAGCAGGGCAGCGGCGGGAGCCGCCGGGAGCGGGACTTCCGCGAGCGCGAAGGGCGCGAGAGCCGCGGCGAACGCCGTTGGGGACGCGACCGGGACCGTGGCGACCGCGGGGAGCGGGCGGAACGGGTTTGGCCTCCGCAGGACGGCGGGGATTACGGCCCGAGGCAGGACAGGCGCCAGGATCGCGAAGACCGCCAGGAGCGCCAGCAGCAGAACAACCCGAACATGGCGCCGCTGAACATCGCCGAACTGGAGCAGAAGTCGCGCGAGCAGCTCGCCGAGCTGGCAATCGAGATGGGCCTCGAAGAAGCAGCCGTGCTGCGCAAGACGGACCTCATCTTCCGGCTGCTGCAGCACCAGGCTGAAGTGCGCGGAAACGTGTTCTCGGGCGGCTTCCTGGAAGTCAGCGATGACGGGAACTACGGCTTCCTGCGGGGCGAATCGATG
>CAYTBM010000263.1:0-4567 GCA_964436025.1 uncultured Anaerolineaceae bacterium
AGGGCACCGAAAAGCGCCCGGACGCCATCCTCATCGCGCAGGAAATCGAGGGCGCGGGCGGAACGCTCAACGCTTACACCAACAAGGAATTCACCTGCTACTGGAACATTGTGCCTTTCGACCGCTTTCCCACCGCGCTGGATGTAGCGGCCGACATGCTGCTGCACTCGAAGCTGGAACAGCAAGAGATCGACCGGGAGTGCCCGGTTGTGCAGCAGGAACTGAAGCGCAACCACGACAACCCGGGCGCGTGGGCGGGCAGGCTCATCGGCACTTCGGTCTACGGCGAGCAGCCGGCCGGCTGGGACGTCGGCGGGCCGGTGGAGCTGATCCCCACGTGGAAGCGCCCCGATTTCTTCGGCCATATCAGCGAGTGGTACAAGCCTTCGAATATCGTCGTCTCGGTGGCGGGAAATGTGACACACCAGCAGGTGGTGGAATTGGCCACACCGCTGTTTCAGGAAATGGAAGATGGGCCGCTCCCGGAGATCGTGCCCTATGACGCCGCCACGACCGGGCCGCGCGTGGCGACGGACACGCGTCCGATCGACCAGTGCACCATGTACCTCGGCTTGCCGATGTTCGGGCGCGAAGACCCAGATCGGTTCTCAATGCGGATCATGAACGATGTCCTGGGCGGCGGTATGTCGTCGCGGCTGTTCCGGGAAGTGCGGGAACGCCGCGGGCTCGCCTACTCCGTGGGCTCCGGATACGGCTACCTCTCCGATGCGGGCGTCTTCACGATTTCGGCCGGCGTGAACCGGGACAAGCTGCGCGAGACCATCAGCGTCTGTCTGGAGGAAACGGAGAAACTGGCGCACGAACTCGTGCCGGATGAGGAGCTTCGCAAAGCGAAGGACCACAACATCGGCCGGTTCCGCCTCTCGCTGGAAACGGCATTCTCAGTGGGCCAGCGCAATGGCGAACTCCTGCTCACGAAGGGCGTGATCGAGTCCGTGGATGACGTGGTGGCCCAGATTGAAGCTGTCACCGCCGAAGACGTCCGAAAGGTCGCCCAGCGAGTCATCCAGCGGGAAAAGCTGCACTGCTCGGTGGTCGGCCCTGACCTGAACGACGATGAGATCGACGCCGCCATGGCATGAGCGACTGGTACTGTGACGAGCTGCTTTCCGGGCGGGTGGAAGTCGAGCGCCTGTTCGAAGACGAAGGCGTGCTCGCGTACTGGCACACGCGGCCGCACTACCGCTATCACGCGGTGGTCACACCCAAGCACCACGTCGAGTCACTGATCGCATGCGACGCAGGGACGCTGTTGAGTGTCCTCGAGGTGGTGAAGGCAGTAGCAGCGCAGTTCATGCTCTGGTACGGCGGCGCCCACGTCGTGACGAACCTTGGTGTCTACCAGGACGAGCCGCACTTCCACGTCCACGTCGGGTTTGGTGACCGCGCGTAAAGGCCGCGTGAGGTCAGCCCTCGGCGGCTGCCGCCAAGTCTCGATTCGAGCTAGGATTGTGACGTTGCGAACAACCGATGGCTGACCTGAGCATTTACCTCTTCTGGGCCGGATTCGTGACCGCCGGGATGGCGGCGGCGCTTTATATCGCGTACGTGGGGAGCGCCTCGCTGGCGGTGCGGCGGGTGAGCGCACAGACGAGTGCCGGCACGGTGACCATCAGCACGGCCAATGGCGTCCCGAATGCCGGCATTGGGCGGCTGGCTACGACCTTCGCCGGGTTCACGGTGCTTTTCCTTGGCAGCCAGGTTGCCACGCGCTGGAGCGCAACGGGTCACGCGCCGATTTCGAACCTGTATGAGTTCACGGCTGCCTTCGGGTTCGGCATCGCCGCCGCGTACCTTGCCTTCGAGGTGTACACGCGCAATCGCAAGTTCGGGATGCTCGGACTCCCGATCGTCGTCGGGATGCTCGCAATCGCGTCGACGTTCCCAAACGAGATCACGCCGCTCGTGCCGGCGCTCCAGAACGGCCCGCTGCTCACTATCCATGTGAGCGTGATGATGATTTCGTACGCGGTGTTGACCGTGTCGTTCTGCGGAGCCGTGGTGTACCTGGCGCAGGGCGGCGAGGGGCGCCGGCGCTTCGCATCGTTGCCCAGCGCGGAAGCCGCCGGGGATCTGGCGCACAAGGCCGTGATGGTTGGCTTCCCGTTGCTCGGCCTGGGCATTGCCCTGGGCGCCTGGTGGGCGAACAGCGCGTGGGGCCGCTACTGGGGCTGGGATCCGAAAGAGACGAGCGCGCTGGTCACATGGCTCTCGATCGCGGCGTACTTCCACGCGCGGGCGGGTACGGGTTCGGTGGCGGGGGCGCCAGGCATCCGCAAGGTGGTCCCGGCGAAAGTGCGCCGCGGGTGGCGGCCCGACCCAATGTGGTGGCTGATCGTGATGTGGGGGCTGGTCATGTTCACGTACTTCGCCGTGAACCTCTGGGTGAGCGGGCTTCACAGCTACGCCGGGGTCTAGCGGTCCGGGATTGGCGACTGCGGCCTGAGGAACTACCGGTTTTCTGCGCACCAGATGATGTAGTCGAGGTTCGCCGGTGTTAGGCCGGCACGTGCAATACCTGCGCTGATGCCCGCGCGGTGTTGCACTGAGTGCGTTGCTACCTGCGTGAGTCCCTGCTCCACGGTAAACGAGCGCCCGAACCAGGGCAGCTCGAAACGGCCCTCGAGACTGGTCTCAAATGCGGAAAGCGCCGACAGGAAACCTTCGTCGGTCTGCCGAAGGAGCGCCGCAATCTGGTCGTGCGAGCGCCCGTCTTCGCGGGGCGGACGACCGGCGCCGGTCATAATCCCGAGGAAGTTCGACTGGACCTGGGCAAGGTGCTCAAGCAGGCCGAGGGTCGAGCCGCCGAGTTCAGGCATCGGCGCGGAGAGCGACTCTGCGCTCATTTGCGATGTCGCCTCGAGGACGAGGTTGTTCGCCCAGCGGTTGTATTCGAACAGGTCGGTGAACCGGCTCATTGAGCGCCGACCAGGAGCTCCACCGCATCTCCGGAATGCACAGTGCCGGTGGACAGTACTTTCGCGTAGGCGCGACTCCAGCCTGGATGGAGGTTCTCATGGATGCGGTTCGAATCCCGGTCCTTAAATGAACCTCGGATGGTGCTGCAAGGAGTGGTAAAGCGGGTGATCTCCAGGAGGACATCGTTGCCGACGCGGAGGTGCACTCCGGGCTGGATGGCATCCCAGTCGAGGCCGCGAAGCGTCAGATTCTCGCCTGTGCTGCCCGGGGCAATCGGGTGACCTTCGCCGGCGAGCGCTTCGATGCGCTCGAGGGAGAAGAGGCAGACGGCGCGCTCCGGACCGCCGTGGATATCGGGGTTCGCGACCGCGTCTCCTTCGATGCCGAGTTCGCCGATAACCGCTTCGACCAGCGGCAGCTTCGGAACGCCGCCCCTGGACGCGTTCAGTTGATAGACCGTCGCTTCGCCCATCCAGCTCCTCCTTCTTTCAACCAGTCTAGCCGGAACCGGCGGGCCATTAGACGCTCTTCAACGCGTATCCTTAACACGATGGCAACGCCCCGGCCCGCGCGCACCAAGGCTGACCTTGTTTACGAGGCGCTGCAGTCCTCGATTATGGCGGGAAACATCCGAGCCGGGGAGCACTTGCGCCAGGAAGAAGTCGCTGCGCGGCTGGGCGTGAGCCAGACGCCAGTGCGCGAAGCCTTCCGGCGCCTCGAAAGCGAAGGGCTTGTGGAGCACGCGCCGAACCGCGGGATCATCGTCCGTGGGATACCGTGGACGCCGCCACCCTCGCCGCTCGATGTGATTGCGCGGCGGTGGGAGGAGCTGGTGAAAGACCCGGAGAGCATCCCGGGAAGTGATTTCCCCTAGCAGCTATGGAGTCGCGTCCTGGAGGACGCGGGATTCTCGGCGGGCTGGAGGGTCGCCGGACGCGCAGCAGCGCTCTGTATCCTCGCGGATGCAGCTCGGCCGATTCCGGCTACCTGGCCTTCCAGGTGGTGCCTTCTGGGCCGTCCTTGATCTCGATGCCGAGTTCGAGGAGACCGTCGCGGACTTTGTCTGAGAGCTGCCACTGCTTCGCCGCGCGCAGTTCCGCCCGGACGCCCACGAGAAGGTCGATGAAAGGCGCGGCCTGCTGGGCCGAGGCTTCAGGGGCAGCGAGCGTGAACCCGAGGACGCCGCACAGCTCGCGCAGGAGGGCACGGGCAGCCGTGGTTTCGCCTCCGGCGGCGGCCGCCCGGTTGATGTCGCGCGTTAGGTCAAAGAGCGCGGCCAGGGCCCTCGGCGTGTTCAGGTCGTCGTCCATTGCCTCGATGAAGCGCTGACGGGTCTCGCCCGGGTCCAGCGGGTCACCCTTGCCGCCGTCGGAGAACGCAGCGTTGCGAAGCCGTTCGACGCCGGACTTGGCTGCATCCAGCGCGTCGTCGGTATAGCTGGAGGGGCTGCGGTAGTGGCTGGAGATGACGAACATGCGGAGAGCGTCTCCCCCGTATTGCTCGAGTGCCTCCGCGATGGTCACGAGGTTGCCGAGGGACTTGGACATCTTGTCGCCGCTCAGCTGGAGCAGTGCGTTGTGCATCCAGATGCGGGCGAACGGGGACTTGCCGGTGTAGGCCTCGGTTT
>CAYTBM010000264.1:0-4563 GCA_964436025.1 uncultured Anaerolineaceae bacterium
AACGGCGTCCCACGCACCTCACGGTATCCACCACGCCGTCCAGCGTACCCACCGCTCGCCATATCCACTCACCCTAGGCGAGGCACTCAGCGAGGGTCAATCCGGAGGTTAGCCCGAATTGACGCCATCACTACCCCATGCCGAGTTCGTGCAACCGGTCGTCGTCGATGCCGAAGTAGTGGCCCAACTCGTGGAGGACCGTCTTGCGCACCTGCTCGCGGACCTCGTCGTCGGTCTCGCAGACCGCTTCGATGTGCTCCTGGTAGATGCTGATTTTGTCCGGGGCGACAAGGTTGTAGAACTCCCCGCGTTTGGTCAGCGGGATGCCGTGGTAGAGCCCGAGCAGGAGCTTTCCCGGGCCGATCCCAGCGAGCTTCCGGTCGCGAGCGGTCGGCCTGCGCTCGATCACGATGTCAACGTTGTGGACGGTGCGGACGAGGTCGGGCGGGAGGAGCGCGACCGCTTCGCGAACGAGCCTGCGGAATTCCGAGCGTTCCAGCGGTCTATCGCGGCGTGGGCGAGCGGCTCCAGAGCGTCTTGAACCCGTCCGCGCCGAGGACCGCAGCCTTCTGGTGTTCGTTCTCGAGCCGGACGAGTTCGGCGAGGGCCTGCTCGGCTTCGCGCACGCTCTCCGGGTGGCCGCTGTCAACGAGACGCTGGTTCACTTCGCGCCAGGCCTCAGTTTCGCCCAGCGAGCGCGTGAACCGCGGCCAGTAGACCATCACGATCTTCTCCGGGTCGCGGAAGCGGGGGCGAATCTTGCGCAGGTTGGCGTACCGCTCCTGCACGCTCTTCACGGGGTTCACGAGCCGAACGGCGGGACCATCAATGTCGCTGCAGCGGAAATCGAGGAGAAGGCGCTGGCCAACGGTCACGAAGCGAAGCACGACGACTTCATGGGTGCGGATGGTTGAGGCGATCTCCGCGAGATCGACGTTGTAATCGTTATCCACCGTTGTCGAGTGTACGGTTTAGAGGTTGGCAGGGCCACCCGCTGCGGGACAACCGCCCCGCGTCCCCCGAATTGCAACCAAGGCGGGGTGCTTGCTGGTCGATTCTTCATGCGATGGCACTGTTCTCGCGCTTCTCCACGCACCGCAAGGTGGAACGGCTCATTCGCGATGGAGTTGGCGTGCGGGAAGCCCTCTGGGCTATCGACGGTTACGAATCCGAGACGAAGGATGCACTCGTCGATGACGTCATCGAGTGGGTGCGGGCATCGATGGGTGAAATGCGCCGGCCGTATGGCATCGACCATGTGGCGCTGGCACTGGCCGCCCGCGATGAGCGGGGCACGGTGCTCTGCAGCAACAGCCTCGGGGTCCTCCGGCCCGCCAGCTTTTATGCGAATGAGGGCCCCGAACAGGTCCGCGCGTTTCTCGGAGATGCCGAGCGCGCCATGCGCGGGCGTCGCGGCGAGGTGGTTGGTGCGTTGCTGAGCCTCGGCGATATCGCGTTCGAACTGAAGAGCCGCGCGGCCTGAATCGGCCCGTCCACCATGCTCGTTCGCGGCTGACTCTGTACACTTCGGCGCATGACCAGCGTCTCCAACCCCGAGCAGGCCCGCGCGCGCATCCAGGAACAGTTAGACCGCATTGGGCGGCTGCGTGGCAGTGGGCCGAATCCCTTTGACTACAACCTCTGGGATGACCGGACGGTCGAAGTTCTGCGGGCGGTGTACGGCGATGGTTCAGCGGAGCTCGAGCGTTACTACCAGGCCGCCGGCAAGCGCGGCCGTTTGCCGGGCGTGCGCGGCCAGGCGGAGAACATGACCCTCAACATCCACGGCCAGTGGGGCATCCGCGCCCGGCTGGAACGCGCCGAATCAGTGCTCAAGGAACTGACCGGGTCGCTCTCTTAGGCTTTGATCCCATCAGGCACGAGTTCGATACCAGGGAACCGGGCTTCCAGGTCTGTGGCCAGGCGCGCCAGCCGCGTCCCATACGCAACGCTGCGAATGTCCTCGGTGGTCATGATGATGGCGTCTTCGCGGTTGTCCGAGTAATAGCGTTTTCGTTCGCCTACCTCGTAGAACCCGTAGCTCCGGTAGAGCGCTCGCGCCGGCTCGTTCGAGGCCCGGACTTCGAGCGTGGCCGAACTCATGCCGTGCGTCAGCGCCACATGGATCAGCCCGTGGACGAGGGCTCGCCCCAAACCCAGCCGCCGCTCTTCGGGAAGCACCGCCACTGTCACGACGTGGGCTTCGTCGACCATTAACCAGAGGCCGGCGAATCCGGCGATCGCATCGTCACTCCCCGCTTTGCGGAGGACGATGTAGCGGGCCATGGCGTTCTGCGTCAGCTCTCGCTCGAAAGCAGTGGGGGGCCAGCCCTGTGAATACGCGGCGCGCTCCACCGCCATCACCTCGGCCATATCCTCGCGGCGCATCATGGCGAGCCTGGGCGCTGATTGGTTCACGGCGACTCTATCTTCGACATCTTTGCCGGATGACGCACCCGGGGTGCGCGGTGGCCCGGAGGTTGCCGATAACCAACCTATGAGCGCGGTACCTCCGCCCGGCACGCCTGTTGTGGTCGTCCAGCGTACGGCGAACCCTCGACAGTTCCAGGGCGAGCTTATCGCCTATCGAGACGGGACCCTGGCCGTGCGGGTGGCGGGCGGCCCAACCGCGTGGGATCCGGCAACGCCATACTCGGTGATCTGGGGGGCGCCGGGCGCCCGCACCATTTGCAACGTTGCGTTCGTAACCAGCAAGGATTCCGCCGTGGCCTTCCGTGCGGTCTCGGCGCTGAAGTCGATCGACCTCCGGCGTGACCAGAGGTTCAACTTCGACTTGAACGTGGAGGTGCGCTCGGTGCTCGGTACTTCGCGCCAGTCGGGGCGTCTCGTCGATATTTCGGCGGGTGGCGCGGCCGTTTCAGTCGATGTGAAGCCTGGCGGCAGCCAGGTTGAGGTTGGGCTGCACGCGAACGGCTACGCGGCCCGGTTGCTCTGCGAAGTGGTGAACACCCACGTCAACGGGGACCAAACGGTGCTGCACCTCCGGTTTAAGGATCTGAGCCCACCACAGCAGGCGTTCGTGCGGAACCTGGTGGGCCTTCTCGTTGAGTCGCAAGCCTCCTGAAGGGTGCAGCCGTAGTATCTCCGCGTGACCGTTTCCCTCGAACAGATCTCCCCGAACAACGTCGCCTATGACGCGAACGATCCCGTCCTGGCGCACGCCGCCTCGGAGTTGCGCGCGCACTTGTTGCCGCTCCCCGGGGCCGACCGCACGGTTGCGCTCACCGTGGCGCCGGACGTCGCACCGCGAGACGGCTTCGAGCTGCGCGTTTCCGCGAGCCGGGTCGATGTCCTCGGTTGCAACGCGCGAGGGGTGCTGAACGGCGTTTACGCTCTGCTCGAAGCGCTCGGCTACCGCTGGGTGCGGCCCGGCGCGGACGGTACCCGGCTGATCCCGGGCCGTTCGCTGGCGGAAGGCACCCGTCGCGAGGAGCCGGCCTTCGCCACGCGTACCCTCATCCTGGGTTGTGACGCGCTGCACGACGCATGGCTGGAGTGGATGGAGTTCGCCAGCCGGAACCGCCTCAACAGCGTGTTCTTTCACGACACCCCGCCGAGCGTCCTCGACCGCGGAGGCGCCAGAAGGCCGGAAACGGCCGAGGGCATCGCCGCTGACGGAAAGGGTTGGATGTTTGAACGCTGGGACGCTGACGGGCCGGCAATCGTGGCTGAAGCGGCCAAACGTGGAATCACGCTCCAGTTCGGGGGTCACCACCTGCCGGCCCTGCTGAGGCGGGAACTCTTCGCAGAGCACCCGGACTGGTTCCCGATGCGAGACGGCAAACGGGACGCCCGCTATAACCTGTGCCCCAGCAGCGCCGGCGCCATCGCCGAGGTGCGCGGCCGTGCGCGGCAGTTCTTCCGCAGGTTCTCCGGAGCACAGGTGTACCACCTCTGGGCGGACGACATCCTCGGCGGCGGCTGGTGCTCATGCGACCGGTGCGCCGCACTGACACCCTCGGACCAGGCGCTCCTCGCGACGAATGTGCTCGCGGAAGAGCTGGCGGTCGTTTCGCCCGGGGCGGTGGTAGCGCAGCTGGCCTATCACGACACCATCGCGCCGCCCAAACAGGTACGGCCCGCCGCGAACGCGACAGCCCTCTACGCTCCCCGGAACCGCAACTACGCGTTCGCGATTGACGACCCGGCGTGCGTGCGAAACCGCGCTGGTCACTTCGACGAGCTCGAAGGGCTGGCGCGCACCTTCGCCGGCCGGGACGGCGCCCTTGCCGTGTTCGAGTACTACAGCGACGCGGTCCTCTACAAGTGGATGGACCCGCCCAACCTGGCAGTACTGCCGGCGGACGCCGTGGCCTACCAGCGGGCCGGGGTGAGCGACTTCGGTGACCTGGCGGTCACCCCCCGGCCATGGATTGGCCCCACCTGGCATGCCTGGTGGTTCGCGCGGTGCGCCTGGAACGCCCGTCTCGACGCCGCGGCCGAACTTCGCGATTTCTGCGCGGCGGCGTACGAATCCGATGGTCCGCGAATGGAGCGCCTCTACCGGGACCTGGACGCCGGCTACCGGGAATTGCTGGACCT
>CAYTBM010000265.1:0-1483 GCA_964436025.1 uncultured Anaerolineaceae bacterium
CTCGCACTGCCGCCGAACTGCATCTGCCCACTCTTCCTTCATGGGACGAGCTCGCGGACCCGACTCCCCGCCGACGATGACCCACTGAATACCCGTCAGGTCTAACCTGAGCGGCCCCAGGAGGGGTTCGCACGAGAGAAAGCGGACGTGCGCGGGAATCTTCCGTAACTCGTCTATCCGGCAGGTCCAGCGCTGATTCTCGACGGATGTGCCCATCCATACGTTGTCTGGCCATACCAGTTGATCAGCGAGCGCCGCGGCCCGCTCTGGCCTCTTGGTGAGCACCTGGAACTCATGCCAGTTCGCTCGTTCCATCGTCTCGAAAACGCTCCGGATGTACGCGTCCGACACGTCCTTATGAAAGAGGTCGCTCATCGAGTTCACGAAGATCTTGCGCGGGCGCTTCCACGTCAGAGGCAGCTCCAACCGCTCCGGACGGAGCTGAAGGTCGAACCCTTTCTCGTACGGATGACCAGGCACCCCGCGGAATCGCTCCGCGAACGTCTCCGCGTAGCAATGGGCGCATCCCGGGCTGACTCTTGTGCAACCCGTTACCGGATTCCAGGTCGCTTCGGTCCACTCGATTGAAGATCCGTCACTCACCGGCGACCTCCACGGAGCGATTCACGCCAACCTCATCATTATGATCTTTCAGGTCGATATCCAACAGGCACTCGACACCGGGACCACTCCCGACGAACCTTCGTGCCATCAGCCCATCCGCCCTCACCGTCCGCTCCCTGCAAGCTCCCTCCATGGTCTCGCCCTCCACTCAGAAGCCCATCCGTCCGCTTCCAATCCCAAAACCCGCCGTCCGCCTCGTCCCGCAAGAAGTCGCCACTCGGTCCCCGCAAGAAGCGCCGACAGGTGCCCAAGGAGTCATCAAGAAGTCGCGCCATCTGAAGCTGAGCTCACTGCTTACGACTTCTTCAAGAAGTCGAAAACAAATCCAGCCCGGCAAGAAGTCAGGCCACCCCCAAACCACAATCCGCAATCCCAAATCCCCAATCGCTCAGAACGGCTTGAACACCGCCAGCCAGGCAATCACCGGCACGCTCAGCACCAGCACCGTCCCGAAGACCAGCGGCACCTTGTCTTCGAGGACCATCCGCAACTCCTCGGTTTCCGTCCCCTTTTTCGTCGCGATGAGCGAGGCCAACCGCGCGCGGCGAAGGCCGAAGCCCATCAGCGGGAGGCAAACGAAATAGACCACGATGTAGACCGCCGAGAGCGCCGCCAGCCAGCCGTCTTTCACGAAGTTGTAGTCCGCCGCGGTAGCCCAGAAGAAGCCGGTGATGCCCGTCGCCATGGCGCCCGGGAGCAACACGCGCGTCTCGTTATTCGCCGCCTCGGTCAGGCAGTACATCTGGTACTTCAGGTCCTTCGAAGCCCAGGCCTTCAGGATGAGCGGGTACGTCGCGCCCAGCCCCGCCCCCAGCCAGACCATCGCCAGCACGTGAATGATTCGCCACCAGTCCACGGC
>CAYTBM010000265.1:1583-4561 GCA_964436025.1 uncultured Anaerolineaceae bacterium
GCGCTCAGGATCACCTGCGCCGCCTGCGACGGGTTCAGGTGGTCCGTGTTCACGCAGACGTCGTACAGGCTCGCCGAGAGCCAATCGGCGTGGAAGTACTCCTTGAAATACGCGCTCCGCTCATTGTCGGTGCGCGAGATCACCTCTGCGGCCTGCTCTTCGGAACAGACCATGCCCGCGATGACCCGGCGCTTGCGCGCTTCCACGCTGCCGGTGACGAACACCCGCAGGGTGTCCACGCGGTTGGCCAGCGTGAATTGCGCGCCGTGGCCCAGGAGCAACACATCGCCGCGGTTGGCGTAGTCGTCGATTACCTGGGCGACGAGGTCGCGGTAGTCGGACGACGTGAGGAGTGGAGTGGCGCCCATATTGATGGGCTCCATCCAGCCGCCGGTGGCGGGCGTCCCGGGATTACGCGCCAGCGCCTCGATGATGCGCGTGAAGAACGAGGGCTTGTGCTCGGCGTCCGCCACCGTGTCCGTCGAAACACCGGCTTCCTCGGCGGCTGCCTGGACCAGGCGGTAGTCCAGCAGGTGGAACTTCAGCTCGTCGGCCACAATGCGCGCGACTTCCTCCCCGAGGGTGCCCACCTGCCGGGCAATGGTGATGACTCTGGTCTCCATGGAATCCTCCCCGGCGCTAGGCGCCGATCTCCACGAGGTGCGGCAGGCCGCCGGGATCTGCCGTGCGCAATTGCCGGTGCACCGGCCAGACGAGGGTGCCCTGGAGGAATTCGGCCGAGGCCGGGTGGAACTCCACCGGGCCGGCGCAACCACAATCGACGGCGATTTCCCCGGCGAGCTCACGAATGACGGGCCGTACCTCTTCGAAACGTACTGTGCGGACGGCGACGGCGGGGCCGCCTTCACCGATCTCGAGCGAGACACCGGTCTCCGGGTGGGGCCGTACCTTGCCGGCCACAGGGATGTGCACTTCGCAATGCAGTTCGCCGGAAATGCGCAAGAACGGCAGCCCGGTGAGCTGTTCGCCGCTGATCAGTGCCCACGAACGCAACCGCGTGGCGGCGATGGCGATCTCCGCGCGAGTGAAACCCGTGCGGCAGGAGATGGTGCGGTTCTCGGGAAGTGCGGATGGCGCGATCACGTATCGCATGGCAGTCCTCCAATCCTGGGCCGCACCCTTCAACGGAAGGGCGCGGCAGGGCGCTGAGGAGGCACCGGCTGTGCTCCTCCGAAAGCCTGCGGGGTTAGCTGACGGGTTCGGCGTCGGAAGTCGCCTACCTTCGTTCGAAGGATGCACCCCAGTGAGTGGTTCCCCCGCTTCCCTCAAAGTGAGGGAACTCGGCAGCGCCACGTTAACACTTTTCGCGCATGCGCCGACAGGCCTTTCGGCCCTTTGCAATGTGACTGCAATGGATTGGTCGTGAGTGGGACGTCAGCGCGTCGCGCTGAAGGCGACAGTCGTTGGAGCATCGAATTCGCCCGCGGCAGAGCGCTTGGCTGCCGTCACGAAGTCCCTGAACAACGGGTGCGGCCGATTCGGGCGGCTCTGCAGTTCCGGGTGGAACTGTGTGCCCAGCATAAATGGATGCGTGCTGATCTCCGAGATCTCCACGAGCGTGCCGTCCGGCGAGGTACCGCTCGCGTTCAGGCCGTTCCGCGCGAGGACATCGCGGTAGGCGTTGTTGAACTCCCAGCGATGGCGGTGCCGTTCGCTGATCAGGTCCGTCTGATAGGCCCGCGCCGCCAGCGAACCGGTTTCGAGCTTGCAGGGGTAGGCGCCGAGCCGCATCGTCCCGCCTTTGCTCGTCACGCCCTGCTGCTCGTCGAGCAGGCTAATCACCGGGTAGGGCGATTCGGGGTCGATTTCAGTGGTGTTAGCCCCGGCGAGGCCGCAGACGTTGCGCGCGAACTCCGTGACCATCACCTGCATACCAAGGCAGAGGCCAAGGTAGGGGATGTTGTTCTCTCGGGCCCAGGTCGCGGCGGCGATCTTGCCTTCCCAGCCGCGTTCGCCGAAACCGCCCGGCACGATCACGCCGCTCACACCCTGGAGGACCTCAGCCGCCGGCCGCGATTCCAGCGTCTCCGCATGGATCCAGCGGATGTCCACGTCCACGTCGTTCGCGATGCCGGCATGCGCAAGCGACTCCTTCACCGACATGTAGGCGTCGTGGAGTTCCACGTACTTCCCGACGACGGCCACTTCGACCACGCCCGAGGGGTGCTTCAGACGCTGCACCATCTCGCGCCATTCGGCCAGGTCGCGGCCGCCGTGCAGGCCCAGCCGTTCGATCACGTAGTCGCCGAGGCCGCGCTCCTCGAGCAGCAGCGGGACTTCGTAGATCGAAGAAACCGTCTCCATCGGGATGACGGCTCGCGGATCGACGTCGCAGAACAGGGCGACCTTCTCGGAGATGTCGCGGCTCACAGGGTAGTCGCTGCGCAGCAGGATGACGTCCGGCTGGATGCCCTTGGAGCGAAGTTCGCGCACGGAGTGCTGCGTCGGCTTCGTCTTCAGCTCGTTTGTCGCGCCCACCATCGGCAGGAAGGTCACATGCACGCTCAGCACGGTGTCGCGCGGCTGTTCGTGCCGGATCTGGCGGATCGCCTCGATGAAGGTCTCTCCCTCGATGTCGCCCACGGTGCCGCCGACCTCGCAGATCAGCACTTCGCAACCGGTGGTCTCGGCCACGCTGTAGATGCGGCTCTTGATCTCGTTCGTGAGATGCGGGACCTGCTGGATCGTGCCGCCCAGGTAATCGCCGCGGCGCTCGCGCTCGAGCACGCTCTGGTAGATCTGCCCGGACGTGATGGACGACGCCTGCGTCAGGTCCTGGTCGATGAACCGCTCGTAATGGCCGAGGTCGAGGTCCGTTTCGGCGCCGTCAACGGTGACGAAGACTTCGCCGTGCTGATACGGCGACATGGTGCCGGGATCGACGTTGAGATAGGGGTCCAGTTTCTGGATGGAGACGGAGATGCCGCGAGACTTGAGGATTCTGCCGAGGCTGGCGG
>CAYTBM010000266.1:0-4530 GCA_964436025.1 uncultured Anaerolineaceae bacterium
AGGATCGGGCTCATAACCCGAAGGTCAGGGGTTCGAATCCCTTCCCCGCTACCAACTCCAACTCGAGGCCCACTCCGATGGGAGTGGGCCTCTTTGTTTCCCCGGCGCACTTCGCTGCATCAACGGACCGCGCAGTCTCATTGTTCCAGCACGCACGACGGCGCAATCGTCGCCGATTTCACGAGCACTCCCCGGTAAATGATCCGGATCTCGCGCCAGCAGCCCTCCGGACGCGGGGCCGATGTCGCCGGCCAGAACGTCACGAACATCGACCGCGGCGCCTCGATGCCGGTAGAGGAGAGGTCGACCGTCATGACGACTTCGACGGTCCCTCTCGCGAGGATGGCCTGCATCCGCACACTTTCCAGCGTGACCCGGCCGGTACCGCTCCACCGCAGCAAGAATCCTCCGCTGAGGACACTCCCTATCTCCAGCTGCCGGGCCAGGGCGATCGATCCGTCCGGGGTGGCGGTCGGCGCCGGTGGCGGCGTCGGGGTTGGCGGCGGCGGCGTCGAGGTCGGCGGCCGTGGCGTGGCCGTCGCCGGTCTCGCTGTTGGCGAGCTTGTTGGCGTCGCGCTTGGCGGCAGTGCGGTCGGCGTCGCTGTCGGGGATGGAGGCTCGGGCGTCGCCGTGTTCGTGGGCGATGGAGACGGACTTTGCGGGTGGAACGTCGCTGTCGTGGTTCCCGTCGGTGTGGCGCCGGACGGCGTCGTCTTCGTCGTGGCAGCTGCCGTCGGTGCGTACGCCTCGCGGTCGCGAGCATCCCTGGCCGCGAGTACCCCGAACACGGCCGCCGCCGCGATGACGAGCGTCATCCCGCCGGCAATTGCCGCCGTGACCCACCGAGGCCCCCGAATCGGAGTGTTCGCGCTCATGGCGACACTCTGTGGCTTCCCGGCGAGGCCTCAAAGGTTCAAGACGGCCCGGGGATGTTGCCCGGTCGTGCCAAACGCCCGCTCAGCTCACGCTCGCCCCGCCATCGACCGGCAAGGAGACGCCGGTGATGAACTTCGCCTCGTCGGAATGGAGGAAGAGTGCGGCATAGGCCGTGTCCCAGCCGCTGCCCATCTTGCGGCCCAGCGGGACCTGGCGGTCGCGGCTTGCGATGACTTCCTCGCGAGGCGTGCCGGCCGTGACGCGCGCCTCGATGGCCATCGGCGTGTTCATCAGGCCGGGGAGGATGACATTGACCCGGACACCGTGGCGCGCGTTGGCGTTTGCGAGGTTCTCGGTCATCGCGATGACCGCTGCTTTCGTGGCCTTATAGCCCAAGTAGGGATAGGCCGACCGCGCCGCCATCGATGAGATGTTCACGATGGAGCCGGAGCCCTGGGCGCGCATGACGGGCAGGGCGTGTTTGCAGGCGTACCACATGCCCCGCAGGTTCACTGCCACCAGGTGGTCGAACGCAGCGGATTCGAGTTCAGTGGCCGTCGCGTCGCCGAGAGCCAGGCTCGCGCCAATGTTGTTGTGCAGGATGTCGATGCGGCCGTGCTTCTCGACCACCAGCTCAATCACCCGCTTCACCTGCTCTTCGGAGGTGACATCGGCCGCGAGCGCTTCGGCCTTCCCGTTACGCTCCCGCACCATTGCAATGGTGTCTTCAGCGGAAGCCAGGTCCCGGTCGACCACCACCACCGTTGCGCCCTCGTCCGCCAACAACAGGCAGGTCGCCCGGCCGTTACCGATGGTCTCTCCCGGCGTTTGGCCGCCACCGAAGACCACAGCGACCTTGCCCTTCACCCGTTCTCCCATGACGCACCTCCAGCGAATCCCGTGCTGCGGGAGCATACGTCGTCCGGGCGTGGGCTAGAATCGGCGCCTCAGGGGGCAGCGCATGGGCAGGTTGGAAGGCAAGGTCGCGGTCATTACCGGCGGGGCGAGCGGCATCGGCGCCGCAACAGCGCGGCGGTTCGTCGAAGAGGGTGCGCGGGTCCTCATCGCGGACCTGCAGGGCGAGGTGGCGGAGTCAGTTGCGGGTGAACTCGGCGCGAACGCCGCCGCCGCCATCCGCTGCAACGTCGTGAGCGAAGAAGACATCGCGGCGGCCGTGTCCGAAGCCGTGCGGCGCTGGGGCCGGCTCGACGTGATGTTCAACAACGCTGGCTTCGGCGGCATCTCCGGGCCGATCGAACAGACAACGGTCGCCGAATACGACACCACGATGAACGTGCTGCTGCGCAGCGTCTTCCTCGGCATCAAGCACGCCACGCCGCACCTTCGCTCGGCCGGCGGTGGCAGCGTCATCAACACCGCCAGCGTTTGCGCCTTCGAAGCCGGCATCGGCAACCAGCTCTATTCGGTGGCGAAAGCGGGCGTGGTGATGATGACGAAGACAGCCGCGCTCGAACTCGCGGAAGACGGCATCCGGGTGAACGCTGTCTGCCCCGGCTATATCACCACGCCGCTGGCCGCAGGCCGCCCGATTGGTTCGAACACCGCTGAGCGCGTCGAAGTGGGCCTCGAACGCCTTCGCGAAGCGAACCGCAGCGTCCAGCCAATCCCGCGTGCCGGCGAACCCGTGGACATCGCAAACATGGTGGTCTTCCTCGCTTCCGACGAATCGACCTTCGTGACCGGCCAGGCCATGGTCGTTGACGGCGGGCTGCTTGCCGGCAAGCCGTGGCGCAAGCTCGCGCCCTGGCTCACTGAGCGGCGCGAGGTCCGGCTCTACAACCCCGACGCCTGAGTGCCGTACACGCGCGTCGCGGTCCCGTAGAACATCGCGTCCTTCTCATCCTCCGGGTGGCCGGCGGCCATCTTTTTGAACGCGTTCCAGAGCACGGGGTAGGAGCAGCTCTCCTTGTCTACCGGGAAGTTGCTCTCGAACATGCAGCGGTTTGGCCCGAAACGGTCGATGGTGTGCTCGTAGTAGCGCCGCGTAGCTGCCACCAGCTCGTCCGAGGTCGGCGGGAGCGGCCGCTTGTGCCAGCCGAAGCCGTTAATCGGCATGTTGATGCCGCCGAGCTTCGCCACGACATTCGGGCACGTTGCCAGGTCGTCGATGCTCTTGCGCCAGCCCTCGAAGACGTCGTCGGCGTGGCCCTCGTACGGCCCGATGCCGAGCGGCCCGCCGAAGTGGTCCAGTACGATGGTCACGCCCGGAAATGCCCGTGCGAGGCTGGTCAAATCCGGGATCTGGGTGTGATACAGCCACGCCTCGAACACAAGCCCCCGCTTCTCCATCTCCTTCATCCCTTCGCGGAAGCTCGCATCGAGGAAGAGGTGCTCGGGCGGGTTCGTGTGGCTGTTGCGAACGTCCGGGCTCGGGTCCCAGCCGGCTGCGTCGCGAATCCCGCGGAAGCGGTTCGGGCTCGCCGCCAGGTGCGCGTCGAGCACGTCTCCTACGGCCGCGCCCATGCTGACCGTCGCCCGGCTGATAATCGCCGCGCAGGCGCGAATCGGGCCGTAGCCCCCGCTGGCCGACATCGCCGCGACGCCCTGGACGAATTCGGTCTCGCCAACCGGCCGCAGCGCCTCGGGGCCGCCCTCGCGATACATCGACAGGCACTCGACGAACACCGTGCTCACCACGTTGTGGCCGCTGCCCGTGTCCGCCAGCAGTTCGTCGAGGAGATACCGGCTCCCGCCGCGGTCCCAAAGGTGGTGGTGAGGGTCGCAGATGCGGCGGTCCGGCTCGATGATCTCTTCCTTGACCTGGTCCAGCCACTGTTGGTCAACCGGCATGGTGGGCCTCCTCGCGATAGGTGGGTGGAGCCTACGCGTGTTGCCGCGGGCCGCTCAACCGGCTAGCCTCGCCCGCGCACAGGAGGCGCCAATGGCAGGCAACCCGGGACTCGAAGCTGAACTGGGACTGCGGGGCAAAGTCGCGGTGGTGACGGGTGGCGGCGCGGCAGGCGATGGCATCGGCAATGGCCGGGCCGCCGCCATCCTGCTCGCCCGGGCCGGCGCCCGCGTACTCGTGGTGGACCGCAAACTCGAGCTGGCCGAGCGCACCGCTGAGATGATTCGTGCGGAAGGGGGTGAAGCCACCGCCGCCGCCGCGAACGTCACCGACGAGGGAGACTGCCGCAGGATCGCCGAGAAGGCAGTGGACACCTTCGGCCGCCTGGACCTGCTGGACAACAACGTCGGCATCGGCAGCCGCGGCAGCGTGGTCGACGAGCCGGCTGACTCGTGGCGGCGTGTCATGCAGGTCAACGTCGAGAGCATGTTCCTCGTTTCGAAGTACGCCATCCCGGCGATGGTCGCTTCCAACGGGGGCGGCGCGATAGTCAACGTGGCTTCAATTTCGGCGCTGCGGCCGCGCGGGCTGACCTCGTATTCGACTTCGAAGGGTGCCGTGATTGCGCTGACGAAGGCCATGGCGGTGGACCACGGTCCGCAGGGGATTCGCGTGAACTGCGTGGCGCCCGGGCCGGTCTACACGCCGATGGTGTTCGGCGCGGGAATGAGTGATGCGGCACGCGAGGCACGCAGACGGGCGTCGATCCTGAACGTCGAGGGCACAGGTTGGGATGTTGGGAGCGCCGTGCGGTTCCTGCTCTCAGACCAGGCGCGGTACATCAC
>CAYTBM010000267.1:0-4518 GCA_964436025.1 uncultured Anaerolineaceae bacterium
TGGCGCTCGCGCGATAGACATCGATTGAGCGCGACTCCGGGTACACCACCCAGACCAGGAGCACGCCCGCCGCCAGGTATTCACGGACCTTCTCATTCACGTCGGCCGCTTCGTCGTTGGGAGAGACGACCTCGATCACCAGCTCCGGAGCGACTCGGAGGTGGCCAGGACCCGGACGGTTTGGCAGCCTTCTTCGCGACACGTATGCACCGTCGCCGAAACGAACTTTGTTTGGGCTGTCGCTGAAGATTTGCAGTCCCCCGTCTGACTGGAAGAGCCACCCGAGCTTGTTCGCGAGGACGTGGGCGACAAGCCGACCGTTGATGATGGCGGCGATCATGCTGGATTCGATGCTCACATTCCGCTCCACGAGCTGGCCATGGATCAGCTCATAGCGCCCGCGGTCAGGCATCGAGAGCAGGTCTTCTGGCGTGTAGTTCAGTTTCGTCGCGAGAGACATATGGCGAGTATACCAGCCTCGTTCGCGCCTGCGCGGCTTACCGATCGATCGCCCGGCACTCCGCGTCGAGCCTGGCCCACGCCGCTTCGTCCAGCAATTCCAGTGCCGGCACGAAGAGGTCGTCTTCTTCGTCTCCGAAGTGCCCCTGCAGGATCCAGTCGAGCCGCTTCACCCCGTCCCAGAGCGCTTCGAGCACGTCCGCCGAAGGTCGGTCGTCGGCCGCTTCCAGGCGTGCCGCCAGTGCGGCCCGCTCGGCGTTCACGTCGTCGTGGGTGTGGTTGAGCGCCGCCAGCGTCCGCTCGATGAAAGCCCGCCTCTCGCGCACCTCGTCGTGCTGCTCGACCATCTCATCCACCACCTGGTCCAGTTCGGCGGCGAAGCCCCGCAGGGCGGGAAAGAGGACTTCCTCCTCCTTCGCGATATGCAGCACCAGGTTCTCCGCCATGAAGGCCTCGAGTTCGCGGAACAGCGCGAGTGAGCGGCGCCCCAGCGCCTCGTCGGCAGGGTCATCGACCGCGGCTTCAGCCGTTTCGCGCGTCCTCGTGACCAGGGCGTGGATCTCGTCGTGCTCGCGCATGAGCGTGACAAGCGGCTTAACCGTCGTTTCGAGGTTCCCGAATGTGGCCATAGCACCAGTGTCGACCACCCTCACCCGGTCGGTCGAGCACGCTGAGCGCGGAGCCGGTGACTCTCTTCCCATCGCCAATCGTCACTGGCCGATCCGGTGGCTATGCCGCCAGCGGGGGCGCCGGTACCCTTGAACAGGCATGGCAATGTTGCAGGAACGGGCCGAGCGCCAGAAACGGATGCAGGCGCGCCCCCAGCGTCCCGCCTGGCCCACGATGAAGCGCGCCATCGCGTTGCACCGGCCGCACCGGGGAATGGTGTTCGGGCTCATCGCTGTCATCGTCTTCGCTTCAGTCGTCGGGTTGGGGCCCGCTTACATAACACAGCGAATCATCGACCAGGCCATCCTCAAAGATGGCGGCGATGCGACCGAGCTCAACATCCTCATCGTCATCATGCTCGCGCTCATCGGGATGAACTCGGTGGCCGGCGTGGCCCAGGCCTACCTCAGCCAGAGTGTTGGCCAGAGCGTGATGTTCGACATGCGCCGCACCCTCTACCGCCACCTCACCGGCATGTCGCTGCGCTGGTTCACCTCCATGCGCACCGGCGAGGTGCTCTCGCGCGTCAACAACGATGTTGGCGCCGTGCAGAGCGTGGTGAGCGACACACTCGGCGGCGTCGTGGGCAACCTCATTACCTGTGCCACCACGCTCACGCTCATGCTCTACCTGGACTGGAAGCTGTCGCTCTTCTGCCTCGCATTCCTGCCGATCTTCATCATCCCGGCGCGCCGAGTCGGTAACATGCAGCGCGATCTGGTCAGCGAATCGCAGGAAGAGCTCGCCACCCTCACCGCACAGATGCAGGAGACGCTCTCCGTTAGTGGCGCCTTGCTGGTGAAGACTTTCGGCCGTCAGGAAGCCGAAATCGACCGTTTCGAAGAGAGCGCGAAGAAGATTCGCAGCCTCAACATTCGGCGCGCCATGGTGGGCCGCGGATTCATGATGGCCATGGGCATGTTCAGTACCCTCGCTCCGGCCATCGTCTACTGGTACGGCGGTCACCGTATAATCGGTGGCGAATCCTCGCTCGGTACCGTGGTCGCGTTCGGCGCGCTCCTCACGCGGCTCTTCGGGCCGTTCAGCCAGCTCCTCAACGTCCAGGTCACGATCCTCAGTTCGCTCGCCCTTTTCGAACGCATCTTCGATTACCTGGACATGGAGCAGGAGATCGTCGATAAGCCCGGCGCAGCGCGGCTCGAACATCCACGGGGAGACCTCGCCTTCCACGACGTTGGCTTTAGTTATCTCAAGGACAAGCAAACGCTGGAGCACATCACCTTTGACGTGCCGGCCGGGCAGTTCGCCGCGCTGGTGGGGCATTCGGGCGCCGGGAAGACCACCGTTGCCTACCTCGTGCCAAGGCTGTACGACGTGAAAAGTGGCAGCATCACCATCGATGGCCAGGACATTCGCGACGTGACGCTCGAATCGCTGGGGGCGGCCATTGGCATGGTCAACCAGGAGCCCTTCCTCTTCCACGCTTCCATCCGGGAGAACCTCCGTTACGGCACGCCCCAGGCCACCGATCAGCAAATCGAAGACGCTGCCCGGGCCGCGAACATTCACGACTTCATCGCAAAGCTCCCCTTCGGCTACGACACCGTCGTCGGAGAACGCGGTTACCGGCTCTCCGGCGGCGAAAAACAGCGGGTGGCCATCGCCCGGGCGCTTCTTAAAGACCCGGCCATCCTGATCCTGGACGAAGCGACCTCGAGCGTGGACAGCGAAACAGAACGCGCCATCCAGGGGGCGCTGGAGCACCTGACGAAGGGCCGGACGGTGCTCGCCATCGCCCACCGGCTCTCGACGATCGTGTCGGCGGACGTCATCATCGTGCTGGAGGACGGGCGGATCGTGGAGCAGGGCCGCCATGCGGAGTTGCTCGCGCGGGACGGGGTGTATGCGCGGCTGTACCGCCAGCAGTTCCGCGAAGAATGGAACGAAGGGCTGGACGGCCTGGAGATGGCTCGCGTCGGCGATGCCGGCCGGTAAAGTGCTTATGTCTCGAATGGGTTAGGGACGAATCGCGCCGGGCGATGCATCATCCCGGCATGGACCGGGGACAACATGTTGAGCGACTCACTCCACGCCAGCGCGAGGTCCTGCGCCTGATCGAGCGGGGGCACACGAACGGCGAGATTGCCGAACAGCTGGGCATCAGCCTGCAGGGCGTGAAGTGGCATGTGCGCGAGCTCCTGGGGAAACTCGGGGCCGATTCGCGCGAGGAGTTGATCGAGCGCCGCCACGCGGCGATCGGCTGGCCTGCTCCGGTTCGCTGGCTGCGCGGCCTTGTCGCACTCGGCAATGTGAAGGTTGCCGCTGTCGCCGGTGCCGCGGCCGCGGGCGGCATTGGTGTGGTTGTGACGGCCGCCGTGATGAGCGGCGACAGCTCCGCTCCGCGGCAAGCCCCTGAGCCGCTGGTCACGGCAGCCGTGCTCACACCAGCCCCCATGCCGTCTGTGACCGGCTCCATCTGGACGCCGGAGGAAGCGCTCCGCCACGCGCGCCAGGAAGTCGGCGCCGATATCGGGGTGGCTTCCTACGACTCGCAGTTCGCAGAGCCAATCAACCTCGATCACTACGTGGTCACACGCTTCGAGTGGCGTCCCGGGATGACTCGATATGACTTCGCCGACGGCGATCGGTACTGGGCGGCCGACGACGGAAAGCCGCACAACGTCTGGCTGATCAAGTACCAGGGGCGCGCCTTCGACGAGAACCCGCACAGCAACCGGGCGGTGAGCGTGACCGTGCTGGCGTTGGTGGAGGATGGCGCGAGCACGAAAGTGGTGAAAGCGCTCGCTGTGGATATAGCTGACGCGGCGGGAAGGGCGGTGGGAGCCGGCGGGGGCAACTTCCGGCTCCGTTCGATGGACGCGCACATGGCAGCGATGGTCACCCCTGGCGGGCCGAAGCGCATAGTCGCCCGCCGGAACGGCGTGGACGATGCGCCGGCCCTCATCGTCTTTCAGACCCAGGCCGGCAGTTGGTGCACACTGGCGCGAGACCTCAGCTGCGGGTTCGACCCTGCGCGGCCTTCGTTCCCGCTGGTCTTCGGCGTGGCTTCCGGATACAGCGACGACCTCGGGAGACTGGCGACGGAGGTCACGGTCGAGGCTGACCGGCGCGTCGCGCGCATTGAGGTACTTCCCGGTGACGGACGCGTTCTGACCTTCGAGCTCAGGGACGCACCGGAAGGGATGCCCCAGCAGACGCGGTACGCCTACCTCGAGCTCGGCCCATCGCTGCCGGCAGACAAAGTCACGATCATCGCGGTCGACGGGGACGGCAAAGAGCTGGGTCGCCGCACCGGACCGGGGCTCGGGCAACCGTGAACTCCGCACCCGCGGCTGAGCCGCCAGGCTGAGCGATACGGCGACGGCCCCCCGGACCACTTCCGGGGCCGTTTTCGCTTGACGGCCGGTG
>CAYTBM010000268.1:0-4501 GCA_964436025.1 uncultured Anaerolineaceae bacterium
GGCTCGCGCAATCTGTTTGCGAATCGATACAGCGCGTCGCCCTCAGGCATGCGCCATCGCCTCCGCCCGTTCCGGCCGACGCGTGAACCCGCGGAAACCCTGCGCGAATCCGGCTTCCCGCAAGAGCGCCGCAAGCTCCGATTCGATCGCCGGCACGCCATCGACTCGTTCGACCGACAGACCCTTGCTGCCCAGCGAAACGCTGTCCCGAGCCAGCGCCAGCAGCGCCAGCAACGCAACGTCTTGCTCCGCGGCCGCCGGGAATGTCAGCAGCCCACGGTGCGCCCGATCCAGGTAGAGCACCGGCGTGCCATCGATCAGCACTACCCTCGCTCCGGCCACCCGCTGGTACGCTTTTCGAGAGTCATCTTCTCTTCGCGGCCACGGCAACGTTGCCCCATAAGGTTGCGCCGGGTCCGTCGCCGCCAGCACCACCGCGACCGGTTCGTCGGGCAGCTCCCGCTCTCCTCGGACTCGTTCTGCCGCGCCGGGCAGGCAGAACTGTGCCGCGCCCAGCCCCTCCACGAAGTAGCCGCGCCGCACCCTCCCCGCGTCTTCCATCGCCTTCAGCACTGGATACACCGCCGAGAATCCGCCGGGCAGGTCGTCCGAGGCCACGCCCTCCCTGGTCACGATGCCCAGCCGTTCCAGCAACGCGTCGGCACGCGCATGCGCGCGTGCGGTGACCTTCGCCCGCGAGTCATCGAACGGCAAGCGCCGCACCAGCGACCAGCGTCCCGCGGACTCCGCCGGCAGTTTGTTCATCCGCCCCCGAGGAGCCGGTCCAATCGAGCGCTTCGGCCACGCCAGCGCCCGCAGGGGTGCCAGAGTATCGTTCGTCACCGCGCCGGCCCATACCAGTTCCCAGAGCGCGTTCAGGACATCCTGGTAAAAAGCGTTCGAAGCCCCAACCAGGTCCCCGAAGAAGAGCGCCCCTCCCGCCCTCAGCGATTCGACAATGGTCTGCTGAAGCGGAGGCAACTCGTCCGGGAGCGCCGGCGCGAGCAGGTCCAGCATCTCCCGTCGTACCAGCGTGATCCGCCCGTCGTCCTTGCCGGACTTGCCCGAGCCGAACCACGCGACTTCGCCGGACGCCACCAGCGCATCCAGCAGCGCCGGCTGGAAGTCAGACACGCGCGACGCCAGGATCTCTCGCTCAAGCACTGAGGCGCCGATCGGCGCGCCCTCAATCTGCAGCACAACATCGCGCAACCGCTCTATCCCCCGCTGCTGCGAACCCACCCCGTGCCAGCGCAATAGGAACCGCGCGTAAGCCGACCCGTCGACCGGCTCAACCTCCTTCCGCAGGCGGGCCAATGACCGTTTCTTGATCTGCCGAAGCACTTCGGGGTCACACCACTCCCGCTCGGTCCCACCAGGGCGGAAGTCACCGTGGACCACCGCACCGTCGGCATCCATCTCCTCCAGCGTCTCGCGCACGAGCGATTCCGGCAGCGTCCATCGGCGCGCCGGCGCCTCCGTGACGAAGGGTCCATGCGTGCGCGCGTAGCGGCGCAGCAGACCTTCCAGGGCGCCCTCGGTCCGCTTCAGGAAAGCCTCTGGCACCCCCAGCGGCACCGAGACTCCGAGCGCGTCCCGAAACCGTCCTGCATCCTCGATCGGGATCCAGCGTTCCGCGCCGCCGATACGCACGCGGCAGGCCCGCCGCTGCGCCTCCAGCTCAGCCAGCCACGCCTCGGCCTGCGATGGCGAAACCAGCCGGTCGGCGACTTCGGTGGCGTCCAGGTCGCCCAATCTCCGCAGCAGGTCATGGACCTGGTCCAGGGTCCGCGCCTTCCGCCCATCGACCAGGCACTGGAGCTCCAGTTCCACCTCGTCGAGCGCCGCCGGGTCGAGCAACTCGCGCAGCTCCGCCTCGCCGAGAAGGTCCCTCAGCAGGTTCCGGTCGAGCGTGAGCGCCTGCGCCCGCCGCTCTGCCAGTGGCGCATCGCCTTCGTACATATACGCAGCGACGTAGTCGAACAGCAATGACCTCGCGAATGGAGAGGCTTCGCGCGTCTCAACGCTCGCCACCCGAATCTCGCGCGACTGCACCTGCCGCAGCACCTCCACGAGCCCTGGCAGGTCGAACACGTCGCGCAGGCACTCGCGGTACGTCTCGAGCACGATGGGGAACGACCCATACCGGCTCGCGACCGCGAGCAGGTTCGCCGACCGCTGTCGTTGCAGCCAGAGCGGCGAGCGCGCGCCGGGCCGTTTTCGCGGCAGCAACAGCGCTCGACCAGCGTTCTCTCGAAAGTGGCTGGCGAACATAGCTGTATTCGAAAGCCGCGAAACCACCATCTCCTCCACCGCTTCCGGCGAAGGGAACAACATTTCGGCCGGCGGTGGCTCCTCGCCGCCGGCGAATCGGATGGCGATGCCGTCATCGCTCCAGATGGTCTGTACGTCGAAGCCACTCTGCTCCGCCAGCGTGGCCTCAATAGCCTGCGCCCACGGTGCATGCACCTGCCCGCCAAACGGCGACAACAGCACCATCCGCCAGTCGCCCAGTTCGTCCCGGAACCGCTCGACCACGATCGTCCGGTCCGTTGGCAGATGGCCCGTCTCCTGTTTCTCATCCTGGAGATAGGCAAGCAGGTTCTGTGCGGCATTCACGTCCAGGTCATGCTCAGCGGTCAGACGCTCCAGCGCGGCCGCCGGGTCCTTGACCGCATCCAACTCCCGGGTGAATTGGCCGATTGCCCTCCCGAACTCCAGGGGCCGCCCCACGCCGTCGCCCTTCCAGAACGGCATCTTGCCCGGCTCACCAGGCGCAGGCGTCACAATCACCTGGTCCCGTGTGATCTGCTCGATTCGCCACGTCGTCGCGCCGAGGAGGAATGTTTCGCCCGGGCGACTTTCGTACACCATCTCCTCGTCGAGCTCACCCACCCGCGGCCCGCCCACGCCAAGGAAGACGCCGTATAGCCCTCGGTCGGGGATCGTCCCGGCGTTCACGAGGGCGACCGTGCGGGCATCGCGACGGCTTGAAAGCACGTTTGTATCGCGGTCCCACAGGATCCGCGGCTTCAGGTCGGCGAACTCGTCCGACGGATACTGCCCCGACAGCATGCCGAGCACACCCTCGAGCTGCTCCTTGCTGAGCGAGGCGAAGTTGTACGAACGCCGCACCAGCTCGTATAGCTCGTCCACCGTCAGGTCATCAGCGGCGCACGCAGCCACAATCTGCTGCGCGAGCACGTCGAGCGGGTTGCGCGGCACATCGGTCTTCTCGATCAGCCCCTCGCGCATCCGCGTCGTCACGACCGCACACTCCAGCAGGTCACCCCGGAATTTTGGGAAGATGCGGCCGATGCTCGTCGCCCCCACCTGGTGCCCCGCTCGTCCTACTCGCTGCAACCCACGCGCGACGGACTTTGGCGATTCCACCTGTATCACCAGGTCCACCGCGCCCATGTCGACGCCCAACTCCATCGAGCTCGTGCAGACGAGGCCTGGCAGCTGTCCAGACTTCAGCATCTCCTCCGCTTCCAGGCGCTGCTCGCGCGAAACTGAACCATGGTGCGCCCGCAGCAGCTCCTCTCCCGCCAGTTCGTTGATTCGCGCCGCCAGCCGTTCCGCCAGCCGCCGGTTATTCACGAAGAGCAGCGTTGAACGGTGCGCGCGCACCAGGTCGAGCATCTCTGGGTAGATCGCGGGCCAGATCGAGGTCCGAGCTTCCGGACTGACCTCCGATTCCGGCACCGGCCCCACGATATCGCCGAGACGTGTCATGTCCTCGACCGGCACGACCACCTTTAAGTCCAGGTCTCGTCGCGCGCCCGCGTCCGCGATCCGCACCGGCCGGTCGCCCCCGAGGTACTTCGCCACCTCTTCCAGCGGCCGCTGGGTTGCCGAGAGGCCAATCCGCTGGAACGGCCGCCCTGTCAGACGCTCAAGCCGCTCCAGCGACAACGAAAGGTGGGCGCCCCGTTTCGTCCCGGCCATCGTGTGAATCTCATCCACGATGACTGTGTCGACAGTCTCCAGGATCGACTTCGCCTGCGAAGTCAGCATCAGGTACAGCGACTCTGGCGTCGTGATGAGGATGTCGGGCGGATCGCGCCGCAAGTCGGCGCGCTCACGCGTTGGCGTATCCCCGGTGCGCGTCGCAACCGTTATGTCTGGCAGCGGTAGGCCCTCACGGGCGGCGGCGATGCGCAACCCGGCCAGCGGCGCTCGAAGGTTTCGCTCCACGTCGTAGGAAAGTGCTTTGAGCGGCGAAATGTAGAGCACCGAGACGCCGGCGCGTACCGGCTTGCCATTCTTGCCGGCCGGCAGCGGCGGCCTGTTCGCCAGCCGATCGAGGCACCAGAGGAAAGCCGCGAGCGTCTTCCCGGACCCGGTTGGCGCCAGCAGGAGAGTGTGCTCGCCACCCGCGATCGCGTCCCAGCCCAGCTGCTGCGCCGGAGTCGGCGCCTGGAACGTGTCGCGAAACCACGCGCGCGCCGGCGCCGAGAACCGTTCGAGCGCCGAATCCTCCGCCTTCCCTGCCATC
>CAYTBM010000269.1:0-1185 GCA_964436025.1 uncultured Anaerolineaceae bacterium
GGTCAGGCTTCGGGTTTCGATGCTTCCGGTTCCTGCAGCATTGCCCATGCGAGCAACAGTACTCCTATGGTGATGGCCGAATCGGCCACGTTGAACGCCGGGAAGTTGGGTACCTTGATGAAGTCGACCACTTCTCCGTCCTTGACCCGGTCGATGAGGTTGCCGACCGCACCGCCGAGCATCAAGGCCAGCCCGAGGCGCATCAAGGGATGGGCGAAGCCGGGGTTGAACAGGTAGATGACGATGGCGGCCATGCCGATGATGCTTGTCATAACGAGAAGAGGACCGGCACCCTGGAGGATTCCGAACGCCGCCCCGCTGTTGGTGAAGTGCACGATTTCCAGCGGCCAGACGACGGGCTGCCGGTCCCCGAGTGAGATGCTTTCGCGGATGATCCACTTGACGAACTGGTCCAGGCCGACGATGGCGGCGGCAACGGCGAAGAACCAACCATCCTTCGGGTGAAGGGCGAGCCTCGGCCGTTGGGCTTCCCGTCCCGGGACGCTTTCCATGAGGCCAGTGTAGCTTGCGAAGGCGCTTCGAAACGAAAACCCGCCTTGTCCGCGTGAAACGCCACGGGCTACGCTGACACTACACAGTATTCATGGATGTTCTCAGGAGATTTCGCCCTATGACGCAACAGGCCACGAAGGAGATGCGCCCCGACGGCAAACTGCGCCTTCCTCCCGGTCAACACCTCACCACCGGATGGCCGGTGCTGCATTACGGCAGCATCCCCCGCATCGACCTCGAGTCGTGGCGCTTCCACGTGTGGGGGTTGGTGGAGGAGGAGAAGACGTTCACCTGGGACCAGTTCAACGCGCTTGGGACGACGACGGAACTGAACGACATCCACTGCGTGACCACGTGGAGCAAGTACGACAACACGTGGGAGGGCGTGCCGTTCTCCGCGCTCCTGGACCAGATCCAGCTGAAGCCAGAAGCGAAGTACGCCATGATCCACAGCTACGGCGGTTACACCACGAATGTGCCGCTGGCCGACCTCAAGGCGGCCCAAGTCATGTTCGCCACGAAGCACAACGGCGAAGAGCTGACGAAGGAACACGGCTGGCCAATGCGGCTGGTGGTGCCACACCTGTACTTCTGGAAGAGCGCCAAGTGGATCGGCGGCATCCAGTTCCTGGAGCGCGACAAGCCGGGATTCTGGGAGACCTACGGGTACCA
>CAYTBM010000269.1:1285-4465 GCA_964436025.1 uncultured Anaerolineaceae bacterium
CCTCAGGCTTCGACCGGCACCGGGAAGAACTCGAAAAACTTCGCCCACCACTGCTCGTCGGTCATTTCCTCGCCCAGGACCTGGTACTCCTCGTCGGTGAGCCGCTCGCGCCCATCAATGAAGTTCACGGCGTCAGCCCCAACGACCCAGCGCAGCTTCGCGTCGGGTCCCGTTGCTGACTCGTAGATGACCGCTGCGACGTCGGCCGGGTTGCCGCCGTTTTGGCCGGCCGCGGCGTATAAGTCCTTCATTCGGCGCTCGATGTCCGCGTAGGGCGAAGGGTCTCGTTCGCTCCATGCGTCCAACGCCTTGTCCAGGATCGGCGTGACGAAGAATCCCGGTTCGACGATCGAAACGCGGATGCCAAACTGCTTCAGTTCGATCGCCAGCGTCTCCATCGCGCATTCGAGTGCCCACTTCGAGGAGTGGTACTGGCCGTAAACGGGCCCAACCAGCCGTCCGGCGGCGGAACTCACGTTTACGATTGTCCCGGCCCGGCGCTCGCGCATGCCCGGAATGACGGCGCGCGCTACCCGGAGCGGACCGAAGAAGTTGGTCTCGAATACTGCGTGCCACTCTGCATCCGTGGTGTTTTCGATGGGGCCGACGCCGGTCACACCGGCATTGTTGACCAGGACATCGATCGTCCCGGCTTCGGAAAGGATGTGGGCGATGGCCTGGTCGATCGACGACTGCGAGTCCACGTCGAGCTGGACCGTGCGCACGTCGAGCTTCTCGGCGGCCGCGGCAGCCTGGAGAGGCCCCGCTTTCGCCAGGTTCCGCATGGTCGCGTAGACGCGGTGCCCGGCCCGGCCAAAGGTGAGCGCGGACTCAAGGCCGATGCCGGTGCTGCATCCCGTGATGAGGATCGTTGCCATTTGCGAATGCCCCCTATCGCGAAGGGCGCACTCTATCCCAGTCCGGTGTCCTTTGCACGGTCAGCTGGTCACTGGATCGTGACCACGCCTTTCATCGCCGCACCGTGCACGCCGCACTCGTATTCGAACACGCCCGCCTTCTGGAACGCGAACAAATACACGCCGGTTCCGCTCAGCGTGGGCGATTCGACGGCCTGGCCATCGAATGTGCCTTTTACCGAATGTCGCGCCGCGCTGCCGGTCCAGTCCCAGGTGACCGTCGCCCCCACGGGGACCTGGAGCGCCCCCGGGGTGAACTTGTTGTCCTGGACCTTCACTGTCGTGAGAGCTGCGGGTACGCCGCCTCCGCCGCCGGTTGTGGCTGCCGCCCTGGTCGTTGCGGTCGGCTGGGATCCGCCGCCGCCGTCGTCGTCGTCGCCGCAGGCCGCCGCCAAGAATGCTGTTGCCAGCAGCACCACGCCGAAAGCACACATCGTCCGAATCACTGATTCACCCCCGAACTGCGCCGGCCTGGCGGCGCGCTGGCGTCATTCTACCGATGCGATGTACGGGTAGAGTGGTTGCCCCCCGCTCAATACTTCAACCTCGGCGCCCGGGAACTGCTCGCGAACCACCGTCGCGGCCCTGGTGTACTGCTGCTCGTCCACTCCCTCGCCCGCGTACACCGTCACCAGCTCTCCCTCCAACAGCCCGGCATGCTCAAGGCCGGCGAGCAGTGCGCTCTCCGGGGATTCGCTGGCAGCCACGAGCGTGCCGTCGACCAGGACGATGGCCTCTCCCTCTTGGACCGCGATGCCTTCGGATGTGCGGGTCGCCCCTGCGGTCGTGACCTCGATCGTGCGGACCTTTCGCGCAACGGCGAGCATCTCGCCGGAGTTGAGCGTTGCCGGCTCCGAGGGATCGAACGCAATGGCCGCGGCGATGCCCTGCGGGAGGCTCGTGGTCGGCACAACGTGGAGTGTGGCCCGTGCCAGGCTCCGCGCTTGCTCCGCGGCGAGGAGCACGTTCTTGTGATTCGCCAGGACGATGACGTCGGCAACATGGAGCGCGTCTGCGGCGTCAGCGATCTGGCCGGCCGGGGGCTTTTCGACGACGCCGAGATCGCTTACAGCCGCGCCGAGGCTTTCGAAGATCTGGTCGAAGCCGGCGCCGCGGCTCATGGCCAGCAAGCCAGTCTTCACGCCCGCGCCGCTGCCGGTCGCCTTGAACCGGGTGTGCTGCGCGGACATGTCTTCCACCTTGACCCGCGACAGCCGCCCGAACTTCTCAGCGGCGTCCAACAGGGCCTGTGGCCGGAGACTGTGTGCATGCACGCGAAGCAGTTCGCGGTCCCCCACCACCACGACCGAGCGATTGCCGCCTGACTCAGCCAACGTCTTCACGGCTTCGGGGTCCAGGTTTCCGCCGGCCGACTCGATGAGGAACTCGGTGCAGAAGCCGAAAGCATCCGCGCCGTGGCCGGCCGCGAGTGCGATCGGCCGGTCGGCGGCGTGCTCGCGTATTTCCGGGGCGCCGCCCGTAATGGCGGCGAGCAGGCCGCGGAGGATCACACAGACGCCCTCGCCGCCGGCGTCCGGCACACCAGCTTCCTTCAGCTCGGGGAGCTGCTCGATGGTCCCCGCTTCGGCACGCTCGGCGGCGCGGAGGGCGGCAGCCAGAACGGGAGCGCACCCGCTGCCCCTGCCGTCACCAAGCAGGTTGTCCGCTTCGGTCAGTGCCGCGCTGCCCGCCGCGCGCAGGACGGTGAGCATCGTGCCTTCCTGCGGCTTGCTCACGGCGCGGTATGCCTGGTCCGCCGATCGATGAAGCCCGCGAGCGAGCGACGCGCCGTCGAGCCGCGCCTCCGCGCCCACGCCATCGGCGAACCCGCGCAGCGCCTGGGAGAGGATGACGCCGGAGTTCCCGCGCGCTCCATACAGCGCGCCACGGGCGATCGCCTGGAGGACGTCAGGGACCGCGGCGCCTTCGTCCAGGGCGAGTGCACGGTCGATCGCTTCGCGGAGGGTGGCCGACATATTCGAGCCGGTGTCGCCGTCCGGGACCGGGTAGACGTTGATGGCATCGACGGCCCTGGCGGAAGCTTTCAGGTGTTCGGAAGCGGCGGCGAAGACCCGGCGCAGGGCGGCCCCGTCGAGCGCTTCGTCAAAGGCAATCGGTGCTGTCACGGGCAAACCTCGGGGAAGGCGGTTTGGCCGTTACCGAATCCGGGTGGTAGCATGAAGGTTCCGATTCTCGCACGTAAGGAAACATGACGCATGGCAAGTGGCGCCTGCGACGTTTGCGCTAAGACTACGATGTTCGG
>CAYTBM010000270.1:0-4437 GCA_964436025.1 uncultured Anaerolineaceae bacterium
GGGTAGCCCTTGCCGAAGATCGGCCCGTGGAAGAGCCGCGAATCGAAGTCGCGCGCAAGTTCGACCGCATGCGCGGTTTCAGGCGTCTCGTCGGCGGGTTCGTAGCTTGAGTTGGCGTTGGTCATGCCAATTTCGCCGGACTTGCCGCTCGCGCGGAAGGCCTGGACAGCCCGCCCGTGCGCCAGGTGCGCGTGGTGAATGGCGCGTCCGTAGATAGCCAGATCCTTGATCCCCGGCGCCATCACGCCGAGTCGGTGACCGATGTCCGTGAAGATATACGGCTCATTCAGCGTCACCCATTTCTTCACGCGGTCGCCGAACCGTTCGAACATCAGGCTCGCATACTCGGCGAACCAGTCTGCGATGGACCGGTTCGCCCAGCCGCCGAGGTCTTGCAGCGACTGCGGCAGGTCCCAGTGGTAGAGCGTGAGCATCGGCTCGATGTTCTTCGCGAGGAGCGCATCGATGAGCCGGTCGTAGAACGCGAGGCCCTTCTCGTTGATGGCGCCCTTCCCGAACGGCATCACGCGCGACCACGAGACCGAGAAGCGGTAGGCCTGTAGCCCGAGGCTGGCCATCAGGTCCACGTCTTCCCGGTAGCGGTGGTAGTGATCGCAGGCCACGTCGCCGGTGGTGCCATCCTGGATGGTGCCGGGCTGGTGCGTGAAGGTGTCCCAGATCGAAAGGCCGCGGTCATCCTCGCGGTACGCACCTTCGATTTGATAGGCGGCGGTCGCCGCGCCCCAGAGGAAGCCGTCGGGAAACTGAAGAAGAGCCATTGCGGGATTATTCACCAGTGCGGTGTCATTCGCGATTCAGGCTTGCCGATTTAGGAATCAGGAGGGCGAGCCATAGTGAAAAAACGCATCATCGCGAAACGAAAGTTGACGCGCACCGATCCAGACGGTTCGGAGCACAGGGTTGTAGTGCGAATAGAACGCCCTCGCCGTTCGAGCGGCGACGGTATGGGCTGGACGTGTCGATTCCGAATAGACGGGCTGTATGACGGGAAGGGCCGCTGGGTGCTGCTCCACGGGTTCGATTCGCTCTACGCGATCCTTACCTGCGTCCACGTCATGCATGTTCACCTGTACGGTCGCAGGAACCAGGATGTCCGCCTCACCTGGTGGGGAGATCCCGACATCGGCATCCCGCTGACGTTCGGGCCGAAGACGGGCAACCCGGGGACGACACCGCCGCCGAACAAGAAAGGCAAGAAGAAGGGCAAGAAGTAGCCGCCGCCGCTAGGATCTCCCCATGCCGCCCTCCATCGACATCGGCGCGTTCAAAGTGTGGTCACTCCCGGACGGCGCGGCCAACCTCCCGGCCTGGGCCATGCACCCTGACCTCGACGGCGGCGACCCCGTGCAGTGGGGGCACTACGCCCAACGCTCGCCGGCCGGCTTCCACGGCGAAAGCCACCAATGGCGCATTCACAACACCTGCTTCCTGGTCGAAGGCGACGGTGAGCGTGTCCTGGTTGACCTGGGCGTGGGCGTCGGGCCGTACCCGTGGTACCAGGGCATCCGCGGCACGCTCCTTGAACGCATGCGAGAGGCCGGCTTCGAACCGGCGAGCGTGACGCAGGTCTTCCTCACGCACGCCCACCCGGACCACGTCGGCTGGGCGTTCGATGAGGAGCACGGCGTACCGCGCTTCCCGAACAGCCGCTATCGGCTGCACCGCAAGGACTGGCACTTCTTCGCCGACCGCGAGACGGTGCCGAAGCACTTCACCCGCTTCGTCGAACCACTGGCGAAGTCCGGACTCCTCGACATGCTCGATGGCGAGGCTGACATCGCGCCGGGCATGACCGCGCTGGAGACGCCCGGCCACACGGCCGGCCACATGAGCCTGCTCATCCGCTCACAGGGCGAGGGCCTCGTCATCGCCGGCGATGTCCTCAACAGCCCGATGTACGTGACCGAACCCCACCGCCCCTTCGGCTCCGACGCAGACCAGCAACTCGGCATCGAAACCCGCGTCCGCCTGGTGGACCGCATAGCCGCGGAGGGCTGGCACGTAGGTGCGGCACACTTCCCAGAGCCGGGATGGGGCGCGGTCGTGGTGGAGCAGGGGCGGCGCTGGTGGCGCGGCGGGTGAGGGGTGAGGGGTGAGGGCAAGGCGCTGTCCCGCACCTGTAGCGGACGTGCCGTATCGGTGGCAAAGTGCGCCGGTGGATTCGGCACTTCTGGACGTCCGGCGCGTCACGTACGCCCTGTTCGTGGACTTGGGGCGGGCGCCGTCGCTTGCCGAAGTTTCCAGGCACGCGCTTGTCGCTGAGCAAGAGGTCGCCTCGGCCTGGCGCGAATTGCACGACCAGCATGCACTGGTCCTCAAACCCAACGCGCTCGAAATTCGGATGGCCAACCCGTTTTCCGGCGTGCCCACGCCCTACCGTGTGCACGCGCGCGGGCGCTGGTGGTACGCCAACTGCGGCTGGGACGCGTTCGGCATTTGCGCAGCGCTGGGCACCGACGGCGACATCGAGTGGCCGTGCGCGGATTGCGGCGAACCACTTTCCGTCGAGGTGATCGACACCCGGCCCAGCCGCACCGACTTCGTGTTCCACTGCCTCGTCCCCGCCCGGGAATGGTGGGCCGACATCGGCTTCACCTGAGGCACGATGCACCTCTTCCGGTCGGAAGAACACGTTGAACGCTGGCTGGACGGAAGGCCGCCCGGCGCAACCATCAGCGTCACGAAAATTTGCGAGCTGGCGCACGCATGGTGGAGTGACAGGCTCCACCCCGCGTGGGAGCCACATTCGCGCGACACAAACCAGGGCATCCTCACGTCCGTCGGTCTCACCGGAGACTTCTGGGAGTTGCCTGTTTAGCGCCGCGCCCTCGCTCCCCTCTCCCAGACCTGGGAGAGGGAGTCGGGGAGGACGGCCTACGCGAACACCAGGCCTTCGAGCTTGCCTTCCGCCTTCCAGGCGTCGAGCACGTTCGAGAAGGCCATAATGCCGGGGGCGTACGCGCCGTTCTGGCGGATCAATTCGCCGTTCGGCTTGCCCTCGTTGTTGTAGTAGCCGGGCGTGCAGTTCTCCAGGAAGCTGATGTTCGCCATCGAGGCGCTGATGATCGTGTCGACCCAGCGGTCTTCAGCTTCGACAGTCACGTCGACCGTGGCGGCGTTACGTTCGATGGCGCTTTCGATGACGTAGGCGATGTGGCGGCTCTGGACGTCCAGGACGTGCGTGATGTTGGCGCTGCCGCCCACCTGGGCCAGCCCAACGATGAAGCAGTTCGGGAAGCCGCGAGTCTGCATGCCGTAGAGCGTGCGCACGCCGTCGGCCCACTTGTCACTCAGCGCGAGGCCGCCTTCGCCGTAGACCTGGTAGCCCGCGCGGCGCTCGAGTGGCGTGCCCACTTCGAAGCCGCTGGCGTAGATGATGCAGTCGACCTCGAACTCCTGGCCGTTGGCGACAACGCCCTTCTCGGTGATGCATTCCACGCCCTTCCCGTCGGTATTGACGAGTGTGACGTTCGGGCGGTTGTAGGTCTGCAGGTACTCGTCGTGGAAGCACGGGCGCTTGCAGAACTGGCGGTAGTAGGGCTTGAGCGCTTCGGCGGTCTTCTTGTCCTGCACGATAGCGTCAGCACGGGCGCGGATCTGGTTCATCTTCTCGAAGTCCGCCATCTCCATCACGCGGCCCATTTCGATGGCATCGGGCGCGCCGCCGCCGCCGAAGCCGTCCGTCGCGTTGCCGGAAACGCGGCCGCGCAGGAGCTTCGTGATGATCTCGGTCCAGCCGTCACTCACAAGGTCCTCTTCCACCTGCCCGCCGACGAGCACGGTCGAGAAGTTCTCCATCCGGTGGCGTTGCCAGCCCTTCCCCAGCGATTTCGCCCACTCAGGATCAGTCGGCCGGTTTGCCCGGACATCGACCGACGAAGGCGTGCGCTGGAAGACGAAGAGTTGTTTCGCGCTTGCACCGACATGGGGGACGGCCTGGATGGCCGTCGCGCCCGTGCCGATGATGGCGACGCGCTTGTCGGCGAGGCCGCTGAGGTTTCCGTAGCCATCGCCTCCCGTGTAGTCGTAGTCCCATCGGCTGGTGTGAAAAGAGTGGCCCTTGAAGGATTCAATGCCGGGCACACCAGGGAGTTTCGGCCGGTTGAGCGGCCCGTTGGCCATGGCGATGAACTTCGCGTAGAAGCGGTCGCCCCGGTCCGTTGCGACGAGCCACTTCTGCTTCGCTTCGTCCCAGCGGACCTCGCTGATCTGCGTCTGGAAGAGGACGTCCCGGTACAGGTCGAAGTGCTGTGCGATGCGCTGGCAATGCGCGCGAATTTCCGGAGCCTTGGCGTACTTCTCGGTAGGCACGTAGCCCGTCTCCTCGAGGAGCGGCATGTAGATGTAGGCTTCCGTGTCGCAGGCGGCGCCGGGGTAGCGGTTCCAGTACCAGGTGCCGCCGAAGTCGCCACCCTT
>CAYTBM010000271.1:0-4399 GCA_964436025.1 uncultured Anaerolineaceae bacterium
GCCGTATTATCAGCGACCACCATGACCACACCCGAACCAATCCTGCCGCTCACCGGGGTCCGCGTCATCACGACGGGCCAGATCCTCGCCGCTCCATTTTGTTCGACGCTTTTCGCGGAGTTCGGGGCCGAGGTGATCAAGGTCGAACAACCCGTGACGGGAGAGTCGAACCGCGGCAGCGTTTCGTTTGCCCAGGACAACCGTGGCCAGAAGGCTATCACGCTCGACATCACCCGGCCGGAGGGCGCGGCCGTGTTCCGAAAGCTCGCGGACAAGGCTGACGTGCTGGTGGACAACAACAGGCCTGGAGCGCTCGAAAAGTGGGGATTCACGCCGAATACGTTGCGGGAGACCAACCCGGGCCTCGTTGTCGTGCGGATTAGCGGCTATGGCCAGACTGGCCCCTACCGGGACCGGGCGGGGTTCGACCGCGTCGCACTCGCGTTCGCGGGCATCACCGGACTCACCGGGTACGCCGACCGCCCGCCAGTACGCCCGGCGTATTTCGTCGCGGACTACGGCGCCGGGATGTTCGCGGCTTTTGGCGCAATGCTGGCGTTGCGCGCGCGGGAGCAGACGGGCATGGGCCAGGACGTGGACATGGCGCTCTACGAAGCCGTCTGGCGCATGAGCGGCACCCACATCGCGAACTACGGGATGCAGGGCAAGGACCGCGAGCGCTCGGGCAACTACTTCCCGGGCGTCGTGCCGGCCGAACAGTTCGAGACTTCGGACGGGCACTTCCTGGTGATCAACGCCACCACACAACGCGCTTTCGTGAAGCTCTGCGATGCCATCGGGCGTCCGGAGCTCGTAGAGGATGAGCGGTTCACGCCGCGGAACAACCTGCTCAAGAACCACGCCGCTATCCACGCCATCCTCGGCGACTGGGTGCGGGCGCGGACGCTTGCTGACTGCCAGCAGACGCTCGACCGGTTCGGCGTGCCCGCAACCAAGGTCTACCTGATGGAGGACATCGTGGGGGACCCGCACTTCGCCGACCGGCACCAGGTGGTCTCGGTGGAATCTCCCGGGTACGGGAACCTGCTGCAGCCGGGCGTGGTGCCGGTACTCACCGGGACTCCGGGACGGATCCCGGGCCGGGCGCCCCTGCTCGGGGAACACAATGAGGAGGTGCTGGGCGGGCTCCTGGGGCTCAGCGATGACGAAGTGGCCGGCCTGCGGGCGAACGGCATCGTCTAGCTGGCCGAGCCCTCACCGAGCCGGACTCATCGACACCGCCGCACCGACCATCGAAAATCGCCGCGATGGCGACGATTGCGGTGATTGGCGCTGGCGCGGTCGGCGGGTACTACGGGGCACGGCTGGCGCAGGCCGGGCACGATGTCCGCTTCTTGTTGCGGCGCGACCTGGCAGCTGTGCGCGCGGACGGGCTTCGCGTGTTCAGCCCGGATGGCGACTTCCGCCTGGACAGTGTCGCCGCCTTCGCGACGCCGGAAGCAATCGGGCCGGTGGACTGGGTCATTTGCTCACTCAAGGCGACGGCGCTCGAATCGGCAAAGGCGCTGGTTGCGCCGTGCGTTGGCGCGGAAACCCGGATCGTGGCGCTAATGAACGGGCTCGGGATCGAATCGCGCTTCAGCGAGTGGTTCGGGCCGGAGCGAGTATTCGGCGCGATGGCATTCGTTTGCATCAACCGGGGCGAACCGGGAGTGATCCATCACCTGGAGTATGGGCGGGTGTCCATCGGTCACGCTCTCGACGACCCTTTGGAAACCGAGCGCCTGCGGAAACTGTTCGAAAGCGGCCACATCGAGACCGTGGTGGCCCCGAACCTGCGCTACGCGCGCTGGGAGAAGCTCTGCTGGAACATCCCGTTCAACGGCCTGAGTGTCGCCGGCGGCGGCATCGGTACGCAGACCATCCTCGGCGACGCGGAGTTGCGGGCGACGGCCGAACGGGCGATGCGCGAAGTGGTAGCCGCGGGCAACGCTGACCTTGCGGCCGTGGGGTCGGCAGCCCGCCTGGACGCGGAGGAGATCGTGGCCCGGATGTTCGCGCTGACCGGGACCATGGGCGATTACCGTACGAGCATGGTGATCGATTACGTGCAGGGCAACGCGCTCGAAGTCGAAACCATCCTCGGCAACCCGGTGCGACGGGCGCGGGAACTCGCTGTCGCCGTGCCGACGATGGAGACGCTCTATGCAGTGGTGGCGAACGCCGACCAAATCCGCCGTGGCATTCAGCGAACGTTAACGCCCGAGGACCTGGCGACGCCGCTCGCGCTGCGCTGAAGGTCCGTTGGGCGCATGGCGCCGAGCGGGCACCAAGGCCCGCAACTACGGCAGAGCGTTGTTTGAAGAAACTCCCCTTGCCGACTAGACTCCGGCCCACTTGTGGAGGTGATGCATGGAAGCTCGTGACATCCTGATTGACGGCGTTGACCAGATGACGGATTGGCTGGACAGCGCGCTGAAGGACCTGACGAACGAGCAGGTGAACCATCAGCCGGGCGGGCACGCGGTGAATATCGGCTTCAACGCCTGGCACGTCACGCGCACGGCGGACAACATCACCAACTTCGTGATGCAGGACCGCAAGCCCACGATCTGGATGTCCCGAGGCTACAACGAGAGCTGGGGCGTCCCGGCGGTTGCGCAGGGCACCGGCATGGCCATGGAAGAGGCGCAGAGCCTTACGTTCGACAACGCGAAGTTGCGCCAGTACCTGGGCGAAGTGCGAGAGGACACGCTGGCGTTCCTCAAAGTGGTCCCGCTCGAGAAGCTTGACGAAGTGCAGATGATCAAGCCGCTCGGCGAGATGCCGAAGTGGCGGGTGATCCGCCAGGTCATCATGACGCACGGCTTCATGCACCTGGGCGAAATCAACGCCGTGAAGGGCCAGCTGGGGCTGGGCTTCTTCATCTAAGGCGGCTCCCAGGCCGCTGAAACGGGTTTGTAAGATGCGAGTAGCCGCGCTTTGGCGGGGTTAGATGGGCGCGCGCGCATCCTCCAGAGAGGAGGATTGCCATGGCAGACGAAAAACGCGCCTCGAGCCCCGACCAGAATGACCCGACGGGCCACACTCGCGAAGGTTCGCCCACCTACCGTGAAGGCAACTGGCCGGCCAACAGCCACCAGCCAGTCGAGAACCACCGGCCGCTCCCGGCAGATGATGAGCAGGCCCGCAAGGACAACGCCGTCGGTACGCTGGAGCAACCACGAAACGAGGAGCCCAACGTCCCGGCGCCCACACCCGCAGTCCACCAGGGTGCACCCGATTGACCGAGCCGGACACTCCGCAACGCGTTGGCCTCGGGATCGATGTCGGCGGGACCGGGACGAAGGCCGCGCTTATCGACCTGGATACTGGCCGGATCATCGGGGAGCGGGCACGGGTGGCGACACCGAAACCGGCGACGTTCGACTCCCTGGGGGCGGCAGTGCACGACCTTGTCGCGCCGCTGCTGAAAGGCCCCGAGGTCGAGGCTATCGGCGTTGGTTTCCCGGCGGTCGTGCGGCGGGGCGTTGCCCTGTCCGCCGTCAACGTGGCGCGGGAGTGGATGTACGCGGATGTCGGGAAGGTATTCTCCGAGGCGCTGGGACGGCAGGTCTGGGCGTTAAACGATAGTGATGCGGCAGCCTTCGCCGAAGCGCGGTTCGGCGCCGGGCGGCACCAGGGCGGGACGATTCTCGTCGCGACACTGGGGACCGGGGTCGGGACTGGCCTCGTCATCGAGGGCCAGCTGGTGCCGAATGTTGAGCTCGGCTGCGTGACGGTGCGGGGGAAGCCGGCGGGCCAGCGCGTTGCGAACTCCGTCCGCAAGCGCCGGGGCATGACGTGGGCGGCGTGGGCGGCGGACCTTCAGACGTTCATCGACGCGCTGGACGAGGCAGTCGCGCCGGACCTTGTCATCATCGGCGGCGGGGTGAGCTCCGAGGCGCACCGGTTCCTGCCGCTCATTCGCACGCGGCCGATGGTGGTGCCGGCGCGATTGCGGAACAATGCCGGGCTCGTCGGCGCCGCTGCGTATGCGGCTGACCAGCAAATCCGGCGGGCGCAGAGCGAGACGGGCTCCGTCAGCCAGCTCGCGCCGACCGATCCCGTAGAGGTCGCGAACGATTCCCCGCGCCAGAACGGCGAACGACGAACAACGAACGACGCGAAGCTGGCACCCGTGGCGTTGGCCGGGCGCCCTTCGTAGTTCGTCGTTCGTTGTTCGCGCGGGTCGAAGGCGCAGCGGTTACAAGAGGTCGCCGCCGCAGGCGCTGGCCGTGGTGCCGTGCTGCTGGAATGCCTTGATAACGTTGCGGCCGGTGGTCCAGCGATGGACTTCGTCCGGGCCGTCGACGAGCCGCTGGGAGCGAATGCCGGTGTACCAGCGGGCAAGCGGCGTGTCCTGCGAATAGCCGAGCGCGCCGTGGAGTTGGATGGC
>CAYTBM010000272.1:0-4393 GCA_964436025.1 uncultured Anaerolineaceae bacterium
CTTCGGACGCGGTGTGCGCTAATTCGCGCATGGGCGATGCGCCGGAGCCCCCTCGGCGACTCGAATGGCCTGACCAACCGCAACCCCTCGGTGATGAACCAGAGGATGTGCTCGACCCTGCCGGGAACTGGCTCCCGGACCCCGGCGAGCCCGCCGTCCAACCCAACGACCCCGCGACATTCGACTCGCTGCTCTTCCGGCATGAGGCCCGCTGGGCGCCGCAACATGGCGCCTTCGGGCGCTCGGAATCCGCGCTGCCCGGCGCCTTCCTCTTCCCGGAACCAGGCATCCCGCTGCCCGAAGTAGACGAGGCCGCGGGCACCCCGGACGACGAACTGGTGGAGAGCGTCTCGCACCGCCACAGTTTCGTCCGGGAACTGGTCGAAACAGGCCTTCTCGCCATCCTCGTGTTCCTCGCGGTGCGGGCCAGCGTCCAGCACTACCGCGTCGAAGGTCACTCCATGGACCCGACGCTGGCCAATGGCGAATTCCTGCTCGTGAACTCGCTGGTGTACTCCGAAGTGAACCTGGGCGAGGTGGCGAAGTGGGTGCCCTTCTGGGACCCGGCCGAGCCGGACGTTCGCCACGTCTTCCACGGCCCTCAACGTGGCGACATCATCATCCTGCACCCGCGCCAGACCAACAGCCGCGACCTCGTGAAACGCGTCATCGGCGTCCCCGGCGATGTCATCGAGATCCGCGACGGCAAGGTGCTGATCGACGGCCGCGAGCTTATCGAGCCGTACACCAACGGGCCGTGGCGCGGCAACATGCAGCCCGTCCGCATCCCGGACAATAAGTACTTCGTGATGGGCGATAACCGGAACGACAGCCTCGACAGCCGCAGTTTCGGGCTCGTTGACGAAGACGACATCGTCGGCAAGGCGCTGGGAAGCTGGTGGCCGAAAGACAAGTGGGGCCTCGCGCCTAACGAAGAGCCCGGCTTCGCGAACTGACTGGTTAGCCGCGGGCGACGGCTACTCGGCGGTCTCCAGCTGGAACGCCGCGTGCAACGCCCGCACAGCATCTGGCACCTTCGCGGAATCGATGATGCAGGTCAGGCGGATCTCGCTGGTCGAGATCAGTTCGATGTTGATCCCTGCATCGCTCATCGCGCGGAACATGCGCGCCGCGTAGCCGGGCGCGGTCTGGATGCCGACGCCGACGATGCTCACCTTGCCCAGGTTGCCGTCGGAGGTGTATTCCGGCGCGCCGACGCTTTCGCAAATGGCGGGCATGAGCGCTTCTGCCTTGCGCAGGTCGCCCCGGCTCAGCGTGAACGTAAGGTCGGTCAGGTTTCCCTCGCTCGAGTTCTGCACGATGGTATCAACGCTTATTCCGGCCTCGGCGAGCGGCTCGAAGATGTTGGTCGCAATGCCCGGCTTGTCCGGCACGCGCCGGACCGTGACCTTCGCGACGTCGGTGTCATGTGCGATCCCCCGCACGCGGTTGCGTTCTTCCAACTCAGACTCCTGTCGTATCAGGGTACCGGGCGCCTCAACCATGCTCGACGTGACCAGGATGGGCAGGTTGTAGACCGAGGCCAGTTCGACGGCGCGGTTGTGCATCACCGTCGAGCCCTGGGTGGCCAGCTCCAGCATCTCCTCGTAGGTGATGTCCTTCAGCTTGCGCGCCGTCGGGACGATGCGCGGGTCGGCGGTGTAGACGCCCTCGACATCCTTGCAGTTCTCGCAGCGTTGGGCGCCCAATGCCACGGCGAGCGCGACCGCGGTGGTATCGCTGGCGCCGCGGCCGAGCGTCAGGATCTCCTGGTCTTCGTTGACGCCCCAGTATCCCGCGACCACGGGCACGCGGCCCGCGTCCAGTTCGGCCCGCACGCGGTCGGCTTCGACCCGGGAGATGCGGCCCTGGTCGTGGCGCCCCTGGGCGCTGATGCCCCCCTGCTGCCCGGTCAGGCCCACGGCCTCCTGGCCCAACGTTTTCAAGGCCATCGCGACGAGCGCGACAGAGACCTGCTCGCCGGTCGAGAGCAGCATGTCGAGTTCGCGCGGGTCAGGGTCCGGGGCTACCTGGAGGGCGAGGTCGATCAGGTCGTCGGTCGAGTTTCCCATGGCCGAAACCACAACGATGACCTGGTCTCCCTGGTTGATGCGTTTGAGGACGCGCCCGGCCACATGGCGGATGCGGTCGGCATCGGCGACAGAGGTGCCGCCGTATTTCTGGACTACGAGCATGGCACAAGGGTACGAGTCTGGACGCGAAGGGGCGAAAACCCGGCTCATCTTCGTCCGGCGAAAAGACCTTTACTTTCACGGTGCCGCCGCTAGACTCCGCGCACTCTTTTCGAGGGATATTTCGTGCGTTCAATCAACGGTCAAAGGGCGGCCGGCGCTGCCGGCATCGTCTTCATCGTGCTGACGCTTGGATCCGGCTTCCTTGTCCAGCCGCCGCCGTCGGCGAGCCACCCGGCGACGAAGTTCTTCGAGTATTACAACGACAACCGCAACGCCTTGCTCGCGCAGGGAATCATCGCCGTGCTCGGCAACATTCCAGCGTTCATCTTCGTCGGCGGGCTCTGGTCGCTGTTGCGCAGGGAAGAAGGCGATGGCGGAGTCTTGGGGCCCGCGGCGATCTTTGCGTTCGTCACCCTCGCGGCCGTGGCGACCCTCGCCAGCACCTGGTCGATGGGCATCGCCATGCTGGCTGACGGCAACGGACTGAGCGAGGAGATGGCGAGGACGCTCGGCGTTGTGAGCACCCTGGTCCAGCCGGGCCTCATGTCCGCGATGGCGCCATCGGCAGGCATCTCCGGGTATGTCCTGGTGCGCGGGACGAGTCTGCCCCGGTGGATCGGAATCGTCGGGCTGGTCTCCGCCGCCCTGGGTATCGTAGCTATCTTTGGCGTCGCAACCGATGGCGCCCTCGCGCCGTTCGGCCTCTTCAGCTTCGGCGCGTTCCTGGTCTTTTCCGCCTATGTCGTACTGCTCGGCGTATTCATGTGGCTGCGGTCGCCCGCGGCCTGAGCGAGAAAAGGCCATCCAAGGACGCAGAGATCGCAGAGATGTTCTCTGCGACCTCCGGCTCTGCGTTCTTGCGACACTGGGCTTAGCGCGCCGTCGTCAGGACCTTCGCCCGCCGCTTCGCGATCTCCTCGCGGACGCGCGGGGCGACCTTCGTGCCGAGCAGTTCGATTGCCGCAAGGACCTCGCCGTGCGGCTGCGGGCCGACGCCCATCTGCGCGACGAAGCGGTCGTGGCCGAAGAGCTCGTGCTCGTACAGCACCTTCTCGACCACTTCGTCCGGGGAGCCGACGAAGAGCGCGCCCATGGGCGAACGCAGCGATTCGAACTGGTTCCGGGTCATCGGCGACCAGCCCCGCTCGCGGCCGATCTGGTTCATCAGTGCGCCGTAATGGGGCCAGAACTGGTCCCCGGCCAGGCGGGAGTCGCCGGCGATGTGCGTGTGCGAATTGATCGCCACCGGGAGCGTCGCCGGGTCGATGCCGGCCGCACGGGCAGATTCGCGGTAGTACTCCACCAGCGGCGCGAAGCGGGCCGGGGCGCCGCCGATGATGGCGATGATCAGCGGCAGGCCGAGCCGCCCGGCGCGTTCGACCGAGGCCGGGTTGCCGCCAACCCCAATCCAGACTGGCAGCTTCTCCTGGGCGGGACGCGGATACACACCCCGGTTGTTGATGCCGGGCCGGTGTTCGCCCGCCCAGGTCACCTTTTCGTTGTCCCGGATCTCGAGCAGCAATTCGAGCTTCTCCTGGAAAAGCTCGTCGTAGTCGTCCAGGTCGTAGCCGAAGAGCGGGTAGGATTCCGTGAACGAGCCCCGGCCGGCTGTGAGTTCCGCGCGGCCGTGGGAGAGCAGGTCCACCGTCGCGAACTGCTGGAAGACGCGCACCGGGTCGTCCGTGCTGAGGACCGTGACCGCGCTGGTGAGCTTGATGTTCCTCGTCTTCACGGCAGCGGCTGCGAGGACGGTCGCCGGGCTGGACGCCGCGAAGTCCGGCCGGTGGTGTTCGCCGACACCGAAGACATCGAGGCCCACCTTGTCGGCGAGTTCGATCTCTTCGAGGAGGTTGGCCAGGCGCTGCTCATCCGAGATGCGCTCGCCGGTTTCGCTGTTCACGAACGTGTCGGCGAAGGAAGAGACGCCGATTTCGAAGGGCTTGTCAGTCATTGTGAGGAACCTACCTGCTTCCCTTGGGGAAGCTACTTACTTAAGAGAAGTATAGCACCGGCGACAAGCCTGTAAAGAGGTTGCATACACAACTACTTTGGACGCCTCAGCTCACGTCGCGAAACGGGTTGACCACGCTGAGCCCTTCGATGCGCTGGCCGTCCTGGAAATCCTCGGGGAGCAGGCGGTCGCAGCCGGCCTCCAGCGCGGCGGCGACGATGAGGCTGTCGTAGAAGTGAAAGCCGTA
>CAYTBM010000273.1:0-2696 GCA_964436025.1 uncultured Anaerolineaceae bacterium
AGCTTCTCATCGTCAAGGTCCACTGCGATCACGGGATCGGCGTCGACCACCTTGGCCGCGGCGATTGCCGAGAGCCCGACGCCCCCTACGCCGAACACCGCGACGCTCTGGCCCTTCTGCACGCCCGCGGTGTAGTACACGGCCCCGGCGCCCGTCATCACCGCGCAGCCGATGATGGCAGTCACATCCTTCTTGTGACCGCCTGGTGTCTTCACCACGTACTGCTCGTCCGCGATGGTCACATCCGCCCACGTGAACGAGCTTGTCGTTTTCGCGACACTTCCGTCGGCGAGTGTCAGGTCCACGCCCTCGGCGCGGCGTGTGGCATGTTCGCCATCACGCGGCACCCACGTGACCATCACGTCGTCTCCTTCCTTCACGTGCGAAACCTGGCTTCCCTTCGCGACGACGACGCCCGTGGATTCGTGCCCTAGGATCACCGGCGTCGGCCGCTGACGATGGATCTGATGGAGTTGTGAATGGCAGACGCCCGAGGCGTACTGCTTGACCACCACCTGGTAAGGTCCGGGATCCGGAAGTTTCACTTCATCCACGCGCAGTGGCGTGCCGAGTTCTTGCGGGACGATGACGACCCTGGCGGGGGTGGGCATGGGACACCTCGAGGAAGAAAGTGGCCGGATTCTACGTGTCCGCGGCTTCCGCTGCCTTATCAGTCCAGGCTAACTCCGCCACGGCGCCGTCGAACCAGACGATCGCCGCTTGCCTGAACTCTCCGGCGAGCCGGAGCGCCTCCTCGCGCGAGACGCCGAAGACGGCGAACGAGGGTTCGATGTGCCGGCCGTCGAGGCTCGTGCCCCGCCCGGTCAAGAAATCCCGCCCCTCGTCGGCAAGGCACTGCCGCAGTTCGGCGTTCGCCGCCGCGTTCTCTTCGGGCCTCAGTCGCCGCTCCCCCGGGTTGTACGCCGTGATCAGCGCGAAGGGGCGGCCGCGTAGCTCACCGATGCCGTCCCCAATCCGGAACGCCAGGGGTCCGGACGGCAGGTCCACCTCGTATCGTGCTTCCCGGTAGGCGCGTTCGAACCGTTCCCGATTATCCATACCCGAGTTGACATCGCTGCATACCATTCACTCCAGTGAGCGTACGCCCCTCCCCCGACCCGGCGACAGACCGCGCAGCCGCCCTTATCCGTGACCTCGCGACCCACAAGACCGCCGAGCCAATGCTCGCCGAGCCAATGGAGCGGCTCACGGCCCGCCTGATCGACGCCGTGATCTGGTTCGTAGCGTCGTTCCTCATGTCCGGCGTTGCGACCCTGCTCACGCAGCTATTCTTCGATGCTCCCAGGGGCAAAGATCCGCTTGGGCGGGAAGTTGACTTCATTCATCCCGCGGCCGGCTGGATTGCCTTCGCGCTCATGCTCGCGGCCCTGTTCTCCTACGAAGTGCTGCCCACGGCGCGCCGGGGTACGTACTTCGCAAAGGCGCGTAGTCACCTGCTGGTTGTCGGCCCCGACGGGCAACCGCCGGGCCTGCGACGCGCATCCGCGCGCTGGCTCAGCTTCTGGGGACCGCTGGTTGGTTCCCTAATGTTCTTCGGCGCAACGTTCGGTACGTCGCTCGGCCTTCTCGCGCTGGTGGCGGAGGCTGGCGCAGTCGCACTCGTCGCGCTTCCCTTCGTCCGCGAAGACAAGCGCAGCGTGCCTGACCTGATCGCAGGCACGCGCGTCCTCGCCATCCGCTGAGGATTGCCAGCTCGGCGAATCATTCCTACTGCGTGCCGCCCTCACCCATGCCGAACCTTCTAGCAAGATGAACGGGGTTCTCCCTACTCTTGCCGCGCGCAACGGCTCTCTCACCGAGCAAGCCGCCGCCCGCCACGCCCGCACCGAGGCCGCTATCGTCCTCATCCAGTCGGCTGTCGCGTTCGTCTTCGTCGTCGGCGTGTACAGCGGCCTCTTCGACATCCCGTCTCCCACCCGCGAAATCTGCGCTGCCTGGGTTTGGACCTACAACGTCCTGGTCGCGATCTACTCCTTCGCCTACCGCGTCAAAGGCCGCACCATCCCCGCCGTCGAGCCCATGATCCCGTTGCTCGACATTTCCTGCGCTACCGCCGTGTACATCGCACTCGGCGACCCGGTGTCCCCCGTATGGTCGATCTATCTCTATGCCCTGATTGGCTACTCCCGCCGCTACCAGGGGCTCTCCTATCTCGCCGTCGCCAGCTACACCATCCTCAACTTGCTCGTCGGCTGGCTGGCGATCGGCAACCCGGAAGCGGGCCAGTTCCTCGTCATGTTCGTCATGAGCCTCGCCGTGGTCGGCCTCTCCTACACGATCTCCGAAGCCTGGCGCGATGCCGAGAAACGCGCCCGCGCTCTCGCCGAAACCGACGGCCTCACCGGCCTCGCCAACCGCCGTACCTTCTTCGAACGCCTCGATGCTCTCGGCGACGTCCCGGCCAGCATCCTCATGCTCGACCTCGACCACTTCAAGCGCCTGAACGACGAATTCGGCCACCTCAAGGGTGACGAAGTGCTCAAGCTCGCAGCCAACGCGATTACCCGCAGCATCCCCTACGTGGGCCTGGCCGGGCGCTTCGGCGGCGAAGAGTTCATCGTCGCCCTCCCCGGCGTCGATGTCCGCCAGGCCGCAATCACCGGCGAGGCCATCCGCCGCGCCGTAGCCGAGGCCACCCCGACGACCGTTTCGATCGGCTGTACCGTCCGGCGCCC
>CAYTBM010000273.1:2796-4375 GCA_964436025.1 uncultured Anaerolineaceae bacterium
CTGCACTTCGAATCCCGCGGGCCGATTGGCTTGCTCACGCTCAACCGCCCGGAGCGCCTGAATTCCATCGATTTCGCGATGCTCCGGGGCCTCCGCTCCTTCTTCGATGACCGTCAGCGAGACTTCGCCACGCGCGTCATCGTCGTCACCGGCGCCGGCCGTGGGTTTTGCGCCGGCCTCGACCTCAAGGCTTCCGGCAACGAGGGCGCGTGGCAACCGGGCGCCGGCCCTGTCCAGAACCTCATGGTCTTTCAGGAGGACATCGCCGAAGTCACCATGAAGATGCGCAGCTGCCCCCAGCCGATTATCGCCGCCGTGAACGGCCCCGCAACGGGTGGCGGGCTCAGCATCGCCATCGCCTCTGACATGCGCATTGGCACCGAAAACGCCCGCTTCGCCTGCTCCTACCTGAACCTCGGCCTTGGCGGCGCCGATGTCGGCTCCTCGTACTTCCTGCCGAAAATCATCGGCTCCGCGCACGCCGCCGACATGCTCTACTCCGGACGCATCGTCGATGCGGCCGAAGCGAAGGAAATGGGCCTGCTCACCCGGATCGTCTCGCAGGAAGAACTCCTGCCGGCGGCTCTCGCCATCGCCGAGGGCATCGTCCGCAAGGCCAGCCCCATGGGCCTGCGCCTCACCAAGCAGGTCCTCAACGAAACCGTGAACGGCATCCCCCTCGATACCGCACTCAAGCTGGAGAACCGCAACCAGGCCCTCGCCAGCCAGACTCAGGACGCCGCCGAAGCCCGTTCCGCCTGGTTCGAAAAGCGCGATCCGCAGTGGAAAGACGCTTAACGGAACAATCTGCCACGCCGCGGCGTTGTGCCTGCCATGGGACCCATCCCATGGAGACAGCGCATGCGCACCATGTTTCTTTCGCTCGCCGGAGCCTTGGTCATCGGCGCCACCAGCCTTCTCGGCTCGACCAATGATGCTGCAGCCTGCGCCGGCCTGATCGGCTCGAACGGCAACGTCAACCTCGGCCGGACAACCACGCTCGCCGCCTACCACAACGGCGAGGAACACTACGTCACCTCGTTCGAATTCCAGGGCGCCGGCGGCGGCGAGTTCGGCACCCTCATCCCGCTTCCCGGCATCCCTTCGAATGTCGAACGCGGCGGTGATTGGACGCTCCAGCGGCTCGTCCGTGAGACCGAGCCCCAACTCCTCTTCGCCGACGCGTTCTCGGTTGCCAGGCCGGCCGCCACAGGCGGCGCCGAAGTCCTCCTCGAAAAACGCATCGACGCGCTTGACCTCACCGTCCTTCGCGGCGGCGGCCCGAGTGTCGCCCTGTGGGCAGAGGAGCACGGCTTCCGCCTCTCGCCTGACGCGCCCGAAGTCCTCGACTTTTACGCCGAGCGCAGCCCCATCTTCCTGGCCGCCGTCTTCGATGGCGACGCCGCCAACGCCCGTGGCCAGGCCGTCGGTGACGGCACTCCGGTGCACCTGACCATCCCCACCAGCAACCCCTGGGTGCCCCTCCGCATCCTCGGCCTTGGCAAACAGCCCACCGACACCGTCCAGGCCGACGTCTATCTCCTCACGGACCAGAAGCCGCGCATCCTTCCCGGTTTCC
>CAYTBM010000274.1:0-4366 GCA_964436025.1 uncultured Anaerolineaceae bacterium
CGTTCGTCTACTGCGCCGAGCCGCAGCCGGTCCCGCGCGTGGACATCGCCGCCGCCACCGCAGATATCGGCCGCATGCCCTACGAGCAGCCGAACCGGATCGCCGCGTTCGGGGGCTAGCGGACAGCGAACGACGAACTGCGAAGGGCGCCCGGGCGCAAGCTCGTGCAAACTTCCGCGGGGCTGTCCGCCTGGTTCGGGCCACCCGCTTACTTCCGCGCGGTTCGGGTCGACTCTCGCCGTTCGTGACCGGTGCGGTACCATCTGGCGGAGCGGCTCGGAGGCGACCAATGACCGACCCGGAGCGGAGTGACCGGGACCTCACGAGCGAGCCCATACCCTTCCGCGAGACCGACGAGCGGCTGAAGGGCTACGCCCTTGGCTGTCTTCAGAGCTGCACTTCCATCGTCGCTCTGGCGGCTCTCCTGGTACTGGTGGTGCTGGCGATTCTGTTCCTCTGACCAGTTTTCGGTTCGGTGGCGCGGGGTAGGATTCCGATCCCAGTGACGTCCTCCATCCCAACCGCGCCCAGCATCCGCTCGCTTGGGCTCTCCGTGTACGTGCCGACGTTCCTGTTCGCCGTCGGGCAGGGGGCGGTCATCCCGATTGTGGCGCTGGCCGCGCGAGACCAGGGCGCGTCGGTCGCCTTCGCGGGGTTTATCGTCGCCCTGCGAGGCATCGGCATCCTGTCGTTCGATGTGCCCGCAGGCTGGCTGGTCAGCCGGTTCGGTGAGCAGCGCGCAATGGTGATCGGGACGGTGCTGGTAATCGTCGCGCTGTTGGGGTCGGCATTCAGTCCCGGCATTTACGCGTTCGCCGGGTTCACGTTCCTCATGGGGTGCGGTTGGGCGGTCTGGTTGCTCGCGCGGCTGAGTTACGTGACCGATGTCATGCCTTCGAACCTGCGCGGGCGGGCGCTTTCCACGCTTGGCGGCGTGAACCGTGTGGGCAACTTCGCCGGTCCGTTCATCGGTGCGGGTGTGGGCGCCCTCGTGGGGCTCGAAGGCGCCTACTACGTTCACCTGGTGACGGCCGCCCTCGCCTGCGGGCTATTGATTGTCTTGATCCGCGGCGAAACGGCGGCGCCCGTCTTCGAACATGAGCATGTCAACTTCACGAAGGTCGTCCGCGAGCACTCGCACACGTTCCTGACGGCGGGCATCGGGGTTACGGCCATCGGCGCGCTGCGGGCCACGCGCCAGGGTGTCCTCCCTCTCTGGGGTGACCACGTCGGGCTCGACGAGAGCACGATCAGCCTGATTTTCGGCATCTCGATGGGCATGGAGATGCTGCTCTTCTACCCCGCCGGCAGCGTCATGGACAGGTGGGGGCGAAAGGCGGTCGCTCTGCCCTGCATCTCGGTCATGGCCGTGGGCATGCTTGTCCTGCCGCTGTCCACGGGTTTTCTCTCGATGGTCCTCGTCGGGCTCCTGATCGGCTTCGGCAACGGGCTTGGCAGCGGCATCGTGATGACGCTCGGGGCCGACTTCTCGCCCGTGTCGGGACGCGCGCAGTTCCTCGGCGCCTGGCGCGTTTGCGGCGACCTCGGCACCGCCGGCGGGCCGCTTATCGTCGCGGGTGTGACCGGGCTGGCGACGCTCGCGGCGGCTTCAGTCACGATGGGCGGGATAGGGCTGGCGGGGGCGGCGCTGATGTTCTTCCTGATGCCGGAAACCCTCAACCGGGCGCCGGCGGAGCCAGCGGCGGCTGAACCCGGCGCCGCCAGCGTTTAGCCCGCCTGTGCCGCCGACTCAGCCGCTGCGAGCATCTCGTTGCCGGGTTCGGCCAGATCGATGCTGATGAGGACGAATGCCGTGGAGACGCGTTCCGCGGCGCCCCATTCCCAGATCGCTGCTTCTTCGAGACCGGTCATCGCGCCGAGGCGGCGGGAGCGCTCCCGCGGGTCGCCCGTCGTCAATTCCAGCGGGTCTTCGCGCATGATGACGCCCAGGTCGTACTCAGCTTCAGCGAGCAACCCGTCCGGATCGACGAGCTTGTATCCCTCACCCGCCCGCAGCGCGTTCCACTGGTGGATGTCGCCGTGTACGAGGACGGCGCGCTCATCGTCGTCGGCGGCGACGCGGCGCTCGGCGCATTCGATGGCATACGAAACGGCCCGCTCAGAGCACGGGCGTCCGAGCTCTTCCCAGCTTCGCTGAATGAAGTCAATGAGCCAGCGCCCTTTTTCGGCGCCGGTAGGGAGCCCCCAGCCCGCGGCCGGACGCCAGATGCGCTGGGCGGTCCGGCAGAGGATCGCCTGCCGTTCGGCCGGGGCCATGTTCAGCTTCGAAAGGGACGGCCCCAGCCGTTCCATCAGCATGGCGCCGCGCGCGTCGTCGGCTGCGAACAACTCGGCGCAGCCCTCGCCATTTGCGAGGCGGAGGACGGTGATTTCGTGCCGGGCGATGGCTTCGTCCCGGGGCACCAGCAGCTTGAAGACGGCGGGAGAACCGTCGGACCGTGTGACCTCGGCCACGAACGCCTCGCTGCCGTCGAGGTACGGCTCTCCGGTGACGAAACCCCACTCCCGCTCGAGCCGGGCCACCATGTCCGGCAACTCATCGAACCAGGCGGCCGAGCCGGTGACGATGGCTTTGTTCCGGACGGCATCGGCGATGCGGAGGTCAGGCATGCGGGAAATCCTACCAGCGACCGATCAGAGGACCCGCGGTGATTCGGGTTGCGCGTCGCTGACGCGGGTCATTGTTGTGGGATGGTGATCCGCTTACTTCGTGCGCGGTCCATTGGTTCCGTTCTTCCTGGATGCGCGCCCACTCCGCGCGCCGCTCGTCCCCTCCCACGATGACCTATATCGTCTGGTTCGCGAATAGTCGCAAACGACGTAAAGGCCATTATAAAATCTGCTTGACGGCGTTAACCCGGCGGGCGTACTTTCCGCGCATGGTGAAAGTCGTGCTCTTAGCCGCTTCCGTGTCTTGGCCCTGTCGTTGGGCGCGATGGCGTTAGCAAACAGCGCGAGCATGAGCGTGTACGACCAGTACACCAGCACGTGGTGTACTGGCGGCGGGTACTCCTACTACTATGGCCTACCTGCTCAGGGTGGCACATACGTAGTCAGCGGTGAACCATGCGTCCGGGAGCATCTCTTCTGGTGGCACAATACTGCCTGCGCGTGCTGGTACCAAGACGATTACTTCACGCTCAGCAATTCGAATATTTCGCGCTCTGATTGGGGCTCGGATAGCTCTGCCGGCCAGCATCGGCTGCTGCGAAACGGTTTCGAGAGTTCCGTGTACTCAACCAATAGCGCCTGGTGAGGTGTGGCGAGTGAAGAAATACACCTGGCTCGTTGCCGTTTGTGGGGCCCTGGCGCTCGTTGCAATTGCGCAACAGGTCACCGGCATTGGCGCGCGGGCCGGTTCCCCCATCCACCCGATCGATGAATTGGTTCGCGCGTCCGCGACCGACGCGCCGGATTTTCAGGCGGCCATGCTTGCTGATGGCGTCATCACGCGCGCCGAATATGAATCGGCCTCCCGCGCAGCATGGCAGTGCATCAAGAATAGCGGGGTACCCATCGGCGACCAGGTCGAGCGACTCGATGGTACGCTCGTGGCGACGGTGGGCCCGTTCGCCACGTACGAAGAGGGTGCGGCGGTTCAACCGCTGATCGACGGCTGCAACACGAGGTTCCGTGACCGCGTGGCGCTGGCATGGTTCCTCCAGAATCAGCCAAGCGCGGAAACGCTGGCGGCCGCGCGTGCGTCGCTTGGGGCGTGCCTGCGAGACGCGGGCATCGATGTACCGGAAAACGCTGCGAGTGCCGAGTTCGCTGCGATCGCGAGAGGGGGGACGCCCGAATTCGCGCGCTGCTCGGAGAGGGTCTCGATGCAGTTCAAACTGCCCGGGTTCGGTGGTTAGGTTCCCGAGGGACGTTCTTCCTGGATCCGCGCCCACTCCGCTTCGACGTCATCCGCTCCCAGCCGTGCCGCTGCGGAACGCCGTGAGCTGATGCCGGCTTCGACCAGAGAACGTTCATCGGCGACCTGGCGGGAGCGGTCGATGGGGAGGATCGGGCCCCATTGCATGACCGGCCGGAGCCCTTCGACATCGAGGCCGCCGAAGCGCGCCATCAGCTGGAGCGCCATCGCCGCGCGTCGTTCGTACACGGCGGTGCGGATGCGCTGCTTGCGCAGAACCTTGCGGGCGATGGGGTCGAGCTCCGTGTTGAGCGCGATGCCGGAAAGGCCCTGCGGGTTGTGCCCGAACGCCGTCCGGGGCGATTCGCCCAGGTCGTGCATCGCGCGGTAAACCAGGTCGATGTAGTCGTTGTGAAGGGCCACGCCGCCGCCCTTGAGCAGGTCCAGCAGGTAGGCCTTCGCGTTCTCCGGCACTTCCCAGACCGC
>CAYTBM010000275.1:0-4361 GCA_964436025.1 uncultured Anaerolineaceae bacterium
GCGCAGTTCGAGGTTTACGCACCGGGTGGGCACGTGAAGGAGCCGTTCGAGGCCACCGGAAGCCGCCGGCCTTCGGGAAGCCAAGCAAACAAGCTCGAGCAGTTCGTGGATTGGCCGTTCTTTGAGCGGAACCGCGAAGAGTTGGTCTTCCTGAAACTGGTTACCCCGGACCCGGCGCTGGAGAAGCCGTTCTACTAGAACCTCGGGCCGTCGGGGCGTTACCGGGTCGAAAATGGCCGTTTGCAGACGATTTACCCCGCGGGAACGGAAGTGGACGATCCAGGCGAGGTCAGGAAGTCTTTGGTGGGGAAGACACTGGACGAACTGCTCAAGTTGATACGGGCGAGCGGGCGATAAGCCGGGTTCGATTCGATCGGCCCATGCCGGGCACCGGCGTTGAGGATGGAGCGGAGGGCGTCGGATGCGGGGGTGATTGGAAGCGGCGGACGCACCGGGCCAATCCGTTGTCCGTCTACTTCACCGGTTCGAGGCTGTTGGCGATGCGGAGAAGGTCATCCCTGGTCAGCGCTCCCCGGGTATTCACGCGGACCTGGTAGGAGAAGCCGCCTTCCTTCCACGTGACACGCATCGATGTGAGGGCCCTGCCGCATTAGCGGGCCAAACCCCACTCAGTCCTCAGTCCTTTCCACTTTCAACTCCCCAACGCTCATCTCCCCCTCTCCCAGGCGTGGGAGAGGGGCCCGGGGGGGTGAGGGTGCTGCCAACTCCCCCTTCCACCTCCACTACCCCCCACCCCACCCTCTCCCACATGGGTACCCTCAACTTCCGCAACCTCGCCGCCCGCGCTCAAGAACTCCTCGACATCATCGACCCCGACGACCTCGATGAAGACATCCACGACGGGCTCCTCCAGGCTGCCGCCGGCATCCTGCCTCCTGCCGCCCACCTCGCCTACCAACACGCCGCACCAGATCACAGCCGCCTCTGGGAGGACGCAAAGCCTCGGAACTCGGAACTCGGAACCCCGAACTCTCAACCACTCACAGACAATTCTCAGGACATCCCCGAAGAGGTAGTCGGACTGGACCCAACTGGTCCCGAAGTGGTCACACGCTCCGAATCTGGCCCCACCACTTCCGCACCACTGAAGAGGTCAAAAAGTGTGCGGCACAGCACAAGCGAACAGGTAATCAGTGCCGCGCCTGGGCTACACCCTCCGGCTACTGCGTCTCCCATGACCCCGACCTTGCCGAGGCCGTCAACGAGCTCCGCGCCAGGGGCGGCCGCGCGCCACGCCGCGTCCTCGTGGGCGAAGCCCGCAAACTAAATTTCGAAGCCCTCGATCGCGGCGGCATCCAGGCCATGATCTCCCAGGTCTTCCGCCTTCAGCTCCTCGGCACCCTCCCCCCGCGTCAAGCCTCCCACGCCATCAAGCTCCTCGGCCCCCTCGTCAGCAACGCCCGCGAAATGGCCGGCTCCGAGGAATCGCGCGAAACCTTCGAACAGTCCAACCGGGGCCTCGTCGAGCTCACCGACACAGGTCGCTCACCGCATGGAATGGCGCGAACTCACCGACCGCCTCAACGCCATCCAGGACACCGGCTCCAGGCGCGAAGAATTCCCCAAAGCCAACGACCGCTTCGCCCCCCGCCCCACCTACCGCTCCGTCCGCGACTACCCTGTTAGGTCGAACGTGGCACCCCTCTCCCGCGAGGCACGAGTCGGGAGAGGGGCCGGGGGGAGGGCAGAATGCGCGCCGGCCACTTGCGTCGTCCCTCACCGCAACATCACGGACCATCTGCCACCTGACCCTCCACCTCGGCCTCGAACCCCACACACCGCAGCACCGGCAGGGCCGGGTACTTCCGAAATCGCGGATCCCGGAACGCCAGTTCGCACAGGTAGAACGTCGACCGCTCGCCGCGCACGAGCCGCACGTTCGCGCAAACCGAACACAACCCCACGCGATGATCGAGGGCCGTCATTCCCCAACTTTCGCCTGTCGCCTTTCAACTTTCCAGTCGCGGCCCCACAATGCCGCCCACCCTCTCCCGGAGCCGTTGATGACCACCTACTTCCCTCTGACCGACTCGCAGCTGCAATGGCAGGAGCGCGCCGCCACCATCGCCCGGGACGTGCTCGCCCCGCGCGCGGCTGATGCCGACCGCAACGCCGCTTTCCCGGTGGAGCAGCTCGGCGCCCTGCGCAAGGAGGGGTTCTTTGGGATTCGGGCCGGCACGGAGTACGGCGGGCAGGGCGAGGGGCTGCTGACCGCCGCCGTCGTCATCGAAGAGCTCGCTAAGGCCGACCCCTCGACCGCGCTTATCTACAAGATGCATCTGGAAAGCACGGAGATCGTCGCGAAGGCGCCGACGGCCGAGCAGGCGGCGACGATCACCCCAAAGATCGCCTCAGGCGAGTGGCTCAGCACGGTGGCCGGAAGCGAGGCCGGCCACCAGGGAGGAGCATGGGCCGGCGCGCCCAAGGCCGCGGTGCGGAGGGTTGACGGCGGCTTCGCGATCGAAAACGTCCAGAAGTCCTTCGTCACCGCCGCCGGCATCGCCGACACCTACCTGTTCATGGCAACGCTGCGGGAGGAGGGCAAGCCGCCCCAGCCGCTCATGTTCCAGATCTTCAAGGACGACCTCCAGTGGACCATCGACGAGCCGTGGGACGGGCTGGGCATGCGCGCCAACGGCAGTTCGCCGATGACGTTCAACGGCTTCCTGCCCGAATCGCGCCGTCTCAACCCGGACAACAAGCCGGTCGATTTCTTCTCCATCGCGGTGGGCACCTACGCCGCCACCTACCTGGGTATCGCTGCCGGCTGCTATGACCTGCTGGAAAAGTACATCGGCGAGAACACCCTTGCCGATGGCCGCCGCATGCCGGACGTCGAGACCATCGCCAACCGCGTGGCGAACTGCAAGGTCGAACTCGAACGCAGCCGGGCGCTGCTCTACGCAGCCGCCTCCGCCTGGGACGCCGGGCGGCTGAAGGGCCCGCAGGCCCTGTTCGAAGCCAAGGTCGCGGCGGATACGGTCGCCACCTTCATCACGGGCGAAGCGATGACCCTCGGCGGCGGCACCGCCTTCGCCAAGCGGCTGCCCTTCGAACGCTACTTCCGGGACGCCCGCGCGGGAATGGTGATGGGCATCGCCCATGACATCGCGGTGCTCAATATCGCCCGCTCTATCTTCCCGAAGCCAAAGGAGTAACCGGCCGCCATCGGACTTCACGGTGCGCCGCGCCGGGGTATAGTCCCGGCACATTCACCGTTCGGAGCGTGTCTATGTCAGGCGCCCTGGAAGGCGTTCGCGTCCTCGACTGCACACAGATCATCGCCGGTCCGCTCGCCGGTTCGTTGCTCACCGAGATGGGCGCGGACGTCGTCAAAGTCGAACCGCTCGAAGGTGAGCCCTGGCGGCTGCAGGCCGAGATCATCCCGAAAGAGAGCAAGGGCTTCCTCACACAGAACCGCGGCAAGCGCGGCATCGCCTTGAATTTCAAGGACGCGCGGTCTGCTCCCATCCGCGATGCCCTGATCCGCTGGGCGGATGTCCTTCTGACGAACTACCGTCCCGGTGTCCCGGAGGCGCTCGGCATCGATTACGAATCGGCGCGCCGCATCAAGCCGAACATCATTTACGCTGAAAACACCGCCTTCGGGAAGCTTGGTCCGGACAAGGACCGCCGCGGGTACGACATCGTCGCCCAGGCCATGAGCGGCCTGACGACCTCCAACCCGAACGTCCAGAACGGGCTGCCGATGCAGATCGGTTTTGCCCCGGCGGACGTGGTGACGGGAGTGGCGCTTGCGTGGGCGATTAGCGCAGCGCTCTTCCATCGCGAACGCACCGGTGAAGGCCAGGCGATCAACTCCTCGCTGCTGCTCTCCTCGCTCGCGCTCCAGGCTGGCTCCCGCGAAATCGTCGCGATGGACGTGGAGGCCCGCGAGCGCCGCCTCGCCGCCATCCACGGGGCGCGCGCACGGGGGGCTGACATCGCGGAGGTGTACGCCGAACGCCGCGCGCTCATGCCGGAGCTAGCCGGCAACGTGTACTACCGCCCGTACAAGACGAAGGACTCCTACCTCGTCGTAGGCTGCCTCGGCCCCGGCCCGCGCGAACGCTTCCGCAAGGCGTTGGACTTCAAGGACCCCCGCTACGAGCCGGGCTTCGACCCGGCAAACCTGAAAGAGGTGGGCCTCTCGCTCGTGGCGCTCTGCGAGGCGAAGTTCCAGGAGCACCCGAACTCTTACTGGATCGATTACCTGGATAAGCTCGACATCGCCGTCGGGCCGGTCCGCTTCATCGAAGAGATGTGGTCTGACCCGCAGGTCGCGGCGAACAACTTCCTGGTCGAATACGAGCACACGCTGCTGGGGACGCTTATGGGAC
>CAYTBM010000276.1:0-4346 GCA_964436025.1 uncultured Anaerolineaceae bacterium
GGGCGACGACGAACATCGCCGCAGCAATGGCTTCGTGGGCGGCCCAGCCCTGGAGCCTGGTGAGGACGGATACGGGACGAGCGCCGTCCAGCGCATCCTGCACTGCCTGCTCACACATTCGGGCGGTTCCAGCGTCGTGTCTCGCAGCGGCGGCCAGCATGAGCTCCAGGCACTCGTCCACCTCGCCGCCGCCAGTGAGATGCGCCACCCCCGCAGCCATCGCTGCGCACGCTGCCAGGGCAATCGGCGCGCGATGGGTCATCTTCGAGTGTTCTACAGACCACGCCTCGGCGAGCGCCGGCTCGGCGGCAAGCAGCAACCCAAACGGGTACGCTCGCATGACTGAGCCGCATCCCCCTGCGTCCACGCCGCCGGCTTCGCGCCAGCTCACTCCACGTCCTAACTCTGCCGCGCCGCTCATGCAGGCGTTGCCGGGCGCGCGGTGACCACCCTGCGGGTACTCCCTCCAATGCGCGAATCCGTCCGCCATTGTTTGCATGACAGATTCGAACGATTCTTCAGCGATGCCTTGTTCGAGGAGCGCGCGCAGGACAATTTCCGCCATCTGCGTGTCGTCGGTGTAGGGCGCGAAGCGTCGTCCATCTTCTTCCCACCACAACTCGAACCCTTTGACTCCGCCAGGACCGTACTTCGCCTCCAGCTGCTGGAACGAGTAGAACTCTGTGGGGTGTCCGAGCGCATCACCGATGGCGGCCCCAAGCACGGCGCCGGCGATGCGGTCGACGAGGTTCAACATGCCTGGAAGCTCCGGATGAAGTCGCGCTGAGCCCTCGTTTCCGGGCAGTTCGGTCCACGAGCAGTTGCAAGCGTCGCGAGCGCGGCCTCGGGAGCCAGGCCCGCCGAGCGAAGGACGCATCCGCCAATTGTCCCAGCCCTCCCCAGCCCGCCACGGCAATGGATGACTACATTCCTACCCTCGCGAGCGTGCTGAATGATTTCCGCTACCAGAGCCGAAACGAGCGAAGCGTCGTTCGGGATCGATACGTCGGGGATGGGGAATCGTCGGAACGTAATCCCGGCTGCGACCGTGGCTTGCGGAAGTTCGTTGATGTGAAGCAGGTCCAGCTCATGATCCTCTATCAAGCTGACGAGGACCGCCGTTCCGTGGACGGTTTTCAGTCGGGCGAGGTCCACGTCAAGGTCACGATCCCAGGCCCCCGTCGCCGCCGCGGGATCCTTCTTTCCGGGCGCGAACGTCAGGCCGACGCTGCCGGGCCATGGCGTTGGCAACCATGCTACTTCAAGGGGATGTGTTATCGAGGTCCTCACGCCGGCCATGTGCCCTCCGCGCCGAAGTTTATCGGCGGCGGCGTCAACCCGCGTCGCGCTCCAGCAACCGGCGCAGGTTTGCCATTTCAATCGCGGCCTGGGCGGCCTCTTCACCCTTGTGTCCGTCCTTGCCGCCTGCTCGCGAAAGCGCTTGTTCGACGTTATCGACCGTCAGCACACCGAAAATGACCGGGACGCCGGTCTCTCGCGCGGTCGCGCCGATTCCGTCAGTCGTGCCCCCTGCTACGTACTCGAAGTGTGCCGTATCGCCGCGGATCACGGCGCCCAGGCAAATCACCGCGTCGAAGCGGCCGCTGCGTGCGGCCCAGTTGGCGGCGGTCGGGATTTCGAATGCACCCGGCACCCAGGCGACCGAGACGTTGTCCGGCGTCACGCCCCGCTCGCCGAGGCAAGACTCGGCGCCTTCCAGCAGCTTCCGCGTGACGAATTCGTTCCAGCGCGAGACGACGATGCAGACGCGAAGCCCCTGCCCGTCGAGCGAACCCTCGAGCAGCGGCATCAGTTCGACCCCACGGAAGTAGTGGATTCCAACCCGTCCAGGAGGTGGCCCATACGCTGGCGCTTGGTGTCGAGGTAGCGGACGTTGTGCGGGTTGGGCTCGGTCAGGATCGGGATCCGCTCTACGACTTCGAGGCCGTAGGCTTCGAGGCCCGCGCGCTTGGCAGGGTTGTTCGTGATCAGACGCATCTTGCGCACGCCGATGTCACGCAGGATCTGCATGCCGATGCCGTATTCGCGCTGGTCCGGTGGAAAGCCGAGCGCCACGTTCGCGTCGACCGTGTCGTAACCCTTGTCCTGGAGCTCGTAGGCGCGGAGCTTATTGTGGAGGCCGATGCCGCGGCCTTCCTGGCGCATGTAGAGGAAGACGCCACCTTCGTCGGCGATCATCTTCAGCGCCCGGTCTTTCTGTTCGCCGCAATCGCAGCGCATCGACCCGAAGACGTCGCCGGTAACGCACTGGTCGTGGACGCGCACGAGCGTGGGTTTCTCGGGGTCGATTTCGCCCTTCACGATGGCGACGTGCTCGTCCGGGTAATTCTCGGCCTTGAACGCCAGGATCATCATGTCGCCCACGGGCGTTGGGAGCCGCGTCTCGGCAACACGCTTCACCATCTGCTCGTGGCGGAGACGGTACTTGATCAAATCGTTGACGGTGACAATGCGGAGGCCGTGGCGGCGGGCGAAGCGCTTGAGGTCCGGCATGCGGGCCATCTCGCCGTCCATCTTCATCACTTCGCAGATCACGGCCGCGGGAAAGAGGCCGGCGAGCTTCGCAAGGTCCACGCTGGCTTCGGTCTGGCCCGCACGGACGAGCACGCCATCGCGGCGCGCGCGCAGCGGGAACATGTGACCAGGGCGGGCCAGGTCTTCGGGCCGCGTTTCGGGGTCGATGAGGACCTGCACGGTGCGGGCGCGGTCTGCGGCGCTGATTCCTGTGGTGACACCGGTGCGCGCTTCGACCGAGACGGTGAACGGCGTGCCGAAGCCGGAGTTGTTCGCCGCCGGATCGATCATGAGGGGCAGCTTGAGGTGCTCTGCGCGGTCCTCGGTGATCGGACAGCAGATCAGTCCACGGCCGTACTTGGCCATGAAGTTGATCGACTCCGGGGTGACGAACTGCGCCGGGATGCAGAGGTCGCCTTCGTTCTCGCGGTCCTCGTCGTCGGTGATGATGACGAAATGGCCGCGGCGGAACTCCTCGATCGCCTCGGGGACGGTTGCCATGACGGGATCGCGTTCAGTCACTTCCGGGCCTCCTGCGTGTTCGCCACGAAGTTCTCGATGTAGCGGGCGATGATGTCGGTCTCGAGGTTGATGCGGTCGCCGGGTTTGCGGTTCACCAGGTTCGTGTGGTCCTGGGTGTACTGGACGAGCGAGACCGAGAAGCTGTCATCGTCTTTCGCGACGATGGTCAGGCTGATGCCGTCGATGCAGACCGGACCCTTGACTACCATGTAGCGCAGTAGCTCGGGAGGTGTGGTGAACTTCGCGATGATCGCCTCGCCTTCGGGGGTCAGCGAATGCAGCGTCCCGGTGCCTTCGACAACGCCGCGGACGATGTGCCCGCTGAGCCGGTCAGTGGGGCGGCAACTCCGTTCGAGGTTTACCAGGTCACCGGGCTTCAACTCACCGAGGTTCGAGCGCCGGTAGGTTTCGGGCATCAGGTTCGCGAAGAAGAACTCGCGGTCCATCTCGGCCACGGTGAGGTCTACGCCGTTGATAGCGATGGAGTCGCCGAGCTGGCTGTCAGTGAGGATGTGCGGCGCGCGGATGCGCAGCGTCCCTTCTCCCGCCTCCACAACGGTGCCTACTTCTTCGATGATGCCGGTGAACATGGGCGGCCCCCTGGCGAAACTCGATGCAGCCGAGGGGTGAGAGAGAGCCCCCGCGCAGGCTAGCGCGGAGCGGGCGTGCTGCGTTGCGCGAAGCAACGGGCACACCGCGAGTGTCCTCTCCCATCCGGACTCTAACCGTCGGCCCCGGAATTTCACCGGATCAGTCCGTCCGTTGCCGGAAGGAGTCGCGGGCTTTCACCGCCGGTGGGGAATTTCACCCCGCCCCGAGAACATCTGGTTCGTATCGTTAGCTTTACGCTAAGGAGTTGTCAAGCGTCGGCAACACACAATGCGTCACAGGGCTTGAGCGACGAATCGCGGCAGCACCGCGCTGCTCCGCCCATCACTCGCCCGTGGGCAGTTCGAGCAGCTTGATAAGGACGTCATACGTCGCGTACGCGTCAGCCAACGCGCCGTGCTCGCCCATCCGGCCAATGCCCAGCCGGTCTGCAACGTGGCCGAGGTTGAAGCGGTCCACCTGGCCGCCGCCGCGCAGGAGGGCCCGGGCGATGGGTTGGACATCGAGCGCCACGGGTGCGAACGGCCAGGGCTGCTGCAATCGCTTGTAGGTTTCCACGAGGAAGCTCATGTCCTGGCCGATACCCCAGCCCGTGATGACGGAATCGCGGCCGAGGGCGCTGAATTTCTCCCAGGCCTCCTCCAACTCGAGAGCGGCCTTCCATGCTTTCGGGGTGTAGC
>CAYTBM010000277.1:0-4345 GCA_964436025.1 uncultured Anaerolineaceae bacterium
TCGTAGCGGTCGATGTTGAGCGTGCCGTCCTCGCGTGGCGAGGTCTGCACGAGGATGCAGCCGTCCGGGCAGGCCTGGGCGCAGGTGGAGCAGCCGGTGCAGCGCTCTTCGAACCAGAGCAAGTTCGTCCGGGCGTAGACCGGGACTTCGCGCACCTCATTCGGGTACTGAATCGTCGCGACGGGCCGGAACATGCTCTTGAGCGTGAGGCTCATGCCCTTTGCGATGCCGCTGCCGTATGCCATGGAGAGAGTCTAACGACTGGTGTTTGTGACTACAAACACAAGCGCTCAGGGAGAGGTACCAAACCTCTTGCGAAGGTCTTGCAGGTGGCCTTCGCAGTGTCCGGCGATGATGAACCAGAGTGCCCGCACGGACACAGAGTTGCCGCCCGCTGAGCCGGCGCGGTCGAGCATCTGCTCCGACATGGAACCGAAGAAGAGGATTGTGGCCGCGCGAAGGGAGAGGAGTTCGCCGACGATGTTGTCCAATGGGCGTTCATTGGCTTCCGAGGCGGCAACGTAAGGGTCCTGTTCAAAGGCTTCAATGGGCGTGGCATCGCCGCGCGAAAAGCGGAGGGCGCGGTAGTTGAACATGCGCTCAAAGTCGCAGAGGTGTACCAGGACTTCCTTGAGTGACCACTCTCCCGGCCTGGGCTGTTCGGATGCCACGTCCTCGTCGAGTTGCCCGAAGGCGGCTATTTCGCCGGCCTGCATGGTGAGCTGGCTGTCCGGGTCGTCGTCAGCTTTCACCACGTAATCGGCGAAGTAAGGGACGTACTCAGTGAAGTCGGGTCTGCGCGTCATGCCACATCCCTCGCGGGGACGGCTGGCTGAACCGATGGCCGGTCGAAGCGGCGTTCATCGACGAACATGGCATAGGTAGCCATCGAAAGCAGCGCGACCGCGCCGCTTGCCGGACCGAGGCCCGCGTATCCCCAGGAGTCGACGACGAAACCGCCGATCAGCGAGCCCGTCACGATGCCCCACTGCTGCCCGGAGGCGTTGAGCGCCATCACGGTGCCGCGCATCTCCGGCCGCATCTCGGTGGTGACTGCCTGCGCGCTCGCGAAGCGGGCGCCACTGAACGTGGCGAACGTGAACAGGAAGACGAACGCGACCGCCATCACGGGCGATGCCGTGGTCACGAGCGCGATGAACACCGCGCAGATGCCGCTGCACCAGACGATGATGGGCCGCTTGCCCATGCGGTCCGAAAGCCGTCCGCCGATGTTGCTGCCGAACAGCACGCCGAGCCCCATGACCATGGTCATCGCGCCAAGTGCCCACTTCGCCAGGCCGAACTCGTCGCGGAAATAGGCGCCCATGTAGATGGTGAAAATGAACCAGTACGCCGTCGAGAGGTAGTTCGAGAACAGCGCCATCATCGTTGGCAAGTCACCGAGGACGCTCTTGATGCCGCCCGCCGAATCGCGCGCCGCTGTCCGGCGGTCGGGCGGTTCAGCGCGGCTGTCGCGCGGCAGCTTCGCCATGATGAGCCAGGTGAACACCACCAGCACGACACCCAGCACGCCGAAGGTCCAACGCCACGAGACGAGCCCGCTCAGCAGCGCGCCCGCCGGCACGCCGAAGATCGACGCGCTGGTATTTGCGGAGATGACCCAGGACATCGCCTTCCCGCGCTCTTCGTACGAGAAGAGATCGCCCACCGCGGCGAAGACCGCCGGCGTCAGGCAGGCCACGCCCAGGCCGGCCACCGAACGGGCGATCGCGAGCGAAGCGAAGTTCGGGGCGCCCGCCGAGGCGAACGTCGCAATCGTCAGCGTGGCCATCCCGGCAACAACGATGGGTTTGCGGCCGAGGATGTCGATGAAGGGCCCGGAGAAGATGGCTGCCACCCCGCCGACCACCGCGTACGCCGTCACAAGCAGCCCGGCGACCGCGACCCGCACGTGGAGGTCGTCCGAGATGTCCGGGAGGATTGGCGTGATGATGAGGTTGTTGAATACGACTGCGAAGGACGCCACACAGAGCAGGGCGAGGACGAGGGTGCGTTGCTGGCGCGCGGCTGATGTCACGAATTGTCAGCGTAGCCCAGCCCGGCCACTCGGTCGCGTCGACAGCCGCCGGCGCGGGCGGGCACAATTCCCGGCGTGCTGCGGGAGATGACTCCAGAAATTCGCGAGTTTCTGACGGGAGCCAAGTGGCCTGGCGTCCTTTCGACGCTGCGGCCGGACGGGTCGCCGATCACGTCGTCGGTGTGGTTCGCGCTGGACGGGGATGTGATCCTGATCTCAACGCCGGCCGCGCGGCCGAAGGCGCGTAACGCCCGGAGGGATGCGCGGGTGTCCTTCATCGTCGATACGCGCGAGCGGCCCTACAAAGGTGTGGCAATTGAGGGCGTGGTCGAGGTGATTGAGGACCCCGCACGGAAGTCGATGCGGACGATTGCCGAGCGCTACCTGGGACCGGTGCTCCCCGAGGCGATGGAGCAACGGATAGCGGGCACGGAGCGGGTGATGCTGCGGATTACGCCGAGCCGGATCCGGCCGTGGGGTTTCGCGTGACGAAAGCGGTCCTTTTCGATCTGGGCGATACGTTGTTCCGGCTGAACCCGATGGCGGAAGTCACCGACGACTTCGCCGCGTTCCTCGCCGGCGCGGGCGAAGAGGAGCCCGAAACCGAGGCGATGCGAGTCATCGAGACCCTGCGCGAGCGGATGATGGCCGGGTACGGCCGCGGGCAACTGGACGAGCCGCGCATCGCGGAAGTCGTGCGTCCGTTTGTGACCAACGCCGCGCTCGCCGACCGGGCGGCAGAACACCTCGATGCGCTTCTTGGCGAGGCCGATGTCGCGCGCTGGGAAGCATTCGACCGCGCGGTCGTGTTCGATGCGCTGCGGTCCCGCGGGATCCGGGCGGGCTTCGTCTCAAACACGCTCACGTCGTCCGCGGTGATGCGGCGACGACTGGCAGAGTTCGAACTGCTCAGTCACGCTGAGGTCGCGGTCTTTTCCGTGGAACACCGCGTCCGCAAGCCGAACCCGGAGATCTACCGCGTCGCACTGCGCGCGCTGGGGATCGAACCAACAGAGGTCGTTTTCGTGGGTGACCGGGTCCGCGAGGACGTGCGCGGGCCGCAAGCGCTGGGCATGCGGGCCGTGCTAACGCACGAATTTCGCCAGGAAGACCCGGCCGACTCGGGGCCGCTCGCGGTGATCCCGAGGCTGGAGGACGTGCTCGCGGCGCTTGACTGAGCGGTCAGCACTGCCAGTGGCGGACGACGTCGTTGTGGCCATGGCAGGCGAGTTCATAGCTGCCCATCTGAATCACGGTGACGCCCACGACGGCAACGACGAGAAAAAGCGTGGCGAAGGCGAAGCCGAGCCCGCTGAACCATTTGCCGGCGACGAAGCCGAAGGCCGCGGCGGCCGCGAAGAACGCCAGATGGACGTACGCGTACACGAGGTCGCGATGGCTGGCTTCGCCCTTCGATTCCACGATCGAGAAGTCGACCAGTGTGTGCATGGCGAGGACGTAGCCGGCGAAGAGGATGGCCAGCAGGGCCACAGAGATGACGACCTGGAGCGGGACGGGCCGTGGGCTGCCGGGGCTGAGAGGCACGGCGGGAATCTAGGGCCAGGGACGTTCAGCGTGCAAGAGAAAGGCCCCGTTGTCGCCACAGGGCCTTTGCGACGTTGCGGGTGAGGCGGTTAGCCCAGTTTGGCCTTCAGGCTGTCGATCACTTCATCGACGGTGGCGACGCGCCAGTTGGCCCACTCCTTGCTTTCGCGCTGCCACTGCAGGTAGCGGTCGCGGCCCTTCGCGCGTTCAGCGGCGACTTCCTCCTCGGAGGGCTCGTGGCCAAGGCGGGCGGCGATGGCGGCGGGGCTCATGTCGCCGATGACGTCGCGCGTCACGTGAATCTGTTCGTTTGCCAGCTTCGGGCGCTCGATGAAGTGCGCGATTTCGTTCTGGTCTTTGTCGTAGAAGACGAAGACGGGGATCGACTCGAACTCTCCGTCTTTGAGGTATTCGGCGATCATGTCCTTGTTCTGGTCGCGCTCGAAGAAGCGGAACTCGATGCCGGCGGCCTCGGCGATCTTCTGGGCGACGCCGGTGCCGCGGTACACGTCCGGGCACCAGTCTTCGCCGATCACGACGACACGGCGAGGGCCGTTGGGGAGCGCGGCGAGTTCTTTCAGGGCTTTTGCCTGGGCCTCTGAGACGGTGAGGCCGTTGTAGTTGTTTTCGAAGAGTTCCTTGTTGCGGATTCCGCTGTCGAGGTACTGCTGGAACGATTTGCCCTTGCCGAAGCGTTCGAGCGTGATGACGGACTGGGTAGCTGGCATGTGGACCCCCTCGGGTGAGTTGCTGTATGCAACA
>CAYTBM010000278.1:0-4328 GCA_964436025.1 uncultured Anaerolineaceae bacterium
AGGAGGGCGCGGACGCCTTCGCGATAGTCGTGCGAGGTGGTCATCTGGTTGAGGAGCATCTCGCTTTCGACGACGGCTGAGCCGATGTCGCGGTGGAGGTCGATGTAGACCTGGTGGCGGGTGGCGCGGATGGACGACGGGGCAAGGGTGCGCGTGAACGCCTGGGCGTAGTCGTACACCGCCGGGAGGAGCTGTTCGGGATCGCAGAGGCGGTGGATGAGGCCGATCGCCGCGGCCTCGTCGGTGAGGAACACGCGGCTAGAGAGAAGGATCTCCTGCGCGCGGGAGAGGCCGATGAGCCGGGGGAGCAGCCAGGAAAGGCCGAACTCGGCTGGCAGCCCGAGGCGCCCGTGCGCGGTGGTGAGCTTCGCCCCCGGCACCGCGAAGCGAATGTCGGCGTAGCAAGCGAGCACGAGCCCGACGCCCGCCGCGGGGCCGTTGATGGCTGCGATCACCGGTTTCGAAAGGCCGAAGTGGTAGGCGAAGTTGGCGTCGAACTCAGGGCGTATGCCGAAGCCGGGGTTCGCCAGTTCGTCCGGCTCGGTGCCGGAGTCGTAGCCGCCCTTTGCGATATGTCCATCCAACGCCTGGGAATCGGCGCCCGCGCAGAAGCCACGCCCGGCGCCGGTGACCACGATGCAGCGCACTTCGCTGTTTTCTTCGGCCTGTTCGAGGCACCAGCGGTACTCGGTGTGCATGCGGCCGGTCCAGGCGTTCAGGCGGTGCGGGCGGTTGAGCGTGATGGTGGCAATGCGGTTTTCGACGCTGTAGGCGGTGGCCTTCAGTTCCATGCGGGGATTGTAGGGGTATGAGGTTTGAGGTGTGCGGTGTGGCGCGTCAACAGCCGTTAGCTGCGGGAGCCAACGGTTGGCCGTCGAGGCGGCGGAGCTGCTGGATGAGGTCGTTCGCGTTTGCAGCTTCCGCCTGCGCGTAGACGGTGACTTCGAGGTGACCCGTCCAGATCACGGCCTTGGTCAGTCCGGCGCGTTCGTCGCCGCCAACGGCGTTATGGACGACAACCGCGCCGTCCGGGCGCGTTTCGACAGGCGAACGCGCGAACTCGACCTCGGGGGGTGTGCTACAGGTCCAGCGATGCATGACAGTGATCGGCGGTGTGCATGGCGCTGGACCGCACGCGCCGTACACAACGAAGAGTTCCGGGGCATTCTGGACCGCCGCCAGATTGAAGCTGCCGACGGTTTCTCCCAGCCAGACCGGGGCTTCGCCGCTCAATCCCGCTGCAGCGAGATCGATCGCCCTGGCGGGATTCCCGACAGGCTCTCCGGATCGGAAGCGGACACCATCGCGCTCGAAGACGATGTCTCCGTTGACGTTGGCGCTGCGAATCGACCTGAGCAGGGCGAGTGAGATGAACGCGGCAAAGAGGACGACGAGACAACTGAGGAGCACCGTCCGTGAGGGAAGAGGCACCCGTGCAAAAGCTGAAATGCCGCTGCCCGCAAGGCCGAGGGCGGCAAGAGCGAGGGTCATCCCTGCATAAACGAGCAACGGCGGGGCGACTTCCTCGCCACCTCCTCCGCAGTCCGCGCAGTCTGTCGCTGTATACGTCGCGATCATGAGCCAGCCGCCGACGGGGATGGCCACCCATGCGGAGCGCGGGCCAGCGACAGCGCCGGCGAGGAGGAAGATGGCAACGCCGAGAGGGAGAGCCTGCTTTTCGGAGCCTTTGTCGGGTATCAGCCAGAGGCCGACCACGACGACGAGCGCACCGAGTGCCGCTCGAAGGATCCACTCCGGAACCGCCAGGTTTGCGCGTCGCGCCGGCCGGACCACCTCGGCAACATACCACAACGGTTGCCGCCGATAAGATAGCGGGGTGCCGGGCAACCTCGGAGCCACCATCCAGTACGGGGCGTGGAAGGTTGCCTCGGCGGTCATCCGGCGGATGCCCGTCCGCGCGAGTTACGCGGTTGCCTTCGCGCTCGGGAGCGTGGGGTATTACTGCTGGCCGCGGGCGCGGCGGGCCATGCGAGGGAACTATCGCCGTGTGCTGCCAGGAGCGCCGCGGCGCGAGAGGGACCGGGTGGCGCGGCACTCCCTGGTGAACTACTGCAAGTACCTGGCCGACTTCATCCGCTTCCCTTCGATACCGGCGGGGCGGCTGATCGAGGAGGTTGAGGGGCAGAGCCGGTTCGATGCGCTCTCTCGCGTGCTGGAGCGAGGCAAGGGCGCCGTCATCGTCTGCATGCACTTCGGCAACTGGGATCTGGGGGCGGGCGCGGCGGCCGCGCGGGGTTACCCGTTAACGGTGGTAGCCGAGACGTTCGCTGATCCGCGGCTGGACGAGATGGTGATGAGTGCGCGCACGCGGCTCGGGATGAAGATCGTGAAAATGGAGAAGGCCGGGCCTTCGTTGCTCCGCGCGCTGAAGCAGAACGGGCTGCTCGCTCTGCTTGTCGACAGGCCCACACCGGGCGACGGGGTGAGAGTCACCTTCTTTGGCGAAGAAGTGGAAGTCCCTGCAGGGCCGGCGCGGCTCGCGCTGCGGACGGGGGCGGCCGTCGTGCCGACGGCGTTCGCGCGCATCGACCCGCACCGGCCAGAAGTCACGACGCTGTGCGACTTCGATGTCCCGCTCGAGCGGACCGGGGATGACGAGACCGACGTTCGGACGCTGACCCAGGCGATCATGCGTTCCCATGAGCGTTTCATCCGCCAGTACCCGGACCAGTGGTACATGTTCCGGCCAATGTGGGCCGCACAACGCGGGGTCGGGCGCTCGTGAGCGGAAGGCTGTGGGTGCTCCGCCTGTTCCAGCCTTTTGTCGCCCGCTTTCCTGGGCCGTTTTACGTCATTGCGCCGTGGGCGGGCTGGCTGGCCTTCAAACTGCGGCCGAAAATGCGCCGAAAGCTCGTCCACAACATGGCCCCGCTTGTTGGCGGCGAGCAGGCCGCTGCCAGGGCCGCCGGGCTCGCGGCCTCGCAGAACATCGCACGGTACTTCGTCGACCTCTGCACGATCCCCGAACGGCTGATGGAACGGTTCGAAGCCGACCACCTGGAACTGGTCAACGGCGAACGGCTGAGCGCGTTGCGCGAGCCCGGACCGGTCATTGCCATGAGCGCCCACAGCGGCAATGCCGAGCTGGCCATCCAGGCGTTGACGTTTCGCGGGCGGCCGTTCGTGGCGCTGGTCGAGGCGCAACGCCCTCGGGCGTGGTCACGCTACCTGTTGCGACTGCGATCGTCGGCCGGAGGGCGGTTCTACGAAACGAGCTTTCACGGGATCCGCGCCTGCCTGGAGACGCTGCAAGAAGGGGGCCTCGTTGGCTTCATGGGCGACCGCGACATGCAGGGAAACGGGACCTGCGTGGAGCTCTGCGGCCGCAAGGTACGGCTGCCGCGCGGCCCGTGGGAGATCGCCCGGCGGTCTCAGGCGCTGGTGTTGCCGGTGTTCACCGCACGCATCGAGCGCGACCGGTTCCGGCTGTTCGTTGAAGAACCGTTCCATGTCGCCCAGAGCGAAGACGAAGAGGCCGACATCCTGGCGGCGGTCGAGCGTTTCGCGGCGCTGCTCGAGGCGCACCTGAAGCGCGACCCCGGACAGTGGGCGTTTACGGAAGACTTCTGGCGGGTGCATGCCTGTGGGTAAGGCCGACCTCCACATTCATACGCGAGTCTCAGACGGGATGGCTTCGGTTGCGCAGGTACTGGAGTACATCGAGCACCGAACGGACCTGGACGTCGTAGCGATTACGGACCACGAGGACGTAAGAGGCGGACTTGAGGCGCGAGACCTGGCAGCACGCCGGGGGTACCGCTTCGAAGTGTTGCCAGGGGCGGAGATCACGACGTTGCAGGGGCACCTCCTGGCGGTGTTCATCGAGCGCACGCCCGCAAGTTTCCGAAGCATTGAGACGACGCTTGATGCGATCCACTCGCAGGGCGGGCTGGCAATCGCGCCACACCCGTTGAGCTGGCTGACGCGGTCGCTGAGCAAACGGACGCTCGACCGGCTGGCGAACTCCACAGGACAGCGGCTGGACGCGATCGAACTGGCGAACCCGAGTCCCGCCGCGTTGCGGACGCGGGACCGGGCCGTTTCGCTGAACGAAGAACACTGGAAGCTGCCTGTCACGGGGAGTTCCGACGCGCACCATCTGCCGCATATCGGGACGGGCTGGACGCAGTTCGCGGGGACATCAGCAGAACATTTACGCGAAGCCATCCGTTCGGGCACGACGCAAGCCCTCATGCGGCCTTACCCTTCGCTGCGTGAAGTTGGGATGGTGCGCCTGGCCGCCGGGCTCGCGTGGGGTTACAGCGCGACGCCGCGGAAGATGCTCCGCATGAGGCGCCGATGAAAGT
>CAYTBM010000279.1:0-4308 GCA_964436025.1 uncultured Anaerolineaceae bacterium
ACTTCCGCGGGGCATTCGACGACTGGGTGCCGCTCCTGGTTGCGCGCTACACCGATGACGACATCGAACGCCTGCTCGCCGACCCGGGCATCGTCCGCAACCGGCTGAAGGTGGTTGGCGCGGTACGCAACGCCCGCGCCTTCCTCCAGGTCCAGGAGGAGTTCGAGTCGTTCGACGCATACATCTGGCAATTCGCGCCGCGCGTCATGCCCGATGCTCCGGTGCCCGTGAGCTGGAAGGACATTCCCTCGCGTACTGACGAATCGGACACCATGAGCCGCGCCCTGCAGAAGCGCGGCTTCACGTTCGTCGGGTCGACGATTTGCTACGCATTCATGCAGAGCGTCGGCATGGTGAACGACCACCTCGCGGGCTGTCCGGCCCGCAACGCCGTCCCGTACCGCGCGAACGAGGGACGGCAGGCCTCGTTCTAACGCCTTTACCATGCGCTGGTTGCTTGATTAGAATCGCGCCGATTTATCGATCGCCATCCCGGCGAGCGGGGGTCGGATGGCGGCAATCACCTTTGGACAACTTCTCAAGACCTTGCGGGCTGCCCGCAACCTCACTCAGCAGCAACTGGCCGAACGAACCGGCCTTTCACCCGCGACCATAGCTTCTTACGACGAAGGGCGGCGGATGCCCGAGGCGGCGATAGTCGACCGGCTCGCGGCAGCCCTGGGCGTTGCCCCGGCCGAACACGACCAGCTCCGCCGGGCGGCAGGACTGCGCGGCCTGCCCGGCGACTTCGAAGCAGCCCTCCGCAGGGGCCGCGGCCCCGTCGACACCGTCTGGGACGAAGTCCAGGCAACCGACTGGGTGACGTTGGTCGTTAATGAGCGGCGAGAGATCGTCGCGTGGAACCGCCTTGCGAACCGCACCAGCGAGATCGACCTGGGCGCTCTGAGCCAGTTCCAGCGCGGCTTGCTGCGGATGGCTTCGACACCGCATTACGAACGGCACCTGGTGAACTGGGATGAACTGATCGGGCGCCTCATTTCGATCTTCAAGGGCGAGGGGAGCGACCTCGCGGCGGGCCAGAGCAATCTCTGGGTGGCGGCCGTGCTCGACAGCATCGGGCGCGAAAACCCGGAGTTCTTGCCGCGCATCTTCGACCTCTTCGTTTCCGGGGAGATCTGGGAAGAAGGCGCGCGCAACGTGCATCCCGTGGACTGGCGGCTGGACGACGGGACGAGGCTTCGCTTCTGGGGCTCCTTCTGCGATTGGAGCAACTACGACGGCATGTGGGCGTTTGACTGGCACGCCGCCGATGCGGAAACCGCGGCGTGGGTCCAGGCCCAGCGTGGAGTGCCCGGCGGCGAATCGGAACGGCCCTCGCTGTTGCCGTTTAGCGAAACGTTGCGAAACGAACGCGAAACAGCCCGGCTCTCGCTGCGGGCGCTTGCGGAAGAAAGTGGCCTGGGCACCTCCACTATCACGGCCTATGAGGCCGGTCGACGCCACCCATCGCGTCCGGCCGTGCTCGCCCTCTGCCGGGCGCTGAATATCGATGGATATTCGGCGAACCGCTTCCTGCGAGAGTTCGGCTACGAGGAAGAGCCGAGCGACTGGGCGCGCTGGCTTTCGGGCGATACGCCGATCGGCAACTACCGTAATCGCACGCCGGTCGTTGGAGCGGCGCCGGGCGTGATGGAGGCCCATGAGGACGCGCTTCCGTGGCCGTCCGTCCTGCTTGATGCGGGTTGCCACGTGGTCCACGCAAACCGGGCGGCGGAACGACTGGTCTCTCTGCAAACCGTTCGGCCTCTTGCGGGCCGGCCAGGCCCCCACCTGATGCAGCTGATGGTGAGTGACCTGTTCCTGGAATCCCTTGGCAACTGGGAAGACGTCGCGGGCATGATCCTCCCCGGCCGGCTCGAGCCCATGGTGCTGAACGCGCCGCGCAACGCTTCGGCGAACAACCTGCTTGAGGTAGGGCGCGAACTTCGCGTCTCGCACGCCGCGGGATTGGACCGGCTGGCGTCTGTCTGGCGCGAATCGCCGGGCTTCACGAGCCTGCGCCGGCCCGGCGTGGCCTTCGAGTGGACGACGGTGGCGGGGGAGCAGCTGTCGTTCAACTGCGTGATCACCGGCATCACCGCGGTCGACCCCTACAAGGCCCTGGACCTCTTCCCGGCCGACCCGGCGACGTTCGCGTGGCTGGGGCGGGGATGACTCGTACGGTTGTAGCAAGTTTGGTCTTTACCAGCGGGTGAACGAGGCGCGAGAGTTCGGGCGCGGCCGTTCGAGCGGCCAAGGGAGGGTGAGAATGAGGCTGCCAAAAGGGATCGCAGTTGGAGTGATCGCGCTGCTGATGACGCTGATGCTCTTACCGGCCTCACCGGCTGCGGCAGACAGTGTTCAGATCAGCCCCAAGCAAGGCCCTGGGGGGACGGTCGTCCACATATTTCAGGCGTCCGCCTGTCCAACTGCCCCGATTACACCCGTCGGCGGAGAATACTACCTTGAGGCTTACTTCAACGGAGAGTTCTTGGGAAAGGTGAGCCGGGGGCTGTACTGCCCTGGGATACAAGGTTTCGATATGTTCGACGCCTACGTGACGCTTCCGCTTGCAGCGTCAGCGGGGCCCGGCATCCTGCACCTCACGAGTTGCGACGTTGAGTGTGGAATTGAGTACAACTTCACGTTCACGGTCACCGGATCGGTTACTCCGCCGACCGGATCCACAACTCCGCCCACGGGCACCGCGACCCCTCCAACTGGTACGCCAACGCCGCCCATCACCCCCACTCCACCCATCACCGCAACTCCGCCCGTGGCGGGTGGAAGCACCGGCTGCAAAGAAGTCGATGCGCTTGTCGTCCCTGCAGACAAGAAGCTCGCGGTCGTGATAGTGCACGGCTGGTCCATACCGCTGCCGGCCGGTCATGACTACTTCGTCGACATCGCGGAACGCGTGAGGAAGACGGGAATCGAACCATCAGTCCTGCACTGGGAGACGGCTGCAGGCATTTGGCCCGGCCAGTCGGGGCTGACCAATACCGACAGTGTTTGGTACCGCAAGGGATTGGGGCCGAGAACCAGCGAAGCAAAGCGCCTCGGGAGATGCTTGGCCGTGAAGTTGGCAGGCTTCGAGAGAGTCCACTTCATCACTCATAGTCTGGGATCGTGGCTTGTGGATGAGGCAGCCGACAATCTGACACCGAAGGGCACGAAGACCCACCTCACCTTCCTCGACGCTTACGTCCCAGGCCCGAGTTTGGTCGGATCCCTCGGAGATAATGCCACGTACGCGGAACAGTTCGTTTCACGGCCGTTCGACGGCTGGGTGATTCACACGAATGAAATTCTGCCGGACACGCACAATTTCGATGTGACCGATTCCCGCCATCAAAAGATTGCCGAGCATGGTTGGCCGATCGAGTGGTACGCAAAGTCAACATCGCCAGGCTTCAACGACTCCTGGGAGGTCAACCCAAGTTTCAACGGTCACGCCACTTATCCTGAGTATTCAGTGGACAAAAAGTTGGACTGTCTGGGTGACTTGAAACCGGAGTGCCCGTACAGCAGTTCAGAATTCCCAGCTAATCAACTTCCCAAAGTAGGCGGAGTTGGTGTGCCCACCGACGATGGCTCAATCAGGCTCAAGGCTGTTTCGAGGAAATCTTCTTCCCAGCTCGTCCAAGGCCTTTCGGTAGCACTGTTCGACCTGTCAGCTGATGAATCCAGCGCGACTGTCCGCCTTCCCCGGCCCTCGGCTGGAGTTTCCGCCAATGTCGCGATCAGCGTGCAGGGCGAAGGCGGCGGGTCCATGGAGCTTACTTTCGGCTCTGGTGCTAAGACCACGGTCACGTTCGGACCGGAGGGGTTCGACGGAGAACTGCACGCCACTCCAGCGGACAGCCGTGGGGCGTCCGATGTTCAGTTGACCGTGCGGGCCAACGGAGATGCCACCGTTACCGCGGAGATCACCACCATCACCGCCTACGGCGGAACCGCCCCACTGCCGCCGAACACTGGCAACGTTACTCAGTCTCTAGTGACCGACGGCACAGCCGACGCGCTGAAGGCTGCCGTCCTGATCGCGCTGTTCTTCGGCCTGACGGGTGGGAGTCTGTTCGCCCTTCGCCGGCGCTGATTTGGTCCTTCAGCAAGGAGAGCGTGAAGAAGCCCGGGCATGCCCGGGCTTCTTCACTCTTCCCCTACCGGCCCGCCGCCCACCGTTACGGGGCGGGCTTCGCCGGTGGTGGTATCGAGCAGCCAGCTGACCTGGAAGGCGGTCTTGTTGTCGGTGCTTCGATGCGGCTGGGCGTGCCGTGCCTTCTGCGTGTGGGTTATTGATGAGAC
>CAYTBM010000280.1:0-4293 GCA_964436025.1 uncultured Anaerolineaceae bacterium
TCGAGCGGATCGAGCTTTCGGCCATCCGGACCGGGTTCAGCGACCTGGATACGCTGCTCACGGGCTTGAAACGCTCGGACCTGGTCATCATTGGCGCCCGGCCCAGCGTCGGTAAGTCAAGCTTCGCGCTGGGCATCGCACGGAACGCTGCCATCGAGCAGCGCGCCAACGTAGCCTTCTTCTCGCTCGAAATGTCGTCCGAACAGCTGGCGATCCGCCTGCTCTCGGCAGAGTCGGGCGTCGATAGTTCGCGGCTGCGGCTGGGCCAGAACACGGAAATCGAAGAGCGGCGCGTCGTGGCAGCCGCCTCCCGGCTTTCGGAGGCGAACATCTGGTTCGACGACTCGCCGATGCTCACGGCGGCGGAACTGCGCGCGAAAGCCAGGCGGCTGGCGGGCGAATCGAAGCAGTTGGACCTGATCGTCATCGACTACCTGCAGCTCATGCAGGGAGAGGGCAACACCGGCCGCGAGAACCGGGTGCAGGAAATCAGCTACATCTCGCGCACGCTGAAGGGGCTCGCGCGCGAGCTGGACGTGCCTATCGTCGCACTGGCGCAGCTCTCCCGCGCAATCGAGAACCGCCACCCGCGAACACCGATGCTCTCCGACCTGCGGGATTCGGGCTCGATCGAACAAGACGCGGACATCGTGATGTTCCTCAGCCGCGAGGAACTCTACGTGACGCCAGAACAGTGGGCGCAGCAGCACCCGGACCTGCCGGAGAGCGCGTATCCGAAGGGCGTGGCGCAGGTCAGCGTGGCGAAGCACCGCAACGGCCCAACGGGCACGGTGGAACTCCGCTTCCGGGAACGCCTGGCCAAGTTCGAAGACTGGGTGCTGCGAACCGATGACGACTGATCTCGGACTGGTGATTTCGGGTTGGGGATTGGCGCGGCGCTCAGCCGCCTTGTCCCCTCTCGCGCGGACAGTCCACGGTCTGCAAGCCGAAATCCACCATGGATGAGTTCAAAGGCTTCCCGGGGATCGGGAAAGGCACCGTGGTGCCCAACCTGTTCTTCGCCGCCGTCCTGCCGGAAATGCGGACGCCCGGCGCGCTGCTCGCGTTCCTCTGGGTGTCGCGGCTGCTGCAGGAGAAGCGCGCGGCGGACCGGTTCGTGACGGCGGCGGAAGTCTGGGAGCAGCCCGCAGCGCGCCAGAGCTTCGAAGCGCTTGCCGGCGGCGAGAAGGGACTCAATGCCGGCCTGGCGGAGTGTGTCGAGCTCCGCGCGCTGCTCGCAGTGGGACTGCGGCAGAAGGGTACGGAAGAGGTGCTGTACTTCAGCAACGACCCGGCTTCGCGCAGGACGGTCGCGCGGGCTCGCGCCGGCGAAGTGAGCCTCCGGCCCGAGAGCATCGTCGTGCCGATCGAGCCGAAAGAGCGGCGGCCGGGCATTTTCCGGCTGTACGAAGAGAACATCGGGACGATAACGGCGCTGGTGGGCGACAAGCTGATCGATGCGCAGGACCGCTACCCGCCGGAGTGGATCGAAGACGCGTTCCGGGAAGCAGCGGAACTGAACGCGCGTAACTGGCGGTACGTCGAAACTATCCTCAGGAACTGGGCCGAGGAGGGCCGTCCTCATGAAACGCCTGGGCGAGATTCTCTCGAAGACCGTAAGCGAAAGTACCTTGGAGGCGCGCTCAGGCCGGGAAGTTGAAACGCCCCAGGAGGGTGTCTGCCCGATTTGCAAGGGCGCCGGCTTCGTCCGCCGTTCGCTGCCGGTGGACCATCCGCGGTTCGGCAAAGCAGAGCCGTGCGAGTGTGTGCTGAACGAAGACGACCACGTGCGGCGCACGCGCCTGGAACGCATGAGCAATCTTGGCGCGCTGACGCGCTTCACCTTCGAGAACATGGTGCCGACCGGCCGCAACGACGACAGCGGCTGGTTCGAGCGCGCGTACGAGGCGGCGCGCGAGTACGCAGCGACGCCGGAGGGCTGGCTGGTGTTCACCGGGACATCTGGGAGCGGGAAGACGCACCTGGCCGCCGCCATTGCCAATCAGCGCATCAACGCCGGCGAGCCCGCGCTCTTTATGGTCGTGCCGGACCTGCTGGACCACCTGCGCGCGAGCTACGAGCCAGACGAGGACGACATGGGATTCGAACAGCTCTTCGACCAGGTACGCAACGCGCCGCTCCTCATCCTCGATGACGTGGATACCGGTTCGGGAAGCCCCTGGGCGCGCGAGAAACTGTTCCAGATCGTGAACCACCGCTTCAACGCCAGCCTGCCGACGGTGTTTACCACCACGACGCGGCCGCAGCAGCTCGATGAGCGGCTGGCGACGCGGTTGCTGGACGAGGGGCTTTCGCGCGTGCTTGTGCTCGACGCTGAGGCTCGCGGCGGCTACAGCCAGGTCGGCGGAATGACGCGGGAACGGTTGAACGAGCTCCAGTTCCGCAACTTCGACCTGCGCGTGCCGGGCCTCCACGCGGAGGAACGCGAGTCGCTCGAGTCGGCGTTCCGGGCGGCGATGGCCTTCGGCGACGACCCGCGTGGGTGGTTCGTTTTGCAGGGCGCGAACGGTTGCGGCAAGACGCACCTCGCCGCCGCGATCGCCAATAAGGCGCTGGGGAGCGGCATGGGCGTGTTCTTCGCGGTGGTGCCGGACCTTCTGGACTACCTGCGCGCCTCGTTCGCGCCGGGCAACGAATCGCCGTACGACGAAACGTTCGACCGCATCCGCAACGTGGACCTGCTCGTGCTGGATGACCTTGGGGCGCAGAAAGCCTCGGAATGGGCGCAAGAGAAGCTGTACCAGGTGGTGAACTACCGCCACGTGGCCGGGCTGCCAACGGTGGTCACGACAGACCAGTCACTCGACAAATTGCAGCAGGCGCACCCGCGAATCGTCTCGCGGATCGCGGACCCGCACGCCGGGACGTTCGTGACCATCCTCGCGCCGCACTACCGGCTGGGCCGCCAGCCAGAGACACCGGCGGCGCGCCCGGGCGGGCGGGCACGGCGTTAGTTCCCCGTACCCGGCGACTTCGTAGGATTGCGCCATGACCATGGCCCGCGCGGTCATCTTCCTCGTGCTTTCAGGCCTGATCATGGCCGTGGGCATCGTGCTTGTGATTGTGCGCGTCAACGAGGGCCTCATCGACAGCTCGATCCATGACCGCGATAGCGGCGCGCGCGTCGGGGAAAACGCTGCGACGCCCACCGGCGGTGCCGGCCGTCTTTCTCCGGGCCAGGCTGGAGCAACCGCGACCGCGGTGATCCGGACCGTGACCGCGCTCGCCGGCGGGCGAACACCCAACACCAACCCGCCGACGCCGTCGGGCCGGGACATCACACAGGTGCCGATCGGCGCGACCACCGAAGTGAACGGTTCGCGCTACACCGTCCACCAGGTCGCCGACCCTGAGGCGCCGGGCCTGTTCACGACGACCGCGGGCAATCGCCGGGTGGCGCTGGAGATCACGCAAGAGGCAGTGACGAACAACGTGACATACAGCTTCGCCAGCTTCCGGCTGCGAGATGTGAACGGCCAGGAGCACACCTGGGCCATCACGAACACGAGCCCCAACTTCCAATCCGGGACACTCAAGGCAGGAGAGTCGAAACGGGGCTGGATCAGCTTCCAGGTGCCAAGCGGCGTCGGGATCGACGCGCTCATCCTGCTCACCCCCGGCGTGGCCGGCGGCACGGCAATCGTGACGCTGCGGTAAGGCCATCGCGACTGCTCTCCTCTCTCGCGGCTGGGTGCGAGGGGAGCGAACGACATGGCCGGCAGTGTGCCAGGCGAGTCAGTCGATTCTGATGGCGGCGCGATGGAAGCGGCCCACGACGTCCGGGTCAGGAATGATCGACGTGCGCGCCTTCTCCTTACCGGCGTAATCGTAGGCGGAGAGGACGTGGCGGATGCTCTCCAGGCGGGCGGCGCGCTTATCGTTTGCCTTGACGATGATCCACGGGCTGAAGCTTGTGTGGGTCAGGCTGAACATGCGCTCCTTGTAGCGCGTGTAGTCCTCCCAGAGCTCCTGGCCGCGCTCATCGATCGGGCTCAGCTTCCATTGCTTCAACGGGTTGTTCCGGCGGGAGTCGAAGCGGGCGGCCTGCACTTCTTTCGAGATGGAGAACCAGAACTTCACCAGGTCAACGCCGTCTTCGACGAGCATGTGCTCGAACTCCGGGGTCTGCCGCATGAAGCGTTCGTACTGTTCCGGCGTGCAGAAGCCCATGACCGGCTCAACGACCGCGCGGTTGTACCAGGAGCGGTCGAAGAACACGATCTCGCCGCGGTTGGGGAGCTGGCGCATATAGCGCTGGAAATACCACTGGCC
>CAYTBM010000281.1:0-3026 GCA_964436025.1 uncultured Anaerolineaceae bacterium
GGGCCTCCATGCCGTTGATGCGGTCCAGGCGGAAGTCGCGGAAGTCGTCGCGGAGCTCGCACCAGGCCGTCAGCGACCACTTGTTGCCCCAGAAGAAGAGGCCGAGCGGTCGCACGGTGCGCTCCGTGCGCTCGCCCTTCCCGTCGATGTAGTCGAGGCGGGTGAGGCGGCGCTCATCGATGGCGTGCCGAAGGTCCGGCAGCGCGGCCGCGACGCCCTGCGGCACGTGGAATCCGGGAGCGAACAACCGCGACCCGATGAGCCGGGCCTTGAGCCGGTCCGGCAGGGCGGCTTCGATGCGGGCCAGCGCGCTCTCCGCGGCTTTGGCGAGGCCTTCGTCGGCCCAGGAGCTGACCACCCGCGTGCCGAGGACGAGCGCTTCGATTTCTTCTTCGGTGAACATGAGCGGAGGCAGGTCGAACCCGCGCCGGAGCGTGTACCCAACGCCGGCCTCGCCCGCGATCGGGACACCTGATCGCACGAGGTCGGCGATATCGCGGTAGACGGTCCGTTCCGAGACCTCCAGCTCCTCGGCGATGGCCGCGGCCGTGAGCACGTGGCGTCGCCGGAGCAGCTGGATGACCTGGAAGAGACGGTCGGCCCTGCGCATGGCTACGCCATGCCCCCGGGGTGATACTCGACCAGCTGAACGTAGTTGCCATCCGGGTCGAGGAGCGTCGAGACGCGGCCGCCCCAGGGTTCGTGCCCCTTGCGCCGGATGAAGGAAACACCCAGCGCTTCGATCCGGGCCTGCTCCGCGGAAAGGTCATCGACGACGAGATTGATCAGGTAGCGCTGCGGTTCGCGGGCGCCGCCGCGTACCTGGCTGTGCGAATCGAACATGAGAGTGGCGCCGCCGGCCTTCACGGCGTGCCCCACGAACTCCTCTTCTTCCAACCCGAGCGTGTCCCGGTAAAACCGGAACAGCTGCGTCGGGCGCTCGCTTGTGAGGCTCAGCAGGAATTGTGAGACGCGCATCGCGGGCATCGTGCCTGCCGGCATCTCAACCCTCCTCGCGTGCCAGTTCGGGCTTGAACTGGATGAGCTGCACCAGGTTTCCGTCCGGGTCGGCGAAGGTGCTGATGACACCGCCCCAGTACTCAACGCCCTTATTGCGCGCGAACGTGACGCCGGCGGATTCCAGCCTGGACTGTTCGGCGTCGATGTCCGCGACGTGGAGGTCGATGATCTTGCGTGCCGGTTCCTTCACCGGCCCGGAGACGTCGCTGTGGTCGACCACAAAGAGCGTGCCGGCAGGACCGAGGGCGAGGGCATCGCCCATTTCCGGCTGAGGCGTGAGCTTCAGGGTGTCACGGTAAAAGCCGAGAAGGCGCTGCGGGTCGCTGCTCGCGAGCTGGATGGAGATGGTGGTGATGTCCAAGGTCAGTCTCCGTTTGTGAGTGTCGCCGGGAGGCACTGCCCCCAGCCCCACCATCATGCGCGCCGCCTGCTGACACCATTTTGTCAGGAGCGCGAAGGAACTGCGGCGCCATGGTGACAGCATTCTGTCAGGAGAGTGGCGAGAGGCGGCCGTTCGTCGGAGCCCGCGACAGGTAAGGAGCGGTGTGCTCTCCACCGGTACGGCCGGCCACGCGCGAGCCGTGGTGCCACACATTGGTGCGGATGAACCTCCCACCGCTCCGGTCGCGGCTCAAATGACTGTCCCGCTTGGCTTATTCCGGGACGCTGATGATCGGCGAATTGAGCGCGGGGAGGCCGAGCAGGACTTTCCCATCGTCTGCCACGCGGTCCGGTGCGAAGACCGTGTGCTGGGCGGCGGTGTGGATATCGCGCAGCCGCCGGTCGAGAGTGTGCCGGGCATAAAGCGCCGCGCTGCCGCCCGCCCGGTACATCGCGTCGACCAGCTCGGTGCAGTTCTCCATCGCGCCGACTATGGAAAGATGTACCGCCACGGCCTGTGCCTGCGTCACGCGTTCGCCGCGGGCGAGGGTGTCCCAGAGGTCATGGAGAGCGTTGTAGTAGAACTCCCGAGCCTGGCGGTACTTCCATTCGGCGCGTGCGATGGCCAGTTGCAGCCACTGGCTTTCTTGTATGGCGTTCATATTGCCCAGGGCCCGTTTGGTGGCGGCGATGGCGAGGACGTCATCGATCGCGCCGCGCGCGATGCCGAGCGGGATCGCGCCCATCTTCATCACGAAGAGCCCCGGCAACTGGTAGAGCGGTTCGGCGCGCGGGGAACGGTCAAGGAAGAACGAGAACGTGCGCTCGGCCGGGACGAACACATCCGTCAACCCCACGTCATTGCTGGCGCTTCCGCGAAGACCGGTCGTGGTCCAGGTGTCGATGACTTCCGCCTGCTCGCGAGCGACGGCGATCACACGGATGGCCGGCGAGCCGGACGGAAGCATCTCCGGGCCGGTAGCGGTCATTTGCAGCGTGCCCAGGCAGAAGATCTTCGCGTGAGTGGAGCCCGAAGCGAATGACCACCGGCCGTTGACGTTGTACCCACCATCGGTGGGCACAGCCGTGCCCGTCGGGTTGAGCACGAAGACCGTTGCCGCGCTCAAGTCCGTGAAGAGCTCGCGTCCCGCTTCGCCCGGCAAATGGCTCGCGGCGTAGCCCGTGTCGCAGCCGATCATCGCGCACCAGCCTGCCGAGGCGTCGGCTGTCGTGAGCAGTTCGATGCCGCGGGCGTGAGTGATTGGGTCCAGTTCGAGCCCGCCCCAGGCTTGCGGGACGGCGACGTTGAACACCCCGGCTTCCATCATCAGCTGGACGATGCGCGGCGAAAGACGGCGGTTCGCCTCTGTTTCGGGTGCGGCGGCCCGCACTTCATCAACAATCGCCGCGACGCCTTTGAGATATTCGTCCGCCCGGGCTTCGATTCGTTCTGCTGTAGCCTGCATGGTTGAGCCTCCAGAAACTGGCGGCACTATAGCAGCGCGTTTCGGAATAACCGTGATGCAGATCTACTTCTCGGCCGCGGCCTTGCGTGCGCGGTAGGCTCGCATTTTTTCTTTCGTGCCGCAGGCATTCATGTCGCACCACACCCGTGACGCGTTCTT
>CAYTBM010000281.1:3126-4262 GCA_964436025.1 uncultured Anaerolineaceae bacterium
TCGAGCAGGCCCAGGCCGGCGAGCCAGGCCTTCAACTTCTCCGGCGTATCGATGTGGTCCTCGAAATCTCGCGTCCAGAGGAACTGAAGCAAGAGATCTCGGTCTGCGGGGTCCATGCGTGGACAATACCATACTTTCTGGCAGGTTGTAACCGGTGAAATGTCTTGACAGGTAACGACGTTACCGGCTATTCTTACTCAGCGGTAACGCTAAGGAGGAGCACGATGGAATTGGAAACCCTGGTACAGGAGCGAATGGAGCAGTGGGAACGCGAGTGGGCCGGACAGCGCCAGTTGGCCGAGGCCTTCCGAGTGGGTGCGGTGCGCCAGAGCGGCCCGCGAGAGTGGTTCGACCAGGTCCTGATCCGGGCGAGCCGGGGCGCTGAACGGCGCCAGGCCGCACGTATCGGCACGAAGCACGAGCCCGTCTTGTGACACACACCCAGGTTCGACCACCGGATCGCCGGTCCCGCAAGGGGCCGGCGATTTTGGTTCGTGACCACTAGGAAGCGCCCCCGGACTGACGAGTCAGCCGGGGGCGCAGGGGGAAACGTTGCGGGGGCGCCTTGCGGCGCGCCGAGGCCTAGTAGTCCTCGGGCGGAGGCGGCGCAGCCATCGGCGGCTGCGGGATCTCGGCGACGAGCGTCTCCGTCGTGAGCACGAGCGCGGCGATGCTGGCCGCGTTCTCCAGCGCCGAGCGCGTGACCTTCACCGGGTCCACGATGCCAAGTTCGAACATGTCACCCCAGGTGTCGTGCTCAGCGTCCCAACCTTCGTTGTTGCTCTTGAGCTTCTTCACCTTGTCCACGATGACCGAGCCTTCGAGGCCGCCATTGGCCGCAATCGTCCAGGTCGGCTCTTCGAGCGCCTGGATGAGGAGGTTGATGCCGGAGCGCTCATCCTCGTTCTTGTTCTTGGCGGCGAGGGCTTCGAGGGCCTTCTGGGTCCGGATGAGGGCGACACCGCCACCCACAACCACGCCTTCGTCGACTGCGGCACGGGTGGCGCTGAGGGCGTCCTCCACGCGGGCCTTCTTCTCCTTGAGCTCGACCTCGGTGGCCGCGCCGACCTTGATCACGGCGACGCCGCCGGCCAGCTTCGCGAGCCGCTCCTGCAGCTTCTCGCGCTCGAAGTCGC
>CAYTBM010000282.1:0-1902 GCA_964436025.1 uncultured Anaerolineaceae bacterium
GCGTTCGCATCGCTGAGGTAAGGGGTTCGAGTCCCCTCGTCTCCACCAACTCCAGCATCAGCGCGGCCTCCTCGGGGGCCGCGTTTTGGTTTACGGAGGAAGTGGCTCGCGGATCCGGCGGCTGAGGCGGCCGAGGAGGGTCTCGCGGGATGTCTCGGCCCATGAATAGCGTGGCTGCCAGCCGAGGATCCGAAACGTCTCCGATGTGTCGAAGAGGGCGTCCCGCGAATCTGCCGGGGGCTTTGCGCCCCGAGCCCACGCAACGGCGGGATAGAAGCGGTCAGTGAAAACCGTCGTGGGGGCGGTGGCTGCCACATCGGCCGCGCAGAGCGTCAGGCGGTGGTGACCTTCGAGGGGCGCAGCAAGCGCGAGGCGGAGGGCCGAGACGACATCGCGCACGTCCACGAAGGCCCCGAAATTCCAGAAGGGTTCGTACTCGCGTGACGGGGCCTTGCGCCAGCGGCGGCGCGTATCGGCAGCCTGGCCCGGCACCCAGACGTGGACCGGCCGGAGGCAAACGGAAGGGATCCCCGTGCGCAGGGAAAACGACAGGCAGGCGTCTTCCAGCGCGACCTTGGCTGAGCCATACGGACGCGCCGCGAGCCTCGGCGAGGCATCAGTGATGGGAAAGGAGACGGGCGATTGTTCGCCGTCGAACACACCGAACACCTGGGCGCTCGAGAACACGATGACGCGCTGGTGTGCGGCTGCTTCGGCGGCTGCCAGGACGTTATCGCCTCCGGCGAAGTTCACTCGCGTGATTTCCGCGCCCTCGCCGGCGTTGTCGTGCGGGAGGGCGGCGCAGTGGATCGTTACGTCGGCTCCACGGGCGGCAGTGCAAAGAGCGGTGGAGTCAGAGATGTCATGCCCGTCTCGAATGTCGAAACCTCGAACCTGCCAGCCATCCCTCTCGAGGGCGCGGCGCAGCCAGCGGCCGATGAGACCGCGATCCCCGGTGATAAGCACGCGGGAGGAGCCGGAAGCGCGGATGACGAGCCTCCCAGGTCGGATGGGCCATTTTCGCCTCCTGGCCCACTTCGGCGCGACGCATCCAACCGAGATATCCCTGACCCTTTGAAGCTGCCGCAGAGAATGACCGAAAGGACGGGAAAACGAGGCACGGGGGGCGTCGTTGGACTGGAGCCGGGCGGGCAAAGTAGGGAGCGGAGGCTATCAATGAGTTGGCTCTTCTACGCAGCGATCGCCGGGGTGGGAATTCTCGCCGCGATGGTCATGCTTTCGAACCGCAATGGTCCGCGCGGGTCCACCCCGCACCGGCCGCAGGCCGCATAACCGATCTGGAGGCACGCCCCATGTCCGAAGAACGCAGTCGCGTTGTCGAATCGTTGGAAATCGCCGCCCGGCTCCTTGAAAGCGCAGCGACCGGGACGGATGTGCGAGCCGCGCTCAGGGATGGGCTCTCGGGGTTGGAGTACCACTCCGACACGCTGGCGAGGGAACTCGCGAAGGACCCGGCCGCGACGGGCGCGTTCGAGCCTGCGCTTCGCGGCCGTGCCGAGCGAGTCCAGACCAACCTGCATGCTCTGCTCGTGAGCGCATGGGAACTCCTGACGTTGACCGATGATGAGTTGGCAACCACGCCGCGCCGAGCCACGTTGGTGAAGGCGTTGCGGGCAGCCGACACGGCAGAAATCGCTCTGGTGTTCGACCAGCTGCTTGCTCCTGAGGGGATCGACTGAACTTCGAGGGGTAGACTCATTCTGCGCGAGCCCGAAGGCGGCGCGCAGGGGGCGATGTGCAAGAAGGTGGTCCCGGGGATGAGACCGCGAGCTTTCTCGTCGAGGAACCGCGGCTTTTTTCGCAGTCGCTGATCTGGGATCTGCAGCGACGCTTCTACGAGCGGCATGGCATCGAAGCCTGGGGCGAGGGGCGCATTCCGTT
>CAYTBM010000282.1:2002-4238 GCA_964436025.1 uncultured Anaerolineaceae bacterium
GTGGCTTTCTGGGAGCAGCACGAGGGCTTGCGGAGATTCGTGGACCAGGGACGCCTGGACTTTGCAAGGTTCGACGTGACCAACGACCGGTCGATTCGGCTGCGTGCGTCAGGCAAGGTGCTGGAACGGGGCGCAATCACTAACCCGATGGTGGTCTTCGCAAACTATCTCTTCGACTCCATTCCCCAGGATCTTTTCTCGATAGAGGACGGGGACATCTTCGCGGTCACGGTCGCCCTCACTTCGCCGCAGGAGGAACCGGACCTCGCTGACCCGGAACTGATCACCCGGATTCAGATGGAGTACGACCGACACCCCACGGATGAGTCGTTCTACGGTGACGAGGCCTCGCGCCGGATCCTGGGGTTCTATCGGGAGGCCCTCGACGGGACGATCATCACTTTTCCGCAGACCGTGCTGCGATGTACCGAGACTTTCCGTGAGATATCAGGCGGCCGTCTGCTGCTCTTGAGCGGAGACAAAGGCGACCATCGCCTCGAGGACTACGAGGGCCGAGACCTTCCCGCGCTCACGCTCCACGACACCGGGTTCTCCATCACGTTCAACTACCACGCGCTCGCACGGTACTTCGAAGATCTCGGCGGCGACGTGCTCTCCACCACGTTCAGAGCGACCAGCCTCAACATCCTCGCGTTCGTCCTGGGTGCGCCATCGACTGTCGAGACCTGGCTGGCTTATGGGGATTTCATCGAGCGAAACGGGCCGGACGACAACTACACGGGGTTGATCTCGGCCGAACAGAACAAGGACATCTCGCTGGTGGAGCTGATGGCGCTCGTGCGCATGAAGCGATACGACCACCACGCATTCCTGCTCGTCTGGCCGCAGTTCTCGAAGAAGCTGCAGGCGATGCCCGAAGCGGCGATCCCGGAGATTCGCCAGATGGTGGAACGAATATGGGCGAACTATTTCGAGCTGGGCGAGAAGCACAACCTCCCGTTTCATCTCGGGGTGCTGGTGGCCGCCATCGGGGACTACGCGGAGTCAGTCGCATTCTTCGAACGGTCGCTGCAGCGCAGCCCGGGGCACCCGACGACACTGTTTAACCTGGCGAACAGCCTGATGCACCTGGGCCAGCCGGAAAGGGCACTCGAGATGTTACGGGGCCTGCCGGACGACCAGCAGGAGCAGCCTGAAGTGGTCGCCCTGCGCGAGCGGATCGAGGCGCGCTGAGATGCAGCCGGAGGTGGTGGTCTACGCGCGTCAGACGGACTGGCTCCTCGGCCAGTTCATGGAGAACCTGGCGGAGACGAACGCCCAATTCCTCGACATCGCGCCGCCAGGGGCGTTGGAATGCAACAACCTGCTCGCCGTCGCCAGGCACGCGGCGGGCGTCACGCGTGCTTACGTGCTCGGGATCGGCTGTGCGCTGCCAGTGACCAGGGACCGTTCCCTGGAATTCACTGCCCGCGCGCGCGAACGGCCAGCGATCCTCGCCGAGATCCGTGAACTGCGAAAGCAGGTGCCGGCGGCGATGACCGCTCTGGATGATGGAGCGCTCGGTCAAGCCGTAGTGCCATCGCAAGCGCTCTTCGGCGCCGGAGTCCCGCATGAAATGACACGGCGAGAGGCCATAGTCGAGAACATCCGGCATCTGGGCATTCACCTTGGCGAGCTGCGCCTCACGCGCTCACTGCTGGAAGGAGCGCAGCGCCAGAGACTCTGAGCGGCGCCGATGCTAGTATCGTGGCGGCGTAAGCCACACGCCCGGCCGTTGGCCGGGTTCTTTGCGCCCCACCACACCACACGTCCGGGCCAATCGCGCCCGGCTTCTGGGAGAGCCGCTCCATGCCGGAACAATTGACCGCAGAACAGAAACTTGCCCAGCTCGTTGAGCTGAAGAACAAGGTTTTGGAGGGCGGCGGGGCGAAAGGCATCGAGCGGCAGCATGCGCGCGGCAAGCTGACGGCGCGCGAGCGAATCGAGCTTCTCCTGGATCCCGGCAGCTTCGACGAGCTCGATGCGCTCATGCGCGCCCGCAGCATTGACCATTCCACGGGCGAAGCCGTGGTCACGGGTTGGGGCAAAGTCGACGGCCGCGCGGTGTTCGTCTTCGCGTACGATTTCACGCTGGTCGGCGGCTCGCTCAGTGAGGCTGTCGCGGAAAAGATCCTCAAGGTGATGGACCTGTCGATGACGACCGGCGCGCCAATCGTCGGCATCATCGACTCGGGCGGGGCGCGCATCCAGGACGGCCCTGAAGCACTCCGCGGTT
>CAYTBM010000283.1:0-2042 GCA_964436025.1 uncultured Anaerolineaceae bacterium
CAACGGCTGCTGCGGCGAATGGCGGACGCAGGCTGCGAGTTCGCGGTGGTGGAGAGCACGAGCCACGGGCTGGCGCTGAACCGTCTCGACCACTGCGAGTACGACGTCGCGGTCTTCACCAACATCACGGGGGATCACCTCGACTTCCATAAAACGTTCGAGGCGTACCGGGAGGCCAAAGGGCTGCTGTTCGCGGCGCTCGAGACGAGCACCGATAAGGGCTTCCCGAAGTCAGCGGTGGTGAACGTGGACGACCCTTCGGCGAGTGCGATGTTGTGGCGGACGAGTGCGACGCCGATCCGCTTCGGGCTGGATTCGCGCGTGGCGGACGTGACCGCCCGGAACATCGTGCTGCGACCCGACGGCACCGACTTCAGGATTGAAGCCGGAGGGGAACGCGCTGACACTTCCATCCGGCTGCCTGCGGTCTTCAACGTGATGAACGCGCTTGCAGCGACAGGCGCGGGGCTGGCCTGCGGAGCACAGCTGCCCCAGATCGCCCGTGGGCTTGCGCAATGCGCCGGCGTGCCGGGACGGATGGAGCGGATCGAGGCGGGGCAGCCGTTCGAGGTGATCGTGGACTACGCGCACACGGGCGACGCGGTGCGGAAGGTGCTGGAAGTGCTGCGGGATGTTACGCGGGGCGAATTACTGATCGTGGTTGGGGCGGCGGGGGAACGCGACCCCGGCCGGCGGTTCGGCGTCGGACGCGCGGCCGCCGAAGGCGCTGACTTCGCGGTGTTCACGAACGAAGACCCACGTTCGGAAGACCCGGCCGCGATCGTGCGGGAGATCGGACGTCACGCGGAGGGCGCCGGCCGCGTGCGTGGGCGGGACTTCGTGGAGATCGAAGACCGCCGGGACGCCATCCGGGTGGCGCTGGAGCGCGCGAAACCAGGCGACGTCGTGGTGATTGCAGGAAAAGGGCACGAGAAGTCGATTGTGTTCGGCACACACAGTGTGCCCTGGGACGACCGGGACGTTGCGCGGGAGGAGTTGGCGCGGCTGGGGCACACGCGAGGCTAAACGTCTTTATCCGCGGTTTCCGGTCTTTGTATAGCCCTTATGGGGGCCGTTCGTATACTGGCGAGCAGCGGACCGCGGACGTGGCCGCTTCGAAGATCGAGGTTTTCCAACGTGGCCAAACGAAGAAAGCGCGAGCTGCAGCATCTGCGGCAGGAGTCATCGCGCCGCCGCTCTTACTCCCTGGGCAACACCTCCCCGAGCGAGATCTACAAGCCCGGGTTCCCGATGAACATCCTCGGGAATATCAAGCTGTTCGCGATCGTCGGTGTGGTGGTGGCGATTGTCACGGTTGGCACGGCCCTGTTTTCGAATCGGGCGAACAGGAATAACAACCAGGCCGCCGACCTTCCGACATCCACGCCGACGAGCAGCGTAACGGTCGACCCGAGCGCTTCGCCGAGTGCCAGCGCCACGCCGAACAACAAACAGTTCACTGCGGCGGAGCAGGTTGTGGATGCGGCCAAGCAGTACACGGCGACGATCAAGACATCCAAGGGCGATATCGTCCTCAAGCTGTACGCGGACAAGGCTCCGGCGACTGTGAACAGTTTCGTGTTCCTGGCACAGAAGGGGTATTTCGACAACACCACGTTCCACCGGGTGGCGAAGAACTTCGTTATCCAGGCGGGCGACCCGACGGGCACCGGCAGCGGCGGGCCGGGCTACACGACCAAAGACGAGCCGAACGAGGTGGCGAACAAGCGCGGCACGGTGAGCATGGCGAAGCAAAGCGGGGCTTCGGAATTCGGGAGCCAGTGGTTTATCAACGTGAAGGACAACCCCTCGCTGGACTACAACAACCCAAGCGCCAACAAGTTCTACCCATTTGCGGAAGTGGTCACGGGCATGGATATCGTCGATGCGATCGCGAATGCGCCGACGCAGGGCGAGAAGCCGAACCCGCCGATTACGATCAGCTCCATCACCATCGAAGCGAAATAGTCTCTCCGAGTGCCGAGTGCCGAGTGCCGAGTGCCGAGTGCCGAGTGCCGAGTGCCGAGTGCCGAGTGCCGAGT
>CAYTBM010000283.1:2142-4225 GCA_964436025.1 uncultured Anaerolineaceae bacterium
CCGAGTGCCGAGTGCCGAGTGCCGAGTGCCGAGTGCCGAGTGCCGAGTGCCGAGTCAGGGCCGGGGCGGGATGAGGCGGAGCGAGCGGGCGGTGAGCACGGCCGCCAGGCGGTCCCGCTGTTCGGCGCTCTGTGTGCTGTCGGCTTCACCCACGACGATGGTGAGGACCGTGCTGCCTGAGCTGGTGGCATCGTAAACGGCGTTCATGGTCTCCTCGCCCGTGCCGGCGCGGATGACGAACCGAGCCCAGGTTTCGCCTCTCGGGGCTGGAGATTCGGCGGCGTTGACGGTGGCGAAGTCGCGGGCGTCCTCGGGGATCCAGACCATGGCCGTGGTGGCGAGCGAGTCGTTGGGCCGAAGGTCCCGGACGAACGCACGGGCGTGTTCCGGTGAATCGAACTGGAGGGCCTGGCACACGACGTTCACGGGCGGGTCGAAGGGCGGCTTCGGCAGGGACTGCTTGAAGAGGATGAAGCGGCCGTGCTGCACGCCTGCCTCGCGGAGTTCACGCTCCCGCAGGGATGCGTTCGGGCCGAGATCCGCGAGATCACGGACCGAGAAGTCGCCATCGGTGAGCTGCTGATAGTCCTGGCCCACGTCTTCCTGGTTGCAGAGAAGCGGCTTGAGTTCGGAGTACGCGTCGCCGTTCGAGCAGGAGCTCAGGAAGGCGCCGAAAGCGAAGGCGGCGGTCAGGAGGCGGACCGACGCCGGCGAGGCGACGGGTGATCGAAGGGTGTTACTCGGCACTTTCCGGTTCAGCTTCCGGGCCGATCAATCCGTGCTTCGCCTGGTAGCGCTCGACAAGGACGATGAGGCCGAAGAACGGCCAAAATAGCGCGACGGCGATGAGACCGTAGAGCCACTCGGGGATGATAAACATGAGGATCGCGACCGCGGCGAAGAAGGCCATTCCGATGATGGAGAGGATGCGGCCGGCGAGGACCCACGGGGTGACGGGGCTGTTCACGTCTGCCATCTTCGCCCGCGCGCATTAGCCGGTCTAGAAGGGCAACGAGGAGCCTGTCGCGTTCGGGCCCGTCACGTATAGTGGGGCCGATTCATCTTTGCTGGAGGTGCCAGATGGCGCGACCCGTGCTGCGGACGGCTCTCTGTGACATGTTGGGAATTGAGTACCCGGTGATTCTCGCCGGGATGGGGCCGGTGGCGGGCGGGCTGACCGGGCCCGTGGCGACGGCGGACCTGGTCGCGGCCGTCTCGAACGCGGGCGGGCTGGGCGTCATCGGTGGGGCCGGGTTCGGGGCGGAGCGGCTTCGCGAAGAGATAAACAAGGTCCGCGCGATGACGGACAAGCCGTTTGGGGTGGACCTGCTGCTGCCTTCGAACTACATGGGCGGCGCTGCCAGCGGCGAAATGCCGCGCGACCCGCGCGACCTGATCCCGAAAGAGACGTATGAGGGCCTGAGAAAGGTTGCCGAAGACGTGGGGATCCCGTGGCAGGAAGCGCCGCGACCGGCGGCGACGGCAGCCCCCGTGAGACGTACCGGCGGCGGCATGTCGGACGAGCAGATGGAGGTGGTGATCGAGGAGAAGGTGGCGGTGTTCGCCTCCGGGCTCGGGAGCCCTGCACCATGGATGGAGCGCCTGAAGGCAAACGGCACGAGGGTGCTCTCGCTGGTTGGCAATGTGAAGAACGCCAAGCGGGTGGCGGGCATCGGCGCGGACGCGGTGGTGGCGCAGGGAACGGAAGCGGGGGGGCACACGGGGCGCATCGCGACGCTGGCGCTGGTGCCGCAGGTGATCGACGCGGTGGCGCCGACCCCGGTCATCGCCGCCGGAGGTATCGCGGATGGGCGTGGGCTGGCTGCTTCGCTGGCCATGGGGGCCATCGGGGTGTGGTGTGGTACAGCGTTCCTTGTTTCGGCCGAGGCGAATCAGCCTGCGTTGCAGAAGGAGCGCGTGCTGGCTGCGGGCGACGAAGACACGAAGATCACGCGGCTGTACAGCGGCAAGACGATGCGGAACATCACGAACCCGCTGATCGAAGCGTACGAGGCATCCGGAATCAAGGCGCTGCCGATGGGCATCCAGGGGATGCTGATCCAGGACCTGGTGTACTCGGCGC
>CAYTBM010000284.1:0-4190 GCA_964436025.1 uncultured Anaerolineaceae bacterium
GGGGACACCGGCATTTTCAGTGCCGTGCTCTACCAACTGAGCTACCTCAGCAACGAACGTCGATCGTATGTTTGCCCCTCCACCCGGTCAAGGTTCGACCGCGCCGGTCGGGAGCACTGGAGCTGGTCGCTCAGGCCGGCAGGTTGTGCGTGTAAACCTCGTTGTAGGTGATCCTGTCGCCTTCCAGGAGGACGAGGTCGAATCCCCGAATGGCGCGCTTGGAGCCGTCGGACAAAGTGAACGCGCAGTTCCAACGCCCACAGTAGCCCCCGGCGATCAGCCATGTGGTTTCTGGGACGTATTCCATCGGAGGGACGGCAGCGAAGAGGCCGTCCAGGTAGGCCTTCAACGCTGCGTGGCCGCTAATGCCGCCGGGTACCTGGTTGTCTTTGTAGGTGACGTTCTCGCTGTAGAACGTCAGGAGGGCGGCGGTGTCCTTCCGGCTCCACGCGTCCAGCCAGTCTGCGTTGTACTTCTCGATGTCCATGTGTGCCTTCTCCGATGAGTTGGAGGCGCACTGTAGCGGGTTAATGCGGTTCGTTCGCGCGGCGTTCGAGTTCGACAACAAGCGTGGCACGCTCGTTGTCGATGGCGCTGATAGAGACGCGGGAGACCCCGGGGATCTGGGAAAGGCGTTCCTGGAAGTCGAGCAACTCCCCGAAGCCAGAGCCGGTCACTTCGATCTGCGTCTTCTGAAGCCGGGGCGCCGGATCGGAGACGGCGGGTGGTGTGGTGACCTGGACGGGCCCGCTATTCGTCTCCGAGACTCGTGGTGCGGCGTGCTGTCCCTTGAAACCGGCCGCGAGTCCCTCCAGACCGCCGACCACGGTCTGGATGCTCCCCGCGGCGGCGAGGTATTCATCGCGCAGGCGAAGCAAGGGGGCGGCAATGGCCTCGGCGATACTCGATGCCACCGGGCCGGGGTCGGGCTCAGCGGACGCGGGAACTGCGGGCGACGCGGCCTTCAGACGGTCTTCGAGGTCTCCGAGGCGGTCCAGGAGATTCTCGTAATCGTTCCTGAGAATGTCATAACGACGGCGAAGAGCGCGGACGGCGGCATCTCCCGACGCGGCCTCGTTCAGCCGTTCTCGCAAGAAGTCTTCTGGGCTGTTGCCCTGATCACTCACCCGTCACTCCCGGCGAACTGCCACGGACCCGGAAGCAGGGTATCAGGCGATGGTCGCAGCGCTCCGTACGGCGGAGACCGAAGTCCCGCCTTCAAGCCGGTACCCGAAGCCGCGCGCTGTGACCAGATAGCGCGGCTCATTCTCTTCGGGTTCCAGCTTTCGCCGGATGCGGCGGACGTACACCTTCAATACATCCTGGGCTTCCCGCGGAAGGTATTCGTAGTCATCCGTCACCGCGTTCAGAATCTCGTGAGGCCTGAGTACTCGGTTCGCGTTGCGAGCCATGAACTCGATGATCCGGTATTCCGAAGCGGTGAGGGCTACAAACGCTCCCGCGCGTTGCACCTCGCATCTATCTACATCGACGGTAAGGTCCCCAACCTGAAGCAGGCCGGAAACTTCGCCGGAGTTTGCATCATACGCGCCGGCCCGGCGGAGCACCGCTTTTACCTGTGCGACGACGACGCGGCTGTCCGTTTCCATGGCGAGGCAGGCGTCGGCGCCGGCGGCGAGCGCTTCTGCGACAAGGTCCGGAGATGCCTGGTCAAAGAGCGCGATGAGCGGTAGTGCGTTTGCAGCGAGCTGGGCGATTGCGATCGGACCCGCCGCGGACAGCGGCTCAACGAACCAGGCCACGACATCGAATTCACGCGTGAGGGCCAGCTCGACGGCGACGTGATTCGGTTCGCGTTCCAGTACGGCGATGCCGCCGCTGTGAAGCGCGCGGATAAGCCCTAGCGTCTCCACATCCGGTGGAGCAACCAGCAGGCAACTCAAAAACGGCCGAGCAGTCGGTGTGCTCAAGTCTCCCCGAACCCGGACCCCACATCCAGGTGCTCCGCGATTATAGGGATAAATGTCAAGAGGTAAAGCCCTTATTTATGTGCTGTTTAGCTCCTACTCGGATGCGAGGCAGATTCAGGATCTGCCGCTGTTCCTGTTCGCGCGCGTTTGCCAGGAGTAGAGGACGTTCGCGCGGTCGAGAAAGACGCGCGGATCGGAGAGCGGCCCGTCGAGTTCGGGCGGCACCAGGAGCGGCTCCTGCGCGGGACCCTTCAGGTCGCGGAGTAGGCCGCGTTCGAACAGCAGAGTGACCTGAGCCCGCTCATCCACGGCCGTGAACGAGCCCTCCCGGAACTGATGGAAGAACCTCTGGCGTGCGGAGAACCGCTGGCAGAACGCAATGCGGTCGCGAAGGAGCGCCGCGCGTTCGTAATCGAAGCCGGCGCTCGCTTCCTGCATCCTGGCAGCGAGCAAGGCAACCAGGGCGCCGCCGTCACCGTCGAGAAACGCCCGGGCTGTGGCGACGATCGCGCCGTAGTCCTGTGTGCTGATGGCTGCGCGGCAGGGCCCGGAGCACTGCCCAAGGTCGAACCGCGCCGAATGGCGAAAGGGCACCGCGTCTGCGCACGCCCGAAGGCCGAGCTCGTCGCTGAGGATGAGCTTGACGTCGCGGCAGAAGTACTCGTCTTTGAAGGGACCCCAGAGCGAGCCGCCCTGGTGGTCGTCCGCTTCGGTGATGAGGCAGGCAGGGTATGGGTCATCGGTGAGAAGCAGGTACATCCGTTCCCGGTAGTCGCGCTGGCGCTCGTTATAGCGGGGTTCGTATTGCTTGATGCGCGCGTCCTCCAGGAGCAGTGCCATGAGTTCGCCGCGCGTCTCCTGCCACTCGAACGAATCGATCGCGAAGGCCAGATTCCGGGTCCGGGCGTCCGGGCGGGCGGCCGCGGGTGTCAGGTAGGAGAGCATCCGCTGGCGCAGGCTGTTCGATTTCCCGACGTAGAGCCGCTCACCGCAGGCGCCGAGCCAGGTGTACACGCCCGGAGAAGGGGGCACCGTGCGGCGCACGCGTTCGCGCAGCTCGCCCAGGCGATTAGCGTCCACGGCGCACGAACCCTCCGGCCAGTTGGACATTCATGGTCGCGGGGAATACGGAACGCAGCAGTTCGGCGGTCACCTGCGAGAGCACGTCTTCCCGATGCGGGGCGACGGAAACGCGGACCACGGCGTCCGCGGGAAGTTCCCGGGCAGTTTTGCCGAGGTAGGCGGGCGCCTGGTCGGCCGGCAGTTCCGGAGGGAGACAGACATCGATCATTGGCCGGGCGGGCAAGGGCACGAACTTCGACCGCTGCAGCGTTCGGCCACAATCGTCCACGCTGAGTGTGAGATCGAGGAAGCCCTTCGTCTCTTCGCGCTCGGCAAACGATGTCCGCTCGGTTGAACCCGGGTAGTAGACGGTTGGGTGGTCCCCCTCCATGACCTGGTGGCGGTGAATGTGGCCGGCGAGCACGGCGCTGAATCGCTTCGGCAGCTGTGGCGGCGCGAGCACGTCGCCGCCGCGCCGGAACGTGTATCCGTTCGGCCCAACGCTGGCGCCGGCGACGGTGTGGTGCATGCAGAGGAACGACACGTCGGCGGGCTCGGCGGTCGCGGCGCAGGTTTGGAGGATTCCGCCGAACGCGCCCCGCAGGTCTCCCCAGGCGAACGGGAAGCCGGCGAAACCCAACCGGAGGCCGGCTGCGTTGACCGTGACGGTCTTGGCGGAGGTGAAGATGTGAATATTGGGATGGCCGAGCCAGAGCGAGGAGGGGAGACGGGAGCGATCGTGGTTGCCCGGCACGATGAGCACTGGGATGCCACGGTCCGCCACTTCCGCCAGTCGTGAGAACGCGTCGTCCACGACCGCGGCAGGTACGCGGCTGCGATGAAAGACGTCGCCGAGGTGAACCAGGACATCAGCGTTGTCGCGTGCATAGTCTACGACCGTCCTGAAATTTGCGGCGAAGTCATCTCCGCGGCGGCGGCGTTCAATGCGCGCCTTGCCGGGCAGGTCGAAACCAAGGTGGGTATCGCTGAAGACGGTCATGCGCACGGTCCGCATGGCAGGCCAGCATAGACCGTGAACAGCTCACCCCCGAGCGCGTCGTGGCGCTGTTTGCGTGCTGGTTTGGGGATATTACCGATTGGCGACGGCAAGACTCCTGCCGACTATAACCATATGGCAGAGGCAGAACGCATCCATACCTACGACGACGACCTCCACGAGAGGCGCCGGCGGCTGGC
>CAYTBM010000285.1:0-4174 GCA_964436025.1 uncultured Anaerolineaceae bacterium
AGCAGAGCCGGAGAGCGCCCGAGATCCCGCGCACGGTGCGTTAAACTGGCGAGGCAGGGACGTACCGGGTTGCGGCTTCGCTTCGTCGTTTTTGGCGCCCTGGTTACTTTTTGGCCGGTATTCGCGTTTCCTGGTTTGTTCGTTTTCAAGCGGCGCCACTTGGCGGCCGTCGTCGTTGACTTGTGGCTGTTTGCATTCCGTTCCGTGCTGCCGCCCCTCCCTCGTGTTTTGGGCTGTTTCACGTGAAACCATTCCTCCCCGCGAGCACCGGCCTCCGGTCTTTTTCTGTGGGGTGTCGCCCACTTTGTGCAATTGTGCCATTGCCGTGCTCATGGTTCGGATGCTCACCAGGAACCGGCGGCGTCTGTGCACCGTTCCTGTTGTTGTTCCTGTCGGCGGCCATGTGTTTCACGTGAAACGTGACAGAGCGAGGCCCGCCCCGCCATGTTTCACGTGAAACACAGAACATATGTGCTATTGTCCGTTTCACGTGAAACGTGTCTCGCCAGGACCCCTGCCGTATAAGCGCCGTGCCACCTACCATGCGCAAGTGAACTTCCGCCGCGCCGCGATCCTCGCGATGGCGCTCCTGCTCCTCCCTCTCCTTGCGTCCTGCGTGAAGGTCTTTAACCCCGTCGGGTGGGCCCCCGTCGCCTTCGACGGCGATGCCGTCTACGTCGTCACCTCAAAAGGCCACCTCAGCTCCCTTAAACTCGACGGCGACTCCGCCTCCGCAACCTGGACCTTCCCCGATCGCTCGCGGAACGAGGACAAGAACCTCGACCTCAAAGCTATCTACGGCGCACCCGTGATCGACGGCGACCGAATCTACGTCGCGTCGTTCCACGGAGGCGTCTTCGCCCTTCGCAAGGACGACGGGCGGCCCGTTTGGCCGGCCTCCGGAGACAACGCCGGCCGTCTCGATGGTGACATTCCCGGCGGAGTCGCCATTGCAGGCGACAATCTCTTCTTTGGGACCACGGAAGGCCACGTTTACGGCTGGAAGAAGTCTGACGGCACGCCGGCGCCTGGCTGGGAGCAGCCCAAAGTGCTGGACGGCGGCGTCTGGGCCACGCCAGTGGCAATTGGCGACACGCTCTACGTCGCTACCATGCGCGGCGACCTGCACGCCCTCTCGCTCGCGGACGGAAGCGAGAAATGGAAGTTCTCGGCCTCCGGCGCCATTGCGGACCTGGCCCGCATCAGCGACGACTATCTCTTCGTGCCCAGCATCAACCGCCATCTGTATGTCATCCGCACCAAGGACGGCACGGTTGCGGGGGACTTCAAGGCTGCTGACTGGATTTGGACTGCCCCTGCGGTCTCCGGGACGAGGGTGTTCTTCGGGGACTTCGGTGGACAGGTCTATGGACTCGACATAAGCACGGGTTCCATCGTCCCTCTCTGGTCTGAGCCCGCTTCGGTCAACGGCGAACGGGTGAAGGCAGGCGCCGCAATCGTGGATGATGTGTTGGTGGTCGCGGATCGGAAGCCGGTGGTGACGTTCATCAATGCCTCCGACGGGAAGGTGCTCAACTCGGTGCCGCTCACGGATGGCGATACCGTCCGCGCGAACGTCATCGCCAATGAAGGCGCTGCCTACGTGGTAACGACCGACGGGAAGCTCTTTCGCGCCGACCCGGGACAAAAGCGCGTTATCGAGATCCAGATCTCCGGGGTGAAGAAGTGATCGGCGAAATCTTCACCCTCATCCTCCTCAACCCGCTGGTTAACCTGCTCGTGCTCCTCTCGCACGCGCTGTTCGGCAGCTTCGGGCTCGCGATCATTGCGTTCACCATCTTGATCCGGGCGGCCACTTTCCCGCTCACGCTGCGCCAGATCCACGCCACGCGGACCATGCAGGCGTTGCAGCCCCGGATCTCCGAGGTGAACAAGAAATACAGCGACCCGAAGCGCCGCCAGGAAGAAGTGATGAAGCTCTACCGGGAAGCGGGGGCGAACCCGTTGAGCTGCATTGGGCCGTTCTTCCTCCAGATCCCGGTGTTCATCGCGCTGTACAGCGCCATCCGCATCGCCCTCCCGAACTCCCCGGAAGCGCTCGAAAAGCTCTCGGGGCACATTTACAGCTGGAGCTACCTTCAGCACGCACTGCCGCTTTCGGAGCGCTTCCTCGGGATTGATTTGCGCTCCAACGGCGACCAGTCGATCGCGGGTTACGTCTTCGTGGTACTCGTGGGCGCGACCACCTGGGTCCAATCGAAGACAACCGTGACGACGGCGACGGACGAACGAGCGCGGGCGCAGCAGCAGATGATGAATGTGATGCTGCCGCTGATGTTTGCCTTCTTCGCGCTCAGCTTTCCACTCGGCGTGAGCCTCTACTGGGTAGTGAACTCTCTGGCCCAAATCGGGTTCAATATCCTCACGTATGGGCTTCCCGCTTTCGGAATCGAACCTGTCGTCAAGGCGCGTACCGCGCCGCTCGCAATCTCCACGGCCGCTTCAGCGCCCGAAGCTGCCGCCACTACCTCCGCTCGGGAATTGAGGACCGCCAATGGATCAGGCCGAAGCAAGCGGCAAAACCGTCGAAGACGCCCGTAATAAGGCGCTCGCGAAACTCGGGGCCACCATCGACGAAGTCGAGCTCATCGTGCTCGACGAGGGAAAGCGCGGCGGGCTGTTCGGCCGTGGCGCCCAGGATGCGGTTGTCCGCGTGGTGCGGGTCGCTCCGCAGGACCGCGTGACCGAAGCAGCGCCGCCCCCCGACACCCGTATCCCCCGTCAATCACAGCAACAGGGAGGCCAGCGCCGCGACGGTGGCGGCCGCCGCGAACGCGGCCAGCGAGGCACCCGTGGAGGCGGCGGTGGCCCTACGTCCCGCTCTGGATTCGAGACCGCGCCGCAGAAGCTCACTGACGCCGATTTCGCCCGCCCCGGAGGGGGCCCGACGCCGGCACAGCGGTCCGGTGACGGTGGCCGCCAGGGTGCGCCGCGCCGTGACCGCGGGCCGCGTCCCGATGGTCCGCCGCGCGGTGAGCGCCCCACGCGCTCGCCCCGCCCGCCCCGCGAGCGTTCGTCTCGCGAAAACGAACCTGAAGTCGCCCCGGATATCAACGCGCAGGAGGTCGATTTCGCCGCCCAAACCGTGGACGACCTGCTCCGCATCCTCGATATCGAAGCGGAGATCTCGATTCGCGAGCCGCTGACGCCCGGCGACGGCCGCGGCTCCGTGCTCGCCGTCATCGACATCAAAGGCGAAGACCTGGGATTGCTGATCGGGCGGCGGGGAGACACCCTGGTGGCGCTCCAGTACCTCGTGAACTTGATCCTCGCGCGAAAGTACCCCGCGCGCGGCGGCGTCACCATCGATGTCGAGCATTACAAGCACCGGAACGAAGAGCGAATCACAAACATGGCCCGCCGGATGGCCGACCGGGTCCGCGAGAGCGGCAATCCGATCACCCTCGAGCCGATGTCGGCAGCTGAGCGGCGCCTGGTGCATATGCTCCTGGCTGACGACCCGGAGCTTTCCACGAACAGTGTGGGCGAGGGCGAGAACCGGAAGGTCGTCATTAGCGCGAGGAACTGAGGAGGCACTCGACGGACATCCTGGTCGCCGGCAACGTCTGTTTAGACCACACACCTCACGGGTGGGCGCCCGGGGGGCCGTCCCTTTACGCCGCTCACGCTTTCTCCCGCCTCGGCTGCGAAGTAACGCTCGTAACCGGCCTTTCGGATGACTTTGAGGAAACCTGGCTCGACGGGATAGCCGATGTCCGCGGCTATCTGGATTCGGAGCTGCCCCGCTACCAGAACAGCTACGACCGGACCGGCAACCGGCGCCAGTACCTGCTCTCAGAGGGCGAACCACTCGAGCTCGCGCCGTTCCTCAAGCCCGAAGAGAAGCCGGACGTGGTTTTCATCGCCCCCGCCTACCACGAATTCCGGCGGGCGCCCCTCCGCTTCCAGGAATCCCTGGTGGGCGTGTCGCTGCAAGGCCCGCTCCGCGCGACGACGGGCCGCCAGCGCATCATCCCGCATTCGCACCCGGCCAAAGTAGCCGAAAAGTTCGTCCGGCCGGGGTGGATCGCCTTCTTCAGCGAGGAGGACACAGCGGACGGCGACGCGCTTGGCGCCTACGTCAGCACGCTGCGCGCAGTGGCCGTCCTGACGCGTGGCTACAATGGAGCTACACTGTTCGACAGCGATGGCT
>CAYTBM010000286.1:0-4158 GCA_964436025.1 uncultured Anaerolineaceae bacterium
CGCGCGTGAGGTCGAACTGCCAGCCGCACCACGCCACCGTCCAGCCGCCGTAGAGCAACAGGCTCTCGCTCGAGGGAATCGTCCCCGCGGGCAGCGAAACCAGGTCCGGGGCCGGCCCCAGCCCAAACGGCAGCGTCACGTTGCCGCGGTTCGCCACGCTGAAGAACAGCCCGCCGTTCGCCTGCGCCGGTTCCTTCGGCCGCAGGATGCAGAAGTCCGACTCGCCGCGAACCAGGCCGTCAGGCCCGCGTTCGGCAAACGCGATATCGGTGATGCGCTGGTTCGCCGGATTCGCCGGATCAAGCGCGAAGGTGACGACACCACGGACAACCTCGTAGGGTCCGGCTTCGCCCCATGCGCGCCCGTCTTCGTAGTCGCTCGTCGACGTGATGGTGAGACTCTCAACGGCCATGACACTGCTCCTGGCGCACGATTCTACCGATCCCAGCCGCTGCTCCCGCGAATCAGCGCGCGCTGCCGGTTCACCTCGCCCGAGTGGTAAACCAGGTGATTCGGCATCAGGCCAATGAGCTGGGCGCGCGGCAGTGGCGTTCGCCAGGGCGTCTGGCGCGTCTCGGCCAGCTCAGAGTCGTCGCGAAGCGCCGCGAGGCCCGCGGCGAAGGCCGCGTGGGCGTTGTCCAGCCACGCCAGGACCGTTTCCATGTCGTCTCCGCTCGGGCCGGCAATGTCGCCCCACTCCAGCTTCGCTTCACCAAACGCCCGGTCGGTATACATCACCAGCGCCCCGCCGACGTGGAAGGCCAGGTCCCGGATCGACAATTCCGGCTGCCCACCAAAGACCTCCCGCGACCAATCGGCGGGACGCACCCGCCATTCGGCGTCAGTCACGGACGTGAGGTTGCCGCGAAATCCGTGGAACGGGTCGGTGCGGTACGCCGCTTCGAAGACGGCACGGTAGTGGTTGATGAGCACGCGCGGCATGGAACAACCCCGGTCTCGGAGAATGGCCGCGAGTCTAAGCCTGCGATCGCCGTTTAGCGAAGGCCAGGGCGCACCGTGCGCCCGGACACGATTCCATCTCGCCCGCTAACTAAGGTCCCACGCGTCTATGGAAATGACTTCCTCGTCCTTCAGAGCCGTCAGCCTCCGGTAGTCGATTCTGGCCCGTCCGATCCAGCCTGGCTGGCCTGCATGTTCTACGCTTCCGTCCTCTTCATGGATGATGCTAGCTCTTGAGACGAAAGTGACCGGCCCGTCTCCGAGCATTGCTTTGACGAACTTCCCGTTCGTCCTGTAGGTCACCGGATAGCCGCCGTTCTCGGCTGTCAGTTCACAGTTCTCTCGAAGCCAGGTATCGCCATCGATGCCCGTTTCCCAGAAGGCAATACAGTCTTTCCAGTTGCTCGTTTCTGGCTCACTCGCCTTGTAGACATGAATTCCCCACCCCAGCATGGCGTCACCATCCTCCATCTCGCTCGCCCCGAAGGCGCCTGCTAGACGATCGGGCCTTCCTTCTCGCGGATCGATCGCAGAGTCGGCCGCCGGTAGCGGTCCTCCGGATGGTCCCACCCCTTGAAATTCGGCTCCCGCTTCTCCGCGAACGCCGCGCGCGACTCCATCAGGTCCGACTTCGCACCATGCTCCCGCAGGCGGTCGGCGAGCCGTTCCAATTCCGGCGCCGGCGACGGCCGCATCGCCCGCATCATCGCCAGCGTGTTCGCCCGTGACGCCGGCGGCAGCGACATCAGGTGGTTCGCCATCGCGAACGCCTCCGGCATCAGCCCCTCGGCGTCGGTCAGCCGGTTGATGAAGCCGAGCTGGTGAAGCCGCTCCGCCTCGAAGCGGAACGCAAACGCCATCTCCGTGGCCACCGGGTGCGGCATATTCGCGATGAACCCGTGGGCGTGCCCGCCGAGCAGCCAGCGTTTCGCTTCTGACATCTCGAAGACCGCGCCGCGCACCGCCACGCGCAGGTCGCAGCGCTCCACCAGCTGGAACCCGCCGCCCATCGCGTAACCGTTGATCGCGCAGATGACGGGCTTGTCCAGCGTCCCGCTCGTGAACGGGTCTCGCTTAATGCTGCTGTCCAGCCCCGGTGCGCCGCGGCTCAGCGATTCCTTCATATCCTCGCCGGCGCAAAACGCCCGGCCGGTGCCGGTGTAGATCGCCACTTCGAGGTCGCTGCTCTCGGCGAACTCAATCCAGGCATCCGCCAGCGCGGCGCGCAGTTCGTTGCCCAACGCGTTCAGGCGCTCGGGCCGGTTCATGCGGATGACGAACACAGCGCCGTGCGCTTCGGTTTCAACGATCGCCATGCGAGGCACCTCCGTTGTCGAGTCCGCTGATCCTACATGCCCGTTGAGTACGCCACCGCTCCCTCCGCGGCTGGTTTGCGGCATAACAGCCGGGTGTGCCTGATACGGTTTTTGCGGAGGTCTTTCGCATGTCCCAACAGGTTCACTACGTGCCCGCACTCCGCGCGAGCGCGGGTTTCAATCCCGGCCGCGCTGCCGGGTGGCTCTCACTCCTCGGCGCCGCGCTGCTCCTGCTCATCGGCGGCTGGGCCAGCTGGAATTGGATGGACGAACACTTCTTCAGCATTGGCCTGGAAGATGCCGGCAGCACCACCGTCAACCAGGCTGACTTGCTCGAGCGCGTCCACGCCTTCGAGCTGGTGACGGCAAAGGACACCTACGACACCAAATCCAACACCGATTTCCACCAGCGGCTCAACCTGGGGCTCACGAAGTTCAACCTGCCGGGATTCGTCGCCGGCCAGGAGCTCGACGTGAAAGCCAGGGTCGTCGTCTCCGCGGGAGTCGATATGAGCCAGGTGACCGCGCAGGACATCGAGGTCATCGAGAACGGCGATGGGACGGTGGTCATCGTCCGCATCCCACAGGCGCGGATCACGAGCACGGAAGTCGACCCCGAGAGCTTCGATATCTCCACCAGCAAGGGCCTCCTGAACAAGCTCGGGTCGCCGGTCGGCCTCGGCGGCCACGATGTCCGCGATGGCGCGCTCGCCGGCGTAACCTCCATCGCGACCGAACAAGCCATCCGCGGCGGGCTGCTGAACGAAGCAAGCGCCGAAGCAACGACCCGCCTCGAGGCATTCCTCCAGGGATTGCCACAGGCCGACGGGGCGAAGATCACGTACCTCGTGGAATACCAGACGCCGCCCGCGCACTGAGCCGGAGCCTCGCCCCGGGCGTAAACTCCGCGCATGACCGTCGGCCGCCCGGCGCTGGAAGGCTACCGCATCCTCGATTTCACCCGCGCCCAGCAGGGCCCCTTCGCGACCATGCTGCTCTGCGACATGGGCGCCGAAGTCTGGAAGATCGAACCGCCGGGCGGCGAACAGGGCCGCGCGAATGGCCTCGGGCCGGACGGCTTCTCGTCCTACTTCGAAGGGCACAACCGCGGGAAGAAGAGCATTACGCTGGACCTTCGCAGCCCGCGCGCAATCGAAGTGGTGAAGCGGCTCGTGCCGCTCTGCGACGTGGTGGTCGAGAACTTCCGGCCGGGCGTCATGGAAGCAATGGGCATCGGGTACGAAGACCTCCGTGCCCTCCGCGCGGACATCATCCTCGCCTCGGCATCCGCCTGGGGACGGAGCGGTCCGTGGGCCACCCGTCCGGGCTACGACCATGTTGCGCAGGCGCTCAGCGGCGTGATGTACGAGCAAGGCGAAGGTCCCGGCGGCGAACCGCAGGCGCTCATCGGCGGCTTCGCCGACCAGATCGGCGCGATGCTCCTGGCCTTCGGCATCTCCACCGCGCTCGTCGTCCGCGAACGCGACGGCATCGGCCAGCACATCGACGGTTCGCTCATCGGCGGCATGGTGGCCATGCAATCCAAGCAGATCATGGAGTTCCTGCGCACCGGCAAGCAGGTCGGCTTCGAACGCCGGCGCGCCGCCACCTACACGAACTACGAGTGCGCCGACGGCAAGCACGTCGCCATCGCGGCGCAGGACCAGCAGTACTTCGAGAAGCTCTGCGAGGCGCTCGGCCACACGGAATTGCGCACCGACGAACGCTTCGCCTCGCCGTGGGGCCGGGCGAAGAACAAGGACGCGCTGGTCGCGGAGCTGGACCGCATCTTCCGCACAAAGCCCGCCGAAGCGTGGCTCGCTCCGCTGGCGGAGGCCGGCGTGCCTCACGCTCCGGTGCTCGACTACGCGGGCATGGCCGC
>CAYTBM010000287.1:0-4138 GCA_964436025.1 uncultured Anaerolineaceae bacterium
AGGCGGCGCCGGGGTAGCGGTTCCAGTACCAGGTGCCGCCGAAGTCGCCACCCTTCTCGATCATGCGGATGCTCTGCACGCCGGCCATGCGCAGGCGCGAGCCAATCAACAGGCCGCCGTGGCCGCCACCAACAACCGCGACATCGACATCGGTCGTCACCGGCTCGCGGACGATGGGCTGGACATACGGGTCTTCAATGTAGTGGGAGTACTCGCCGACGACTTCGATGTACTGGTCGTTGCCGTCGGTGCGAAGCCGCTTGTCGCGTTCGAGGCGGTACTTTTCGCGCAGTGCGTCGGGGTCGAAGTCGAGCTTGGGTGCAGGTTCGGCAGTGGTCATGTTGAGGCTGATTCCGTCAATGGGGATTTGGCGTGTCTACGCAGCGTGGATGGCGCGGAGAAGGGCCGTTTGGGCGCGAAGGTTTGCACCTTTGGCCACCGCTCGCAACGGGAATGGAAAGAAACCGGCGCAGAGACACGGGGATGCGGAGGGCGCCTGGCGCCGCGGACCTCACACCTCGGGCCCCGGCCCACGGTGCTAAACTGGCCCACCGGAGGATTACGCGCTGAACCGCCATGCCAGCCACGTAGCCCACGAGGTTGACCGTGTCCGTAACGGGCAGTGGGAGCATGCCCCGGACTTCCTCGCGATCGAAGAACCGCTCGAGATCAGGTTGAGCCACGGAAGCGCGTTCGAGCGCGTGACGACCCCGCTGAGCGTAACGATGCGCACGCCGGGCCAGGACTTCGAACTCGCCGCCGGCTTCCTGTTCGCCGAGGGTGTTGTCCAGGAGCGCCGCGACATCGCGGACATCGAGTACGCCCCTGAGGTTGATGGGGCCGCGGAGCGGCGGAACACGGTAGTGGTGCGCCTGCGCGATGACCTCGACGTGGGCCTGGACTCGCTGAAGCGCAACTTCACCGCGACCAGCGCCTGCGGCGTCTGCGGCAAGGCCTCGCTCGACGCGCTGATCGACAGCGGCTGCCGCCCACTGAGGAGCACCGCCGCGATCGACGGCTCCGTCCTGGTCGCGTTGCCGGCTGCCATGCTGAATGGCCAGAGCGGGTTCGAAACGACCGGCGGCGTGCACGCCTGCGGCCTGTTCACGACCGGCGGCCACCTGCTGTCCTTGCGGGAGGACGTCGGGCGGCACAATGCGCTGGACAAGCTCGTCGGACAGCATTTCCTCGCCGGTACGATGGCGCGGCTGGAGGAGTCCGTCCTCGTGCTCAGCGGACGCGCGAGCTACGAACTTCTGCAGAAGGCGCTGCGCGCGCGCATCCCGATCGTGGCCTCGGTGGGTGCGCCTTCGAGCCTCGCGGTGGAGATTGCGAGCACCTTCGACGTGACGCTCGCCGGCTTCCTGAAGGCTTCCGGGTTCAATGTTTACGCAGCAGGAGGGCGCATCCGTGAGTGACGGCGGGTCTGTGTACGAAGCCTGGGACGCCGCGCGCGCTCGCGAGACGATTGCGGGGCTGAAGGACCTCCCCGGGGCGTGCCTGCCGGTGCTGCACGCCGTGCAGGCGCAGTTCGGCTACATCCACGACGAGGCCATCCCGCTGGTTGCCGACGCTCTCAATCTCTCGAAGGCGGAAGTCGTCGGGGTCGTTGAGTTCTATGCGGACTTCCGGCGGACGCCGCCCGCCGAACACGTCGTGAAGGTCTGCCTGGCCGAATCCTGCCAGGCCGTGGGAAGCGCTGCGCTGCTGGAGCGGGTCGAAACCATCCTCGACACGGAGTTGGGCAGCAAGAGCGCGGACGGCGAGTACGAGATCCAGCCGGTGTACTGCCTGGGCAACTGCGCACTCTCGCCGGCGATGGTGGTGGACGGGAAGCTGCACGGACGGATGACCCCTGAGCGCGCGAGCGCCCTGTTCGCGGAGGCGCGGCCGTGAGCGTCTGGGTCCCGCTGGATTCCGGGGCGCGCTCGGTTGGCGCAGACGAGGTGGCGGAAGCGATTCTCGCGGAAGCCGACCGCCGCGGGCTGGGCGTCGAACTGAAACGGAACGGATCGCGCGGACTGTACTGGCTGGAGCCGCTCGTTGAGGTCGATACGCCGGAAGGTCGCGTCGCCTATGGGCCGGTCGAGGCGAGCGATATACCCGGACTGTTCGATGACGGCTTTCTATCGGGGGCCGCGCATCCGGCGCGCCTCGGCCTGACCGAACGGCTGCCGTACCTGGCGAAGCAGCAACGCATCACGTTCCAGCGCTGCGGGATCATCGAGCCGCACTCGATCGAGCAGTACCGCGAGCACGGCGGTTTCGCCGGGCTCGAACGTGCCCTGGCGATGCCGCCTGAAGCAATCGTCCAGGCCGTCACGGCTTCCGGCCTGCGCGGGCGGGGCGGCGCCGGTTTCCCGGCCGGACTGAAGTGGAAGACCGTCCTCGACGAGCCCGCAGGGCAGAAGTACATCGTCTGCAACGCCGACGAAGGCGATAGCGGCACCTACGCCGACCGAATGCTGATGGAAGGTGACCCCTTCACGCTCATCGAAGGCATGACCATCGCCGGGCTGGCCGTCGGCGCGAGCGAAGGCTACATCTACGTCCGCTCGGAATACCCGGATGCGTTCGAATCGATGCACTCAGCGATCGGCATCGCGCGCCAGGCCGGTTACCTCGGTGATTCGGTGCACGGCAGCGGCAGAGCGTTCGATATCAACGTCCGCCTTGGCGCGGGCGCCTACATCTGCGGCGAGGAGACAGCGCTGCTGGAGAGCCTCGAAGGGAAGAAGGGCCTCATCCGGCCGCGCCCGCCGCTCCCGGCGGTGAAGGGCCTTTTCGGCTGCCCGACCGTGGTCAACAACACGCTAACGCTCGCCACCGTGCCGATGATCCTGGCGGACGGCCCGGAAGCGTACGCGGCGCTTGGCGTCGGGCGTTCGCGCGGGACCGCGGTCATGCAGTTGGCCGGAAACATCAAGCGCGCGGGGCTGGTGGAAGTGCCTTTCGGCATCACGCTTCGCGCTCTCATCGAAGACTTCGGCGGCGGGACGGCTTCCGGGCGGCCGCTGCGGGCAGTCATGTGCGGCGGCCCGCTCGGCGCGTACTTCCCTGAATCGCTGCTCGACACGCCGATCGACTACGAGGCGTTCAGCGAGCGCGGCGGGCTGCTCGGCCACGGCGGCGTCGTCGTCTTCGATGACACCGTGGACATGGCGAAGCAGGCCCGGTTCGCGATGGAGTTCTGCGCCATCGAAAGCTGCGGCAAGTGCACACCCTGCCGAATCGGCTCCACACGAGGCGTCGAAGTAATCGACCGCATCATCGCGGGCGAGGAACGGATGATGAACCTCGAGCTACTGGATGACCTGCTTGAGGTAATGAAGGATGGCTCGCTCTGCGGCCTCGGCGGCCTGACGCCGTATCCTGTTGGCAGCGCCCTCCGGCACTTCCCGGAGGACTTCGACCGAAACGTCATCCTTCCAGAGAAGGACGAGGCCCTTCCGCGGAAGGACGAGGGGGTTCCGCGATGACACTGGTGCGAGAAATCGACTACGGCACGCCCGCAGTCGCGTCCGAGACAACGGTCACGCTCCAAATCGATGGGAAGCCCGTGACCGTGCCCACCGGCACTTCGGTGATGCGCGCGGCGGTCGAGTCTGGCGTGACGGTGCCCCGCCTCTGCGCGACCGACAGCCTGGAGCCATTCGGCAGCTGCCGCCTCTGCCTGGTCGAAATTGAGGGCCGCAAAGGGACGCCCGCCTCCTGCACGACCCCGGCGGAAGCCGGCATGAAGGTGACCACGCAGTCCAGCAAGCTCGCTCGCATGCGCCGGAACGTGATGGAGCTGTACATCTCGGACCACCCGCTGGACTGCCTGACCTGCCCCGCGAACGGCAACTGCGAACTGCAAGACATGGCCGGCGTGGTCGGCCTGCGCGAGGTTCGCTACGGCTATGATGGCGAGAACCACCTCCACGAAGCGAAGGACGAGTCCAACCCCTACTTCAGCTTCGACCCCGCGAAGTGCATTGTTTGCTCGCGCTGCGTGCGCGCCTGCGAGGAAACGCAGGGAACCTTCGCGCTGACCGTGAAGGGCCGCGGCTTTGCCTCCAAGATCTCGCCCGGAGACATGCTCTTCCTCGACTCCGAGTGCGTCTCCTGCGGCTCCTGCGTCCAGGCCTGCCCGACC
>CAYTBM010000288.1:0-2913 GCA_964436025.1 uncultured Anaerolineaceae bacterium
GCCATCGAACAGGCCCAGACCAAGGTCGAAGGCCACAACTTCGACATCCGCAAGCGGCTCGTCGAGTTCGACGACGTCATCAACGAGCACCGCAAGCAGATTTACGAACAGCGCGACATGATCCTCAAGGGCGTCGATACACGCGCGAACGTGATCGACCACATGCTCTTGCCCGAGATTGAAAAGATCCTCGCCAACACTTCCAGCCACAACATCGAGTCCCTCGAACTGGCCCATGCCGAACTGCGTGAAGTCTTCCCTCCGGAGGACGTGCCGAGCATCGAGGAAATGCAGGACCTCGGCGACGAACTCGGGGACGAAATGCTGGACCGCGCCGAGGACCGTTACGAAGAGATGGAAGCGGCGGTCGGCGGCGAGAACATGCGAAAGGTGGAGCACTGGCTGCTTATCGAAGCCATTGACACTCACTGGCGCGAGCACCTCACGGCGATCGAAGAACTGCGCCAGAGCATCGGCCTCCAGGCCTACGCTCAGGTCGACCCTCTCGTCGCTTTCAAGCGCGAAGGCCACGACATGTACCAGCAGCTCGTGCAGAACATCCAGCGGCAGGTCGCGCGGACGCTCTTCAAGGTGCGCATCGTCCAGCAGGAGAACGCGGCGCCCGTTGCCCAGCAGGTTGAGCCGTCGCCCGGCGACATTGCCGCCGCACAGGCAGCGGCCGCGGCAGGCAACGGCAACGGCGCGCAGGAAGACCGCAAAAAGGTGGCCGCACCGGTCCTTGCGAAATCTACCGGTCCAAGCGACGACCAGATCCGGACGCTGGGCGGCAACGGCCAGAACGCGCCGAAGGGCAAAGGAAGCAACGCCGCAAAGCGCCGGAAGATGATCCGGTAGCCCTCTCCGATGCCCGAGCAGCCGTATTCGGAACTGCTTGCAGCGCAGAATTACGCCCGCCAGAAGACCGGCTGGGACCTGGGGTTCATCGACGCCGAGCACCTCGGTCCGCCGCTGCCGTGGGACTACGAGGCTGAGGCGAAGGCCCTCCTCCGCGACTCAAAGTCGGCGGTCGACCTTGGCACAGGCGGGGGCGAGGTGCTTAGCCGCATTGCCTCCGGTGTCCATTTCGCCCGGCTGACGGCGACTGAGCAATGGCCGCCGAACGCGCGTCTCGCCTACGAGCGCCTCCAGCCGCTCGGTATCGCTACGGTGTGGTGCGAAGCCGAGAGTTCCAGGATGCCGTTCTGTCCGGCCAGCTTTGACCTTGTCCTCGACCGACACGAAGCACTCGACCCGGAAGAGGTGCACCGCGTCCTGCAGCCGGGCGGCACCGTACTGACACAGCAGTGCACTCCTGACACCTGGCCGGAACTCCACCGCTACTTCGACCGCGCAGCCCGCTTCCCGGACCACTACCGTGCCTATGCGGACGCGTTCCGCGCCCTTGGCTACACGGTTGAAGCACAACGGCACGACTTCGAGACACGCTTCGCTTCGCTCTCAGAACTGGTCCAGATGCTCATCGTCGCCCCCTGGTACGTCCCGGACCTGGATTTGGAAACGGATCTCGAGGCGCTCCGCCGGCTGGAGTCCGAGCTTTCGGATGCCGGAGGCGGAATCATTCTTCGCGAAGGCCGGTACTTGCTTCGTGCGGTGAAGCCGGGGTAGGCCCTATCCCGCCGGCTCCATCACCACCCGCATCGGGCCCCACTGCCCAATCACCCCCTGCCCGTGGCAACTCACCGACTTCCCGTCCACGATGTCGATTTCGGACATCAGGCCGATCGCCGCGGTGAAGCCCGAGATTTTGTCCGGCACGTTGTCGTGGCGGTCGACCACTTTGCCGTCGGCTTCGAACTCCACCGAGTCGGCGCCCTGGTCGTAGGTGATGCGGTAAGCGTGCTTCTGGCCCTGCTTCGTAGGGACGGACTTCAGTTCGTTGAACATGCAGAACGCGCGCGCGCCGCCCGTCTCCGGCACGGCCGCGCCGGGGAACGGAAGGCGGCCGTACACGGTCGCTACCGTGTCTCCGCCGGTGAAGAAGTCCAGCGCCCAGCCGGTCGTGAGGTCCAGCAGGTTCCAACTGACATAACCGTCATAGAGGTTCCCTGGCGTCGTCCCCACCGTGCGCGCGGCGATATCGATTTCGAACGTTATCTTGCCGCCTGCGGGCACTTCGAAGCGCTGCTTCGAGAAGTACATGTGCTTCGCGTTGTCCAGGATCTGCACCCGGTCGTTGCCCCGCGTGTACGGGACAGCGGTGACCTGGAGGACGCCGTTCCGCACGAGGACGACGGCGCCCGGCTCCCTGTATTGCCAGACGCTGCCGTCAGGAAGCGCGAACCCGGCTTGCTCCCATTTGGAGTCTGATTCGAGGATGCGGTGGTAGTCGCCCACGATGATCTCGGTGGCGGCGGAGGACTTCTTGGGGGCCTTGGATGTCATGCGCCGAATCTATCGCGTCGGCCGGTCAGGCGGTAGCGAGCGAGGTTACAGGCGCTCGCACCAATAGCCAGGGGGACTCGACCGATGGGGTAGCGCCAGGATTGTCACGGCAGTGGCGGACACGCGATAGATCAGCGCGTAGTCAGTTCGCGCAATCACGAACCGCCGAACCCCGGGCGTAATCTCCCTCCCGATTAGCGGAAACTCCGCCACCGCGCGGATGGCCGTCTCATACCCCCGGCTGAACCGCTCAGTTCGTCTTACCGAACGCTCCACGAGGTAACTCACCGCGTGATGCATGTCCTGGCGAGCGCCGGGATGCAGCTCAACCCGAAGCAGCACGGATCCGCTCTCTCAATTCGTCGCGAACCGTCTCCCAGGGGATCGGTTCGGCTCGCCCGGCGTCGAGGTCGGCCATCCGGCGCCGTATCTCTTCCATCCACGCTTCCGACAAGTCGAACTCCTCGTCGTTTTCCTCGAAGAGCCGCCAAAATTCGTCGCGCTCGTCCT
>CAYTBM010000288.1:3013-4130 GCA_964436025.1 uncultured Anaerolineaceae bacterium
GGGAACCGCGACGGCGCGGTGTAATCCGGGCGTTCCGGCAAGTGCCGGACGAGCCCTTCCACGGACAGTTCTACGAGGAACACCGGCTCAGCAATGTCGAACATCGCAGCGTTGTCCGGGTGCACCTGTCCGAGGATGCCTACGGGGTCCTTGCCGACTCGCACCTCCGCTGTGTGACCGGTGAGCAGTCCGTACTGAGCTACTGGAGCGAAGCTGGCCACGATGCCGAGGCCGCGCAGCGCAGCTTCGACAAAACCCTTCGCGTCGAAAAAGTCGAGGCGCTCGCCGGCGGCCTGCGCCCAGCGGCCTTCCCGCGCCCCCCCGAGCACCGCGCACAGCATGGGCCGCTCGTGCGGCAGATCCGCCTCAACGGGCAGGTACTCGAATCCCACTTCGAAGATGCGTAGCGGCCCATCCTCGTGGTGCCGGTTCGCCGCGTACGTTTCTAGGACGGAGGGCCGGAGGGAGGTGCGCAGATACGTGTGCTGCGCCGCCACCGGGTTCACCACCCCAAGCGGGTCGCTTCGGAGGCTGTCGGACTGCGGCACCATTCGCCCCAGCTTCGCCTTGTCGGTCAGCGTATAGGAGATGGTTTCCTGGAAGCCGAGTGCCGCCGCGAGGTCCCGCACGCGCTCGCGGAGGTCGCGCACGGGGTCGAGTTCCGGCGCCGGGAGCCGGCCGCGGAGCATAGTGGTCGGGAGTTTGTCGTAGCCGTAGATGCGGCCGATGTCTTCAATCACGTCGTCGGCGATCTCGACGTCCGGCCGCCAATCCGGCGGCTGCACGCTGTACTTGCCCGGCGGCACGTAGTGGCAGACGAACCCCAGGTCCGTGAGGATGCGCCTCACGTCCTCGGTCGGGATCACAATGCCTAGGACCTGCTCGATGCGCGCGGCTTCGACAACGATGGTGCGCGCGGGCTCCTTGCCGGGATAAACATCGACCAGCCCGCTTGCCGCGCGCCCGCCGGTCAGCTGTTCGAACAGGTGCAACGCCCGGTGCTGCGCGTACTCGGGCATTTCGCGCCCGAGGCCCTTTTCGAAGCGCAATGAGGCTTCAGTCCGCAACTTCAGGTACGTCGAAGTGCGGCGGATGCTGCCCGGTTTGAAATTTGCGA
>CAYTBM010000289.1:0-4095 GCA_964436025.1 uncultured Anaerolineaceae bacterium
GCCTCGCCGAGTTCAACGGTGGGCACGGGTGCAGCGGCGTCGTTCGCGCCCACGCTCTTGGAAGAACCGCCACCGACTGAATCGGTCGACGAGGCTCTTGAGCTTCCCGCGGACCTGGAACTTGAAGACGAGGGACCGGAGGAGCCCACGCAGCTGGGACTCGAACTGGGCGGAGCGCGAAGCGGGTGGCAACTGCCGGCCATCGAAATGCTCAACGCCCCAATTCCCAGCGTGCACCGCAAACACGACAACGCCGCGCGGGCGCAACTCATCGTCGACACGCTCGCAAGTTTTGGTGTCGACGCGACCGTCGTGGAGATCAATGAAGGTCCGACCGTGACGCAATTTGGCGTGGAACCCGGCTGGGAAGTGAAGTTCAAGGATGTCCCCCTGCGCGACGAAGGGGGCAAACTGCTCTACTCGAGCGATGGACGCCCGCGAAGCGAGCGCGTTGAGACGGGCCGCACTCGCGTCCGGGTGAACAAAATCACGGCGCTCCAGAATGACCTCGCGCTGGCACTGGCGGCCCCGAGCCTGCGCATCGAGGCTCCGGTGCCTGGCCGCGCCATCGTTGGCATCGAGGTGCCGAACGACTCCGCCTCAGTCGTCACTATGCGTGCTGTTATGGAAACCAAGGAGTTCCAGGACATGGTGCGCAAGAGCAAGCTCACGGTGCCGCTGGGCAAGGGCGTCTCAGGGACGCCGGTGGTGGCCGATCTGGGCAAGATGCCCCACCTGCTGATCGCTGGGGCCACCGGTTCTGGCAAGAGCGTCTGCATGAACGCGATCATTTCCGGGATCATGATGAACGCCTCGCCAGACGAAGTGCGTTTCGTCATGGTGGACCCCAAGCGCGTCGAACTGAGCGCGTACTCGGGCATCCCGCACATGGCCTTCAGCGAAGTGATCGTCGACATGGACAAGGTAGTGGGCGTGCTCCAGGCCGTGGTCGGCGAAATGGACGCGCGCTACAAGAAGTTCGCGAACGTCGCCGTCCGGAACATCGAGTCGTACAACAAGCACCCGCGCATCCTGAAGAAGCTGCCCTACTGGGTGGTGATCATTGACGAGCTGGCGGACCTGATGATGGCCGCGCCGTTCGAGGTGGAGAAGCTCATCTGCCGCCTGGCCCAGCTCGCCCGTGCCACCGGCATCCACCTTGTGGTCGCCACCCAGCGGCCCTCCGTCGATGTTGTGACCGGCCTGATCAAGGCGAACTTCCCGACACGCATCGCGTTCGCCGTCACTTCCATGACCGACTCCCGCACGATCCTCGACATGGGCGGGGCGGAGAAGCTGCTCGGCCGCGGCGACATGCTGTTTATGCCCACGGACGCAGCGAAGCCCATCCGCATCCAGGGGGTGTATGTGTCTGACGCCGAAGTTGAGCGGCTCGTGGAATTCTGGAAGGACGAACGGTTCAGCGAACTCACACCGGAAACGGCAGACGAGCTGCTGGAGCAGGCTCTCGCCGACGCCAACGGCGGCGACGCGAACATCGAGGTGGATTTCGATGACCCGGTGGTGGACAAGGCGCGCGAGCTTTGCCTGCAACACCAGAGGATTTCACCGTCGCTCCTGCAACGACGATTGAAAGTCGGCGCGCTGAAGGCGAACCGGATCATCGATATCCTCGAGGACGAAGGCCTGGTCGGGGCACGGGAGGAAGGCGAATCGCGTCGCGTGCTGGTGGGAACACCTGACGGGCTCGCTTGATACACTGCGTCTTATGAAGAATTTGAAGTCACTGCTTTCCCGGGGCGAAGCGCCCGACGAGGTCATCGCGGAACCTCGCCAGCACGAGCAGTGCCTTTCCTGCGGCGCCGATCTGGAAGGGTCGAAGTCGTATGAGCGGTACCGAGTCTGCCACTCCTGCGGATTTCATTTTCACCTCACGGCGCGCGAGCGAATCGCGACACTCCTCGATGTCGGCAGCTTCCACGAGGATGACCGGGGAGTCACGAACATCGATCCGCTGTCGTTCCGGGACAAGCAGTCATACCGGTCACGGGTCATCAGTGCGCAGCGCCGCACGGGGCTAACCGAGTCCGCGCTGACGGGCACTGGCAGCGTCTACGGGCGCGACATCGTTATCGCGGTCATCGACTTCTCGTTCCTGGGCGGCTCCATCGGAGTCGCCGCGGGTGAACGGCTTGCGCGCGCGTTCGAAAAAGCCACGTCGCGTCGCGTCCCGGTCGTGGTGGTTTGTTCGACCAGTGGCACGCGGATGCAGGAGGGCCTGCTCGCGCTGATGCAGGGGCCGCGCATCGCCGCAGCGGTGCAACGGCACGATCGGGCTGGTCTGCCGTACATCGCGGTGCTCACGGACCCGACCACGGGCTCGGCGTACACCGGGTTCGTGAACCTCGCGGATATGATCGTGAGCGAACCGAATGCGCTCGTGGGGTACGCGGCACTGCGAGCGCTGCAGGAAGCCGCGGGCGCGGAGTTACCGGAAGGCGCGCACACCTCCGAAGCGCACCTCAGGCACGGGCTCATCGACGCAGTCGTGCCCCGGCCACAGCTCCGTGACTCGCTGGCGCAACTACTCGACCTGTTGATGAACGACTACCGGTTGTCTGCTCAGAAAGACCAGCGCGAAGGCCACACTCAGCACTCGCTGCGCAGTGCCTGGCAGCAGGTCCAGCTTTCGCGGCATGCCGACAGGCCGACCGGCGCTGACCTCGTCAATCGCATGTCCACGTCGTTCGTCGCGTTACACGGCGACCGCAGTGGCAGCGATGACCCGGCGATCATGGCCGGTCTCGGTACGCTTGCCGGCGAAGCGGTCATGTTCGCGGCACAGGTCCGCGCAGGCGGGCAGCACGGACGAATTAGCACCGCGGGCTTCCGCAAGGCCCGGCGCGCCATGCACCTGGCGAAGAAGTTCGACTTGCCACTGGTCACGCTCATCGACACGGACGGCGCGGACCCCTCACTGGCGAACGAGGAAGCCGGCCTGGGATTCGCGGTGGCGCAGTGCACCGCCGCGATGCTGGAGCTACCGGTGCCGACAGTCGCGGTGATCATCGGCGAAGCCAATTCCGAAGGCGCCATGGCAATGGCCGTGGCGGACCGCGTCCTGATGCTCGATAACGCCGTCTACGAAGTAATCCGGCCGGAGGATGCCGCCATGATCCTGTACGGGGGCGCATCCTCGGCAGGCGAAGCAGCGGAGCGCCTGCGGCTGACCTCGCATGACTGCCTCCGCCTGGGAATCATCGACCACACGGTCCCCGAGCCGGGTGAAGGCGCTCACACCGACCACGGCGAAACGGCCTTGATCCTGCGGCGTGCGGTACTGCGCGAGCTTGCCCGCACGCAGCGCCTTCGGCCCAAGCGGCGGATCGACCAGCGCTACTCCCGCTACCGGCACATCGGATCCACGCGAAGCTGGATCCGTGGGCGGCTGGAACGGCGGCTGGCGCACTTCACCGACCGGATTGGTGGCTTCGCGGACCGGCTACGAGACCGATCCAGCATGCGCCGGCGCTACGAATATGGCGGAGACGAGACCGACATCCCCGTTTAATAGGCCAGCATTGGACTCCAGCCAAGGGGAAGGCAACACTTCCCCGAGCGACTGAGGGGAAGCACCGCTGCACGAAGTCGATCTGCTGCTGATACCACTGGGCGTCGCTGTTGGGGCGTTCGGGACGCTGGTGGGCGCTGGGGGCGGCTTCATCCTCGTCCCCGTCCTGCTCTTCCTCTACCCGGACAAGAAGCCGGAAACCATTACGGCGATCTCGCTCTTCGTGGTGTGGGCGAACGCGACATCGGGATCACTGGCCTACGGCGCGCAAAAGCGAATCGACTACCGAAGCGGGGCGTGGTTTGCCGTCGCTACGCTCCCGGGCGCCGTGGCGGGGGCGATCCTGGTGGGATATATCCCGCGCCGCGGCTTCGACGCGATGTTCGCGTTTGTGCTTGTAGTGCTGGGGCTGGTTCTGCTGTTGCGGCGCGCGTCCAACGCCATCCAGCCACCCGTCACCGGCTGGAGCACCGTGCGCCGGCAGATCACGGACCGCAGCGGGCATACGTACTTTTACTCGTTCCAGATGTGGAAGGGCGTGGCTATCAGCACGGGCGTTGGTT
>CAYTBM010000290.1:0-4052 GCA_964436025.1 uncultured Anaerolineaceae bacterium
ACCTGGTCGCACAGCCCGGTGTAGCCAGTACCTCCGGGCGGACGGTGATCGCGGTCAGTGGTAGTCGAACGAATCGGGCCGAAGGTCACGTTCGAAGGCTGCAAATCCTCGAACGCCAGGTCCATCGACGGAACTCCGCGCGCCAGGAGCATGCCATGATACGTACCCATCCACGTCTTCCAGAATCGAACGGCTGCGTTTGAGGCCGCGAAGGTGCGATCGTTGACGGGCGCGTTGTCCGAATTTCCAACCCACACCACAGTCGCGGCGTGCCGCGAATAGCCAGTCATCCAGGTCTCCAGGACCTTCGCTGGATCGAGCGGAAACGCCATTCTTCCGAACTGGACGCCGGACTGGACACGCCGCCCGTCCGGTAGTGAAAAATCGAGTGCGAGGTCGGTGTTGCTGCTGCCACAAGGCCAGATGATGTAGCGCGCTCTGCAATCGGACATGACCGTATGCAACAGCCATGCGGAGCCCGGATCGATGACTTGCCGGCGCTCGGGTCTCCCCTGCGAGAAGAGCACGTTGCCATCGCGGTCCAATACCTCCAGCACCACGATGGGATCGAGTTCGCGCGTGTCTGGTAGCCGAAGATCCCCCCGCTGAAAGAGCGCGCGTTGCCGGACCGCGTCGTCGTAGTCCTGGCCGCTCGCGAGGGAGATGCTTTGCAGATCGTTGGCATCAAGCGTAGCCGCCAGATTCGGCGTGCCGATCATCGCGCCCATGTTGGCAATGGTGGCGTTGGCGTAGGCCAGGTCCATCGCGGTGATGTTTGCTCCGGCCGCACCGATGTTTGGCCCGTAGCTCACACTCGGGTGATTCAGCCAGGTCGGGTCGAATTTCTGCGCCAGCGTCGTGATGCCGAGTTGTGCGGCCACATCCAGGACCGCATCGACTCCGACTTCGTCCGCTGCTCGGAATGCCGGCGCTTCTTGCATGCCGGCCAGTGCGGCCCGGGCGCTGATGAGCCCCTCCGAACCGCCATCCGTGCGCGGATTCACAACCGCCCCGCCGTCCGGCAGCTGCAGGGGGTTGGTGTCCCAGAGCGTGTTCATCGGAGCTTTCCCAAGGCGGTCGAACCACGCAAGGAAGGTGACTGGCATGAACGCCGAGCCAGGCGCGTTTATCTCGATGAGCTGGTCGATGTCTGGCCGGGCCCGTGCGTCTCCTCGGTCGTCGCCGTTGGTGTTGGGCACGTACACCCGCACCTCACCCGACCCAGGTTCGATCGTCACAACGGCTCCATCGTGGCAGTCGCACCCTGACTGGATTCCAGCCGTGATCGCGTCCTTCAGCATGCCGGTTGCTCGTTCGGTTGCCTGCCAGTCCAGCGTCGTCGTGACCTTGTAGCCCGCGGTATGGACCAGATCGACGCATTCTTGCCCCGGGGCCGGAGATGGCAGCCAGCCCGCCTCGCACATGCGTACGAGCCGCGGTTCGACCTGGTTATCGATAAACGCAGCGGCGCGCATTTCCTGGTCTCGCACGCCGGCGACGTTCAGGCGACCGAGCAGCACGCCATCCTTGGGACCTTCCCGGTCGAAGATCGAGGTCGCTTCGCCGGCGTAGTCCATGGGGTTCTGCGTTGAATCTGGCGACCTGGCACCGTCGGGGCCGCCGGAGCCTCGCGAGACCAGGATCCCCAACGCGAGGGCCGCCACCACCACCGCCGCTGCTGGAAGCAGCAGCAGGTTTCGGCGACGGCGAACGAACCAACCGCTCGCGCGGGGCCGCGTCCGCCCGGGATTACTCACGACGTTCGGCCCTCCTTGGATGGCGGCGCCCACGGGACTGTCGCGGAGTATACGTCGGACGTGCTCCGGGCACTCTCGTCCGGACCCTCCGGGGTCAAAACGCGAGGACTTGTCCCGTGCCCCTTGCCCCGATGTCGTACTCTCCCCGCGGAGGGCACGAAGCACATGACCACCGAAGCACCTGTTCGAAGCCGCGATCCCATCGCGACTACCGTCCGAAGAGTCACCGCTGACGACCGCAAGCAACTGACTGCCGTGATGGCGCGCGCATTCGACGATGATCCGATCGCCAACTGGTTCGCCGCCCAGGACAAGCGCCGCGCCCGCCGCATCTACGACTTCATGGACGTCGCCTATCGCATCACGTCGCCCGGCGGCGAACTGTACACGACGGACGCCCTCCAGGGCGCCGCATACTGGTCGCCGCCGGGCAAGTGGAAAATGGGCATGCTGCAGCAGCTCATGCTACTCCCCGCGATCGTCCGCACCGCGACCTGGCGCCGAGTCCCGGCCGTCATGGGCGGGCTCAACGCCATCGAAAAGAAGCATCCCCACGAGCCCCACTACTACCTGCTCGCACTCGGCGTCGAACCGGATCTGCAGGGCCACGGCATAGGCACCCAGCTCATGGCGCCGGTGCTCGAACGCTGCGACAAGGAGCGGGTGCCTGCCTACCTGGAAAGCTCAAAGGAGCGGAACGTGCCGCTCTACGAGCGAAACGGTTTCAAGGTCACGGAAGAACTGGTCGTGCCGAACGGCGGCCCTAAGATCTGGCTCATGTGGCGAGACCCAAAGTAATCCTGGGCGTCGTCACGGGGGCCGTCATGCGCCGAACGAGTGTCGGACCCCCTCGCCACTTTGGTACGATGCTGCCGTGACGAAATTCGAAACGGTGCTTTCGCAGGCGCTGGAGCTCGATGAGGAAGAGCGGCAGCTCCTCGCGATTCGCCTTGAGGCGAGCCTGGGAGAGGCGAAAGATCCGGGCTACGACGCCGCCTGGGAAGCCGAGATTAAGCGGCGGATCGAAGAGCTTGACCGCGGCGAAGCCGACGAGGTGGACTGGGACGAAGCCCTGAAGTTCATCTTCGACGACTGATGGCTCGCGTCACGTTCACGAGACAGGCCCGCGTCGAAGCTCGGGACGCGCGCCTCTGGCTCAAGGATCGCCAGCCGCGCACCGTCGAGGGTTTTCGGCGCCGCGTGGAAGAGGTCCGCCGAATGCTAACTGACTTCCCGATGGCGGGCCGGCCGGATGCGGGCGAGACACGGCGGATAGCGCTTGATCCGTATCCGTACTCGCTGGTGTATCGCATCCTCCCGGACCGCGTTTCGGTCATCGCCGTTCCGCACAACAACCAGGCCCGACGCTACTGGCTCGACCGGTGAATACCAGTCAATGTTGGGTCACCTTCCACTCTCCATCGCCCGGCCACTGCAGGCGTTTCATGCCTTCGCCCGGGCGGAAGGCCAGGTACGCCGCGGACTCGAGGTCGATGGTGAAAACATGTGCCGGGCCGTCCGGCCGCCAGCCAATCTCTTCATAGATGTGCTGCCAGTACGGCTCCTGCTCGTCTTCCGGCATCGGGATTGCGCGGCCCCAGAGCTTGGCGTCGCCTTCTTCGCCGCTCTTGTTCGCGGTGGTGCTGTGCAATGTGCAGCGGGGGTCACGCAGCAGATCGAGGGCCTTCTTCGCCTGCCACATCCCGCCGAGCACAAGCTCCCCCTCGAAGATCGTCCATTCGGTGGGGCTGATGCGCGGGTAGCCGTTCTTCCGAATCGTCCCGAGCATCATCAATTCTGTCGCACGGAATCGCTGGAAGCAGAGCGCGGACAGTGCCGGCGCCTCCCGTTCGAATTCAGCCCAACTGGCCATCCTTCAACTCCTCGCCCTTCGCGGCGCCGGAGCATCCTGCCTTATCGCGACACCCCCTGTCGCGTTACAAAGCAAGAGGCCCCGCGTTCGCGGGGCCCCTCGCTGTCCTGAAGCGGCTGAATTGGTTAGCGCGTGAGCCACGCGAACTGCTGTGGCTTCCGCTGGGCGCGGGCGCTGATCATGATGTTGACGATCGAGGGCTTGTCCGAATTCACCGCCTCTTCAAGCGCCGGGCGGAGCTGGCTCGGCTCGGTGACGAAGAAGCCCTTGCCGCCGTAGATCTCGGCCATCTTCTCGTAGTGGGCACGCGGTGTGTACGCGCTCGGCGGGATCTTCGTGGCGTCCGGGACGAGCTCGTCCGGGCCGCCGCCGACGCCGTTGTTATTGATGATGATGAAGGTGATGTTGTTCAGGCCGTAGCG